>NZ_JBFAOM010000049.1:0-66367 GCF_040675235.1 Nonomuraea sp. NPDC049637
CGAGCCCCGCCGTGCCCGCGGCCGCCGGTGCGGGGGCCCGGCCGCGGACGTCCGGCGGGCGGCTGAGGCTGGGCGGCGGCGAGTTCGACCCGCGCACCGGCCGCCTGCTGCGCCTGTTCGGCCTCGACGTCGAAGGCCCGCGCCTGGACCTCTACCGCGCCCCCACCGACAACGACCGCTACGGCGGCCTGGGCCGCAGGTGGCGTGAGCTCGGCCTGCACCGCCTCACCCACCGCGTGGACGGCGTGCGGACCGGTGACGGACTCGCCGTCGAGACCAGGGTCGCCCCCGCCGCCACCGACCTCGGCATGCGCGTCGCCTGGACGTGGACCGCGCCCTCCGGCGACGCCCTGGAACTGACCGTGGACGTCGAGCCCGAGGGCGAGTGGCGCGACCCCATCCCGCGCCTGGGCGTGCATCTGGCGCTGCCCGGCGAGCTCACCCACGTCACCTGGTACGGCCGGGGGCCGGGGGAGGCCTACCCCGACACCGGCATGGCCGCCCGCGTCGGCCGCTGGAGCGCCACGATCGACGACCTCCAGACGCCCTACGTCTACCCGCAGGAGAACGGCCGCCGCGCCGACGTGCGTTGGGCCGAGCTCGGCGGGCCGGCCGGGACGCCCGGGTTCCGGGTCGCGGGCGAGCCGGCGTTCGGGCTGACCGCGCGCCGGTGGAGCACCGCCGAGCTGGAGGCCGCCCGCCACCGTCCGGACCTGGTGCCCGGCGACCGGGTGCACCTCCACCTGGATCTCGCCCAGCAGGGCATCGGCACCGCCACCTGCGGCCCCGGCGCCCTGCCCCGCTACGACCTGCACGCCGCCCCGGCCACCCTGCGCCTGCGCTTCACCCGGGCCTGACCCGCAGGGCGCCGGCCGGGGTCCCGCGACCCCGGCCGGCCCCGCCCTCCAGGACGGGCGCCCTACAGCGGGATCCACTCCGTGGACGTCGTGATCTCCTCCAGCACCGACGGGATCGGCTCGACGCCGAGCCCCGGCCCCGTGGGCACCTCCAGATGGCCGTCCACCAGCTCGAACGGCTCGGTCACGTCGGTCGCGAAGTAGCGGCGCGACCCCGAGGTGTCGCCCGGCAGCGTGAACCCGGGCAGCGCCGCCAGCGCCACGTTCGCGGCCCGGCCGAGACCGGTCTCCAGCATGCCGCCGCACCACACCGCGATGCCGTTGGCCCGGCACAGGTCGTGGATGCGCCGCGCCTCCAGGTAGCCGCCGATGCGGCCCGGCTTGATGTTGATGATCGAGCAGGAGCCGAGCGCGATGGCGGCCGCCGCGTGCTCGGCCGACTCGATGGACTCGTCCAGGCAGATCGGCGTGCGCAGCTGGCGGGCCAGCGTGGCGTGCTGGACGAGGTCGTCGTTGGCCAGCGGCTGCTCGATCAGCAGCAGGTCGAACGCGTCGAGCCGGGCCAGCCGGCGGGCGTCGGCCAGCGAGTACGCCGCGTTCGCGTCCACCTGGAGCAGCAGGTCGTCGCCGAAGCGCTCGCGCACCGCGCGCACCGGCTCGACGTCCCAGCCGGGCTCGATCTTCAGCTTGATGCGGACGTACCCCTCCTCGACGTAGCCCGCCACGGCGTCGAGGAGCTGCGGGATCGAGTCCATGATGCCCACCGACACCCCGCACGGCACCCGGTCGCGGGCCGCGCCCAGGAAATGGCCGAACGACTCGCCGGCGGCCCGCAGCTGCGCGTCCAGCACGGCGGTCTCCAGCGCGGCCTTGGCCATGCGGTGGCCCTTGATCGGTTCGAGGGCGCGGCCGACGCCGTACGCGTCCACGGCCGGCGGCAGGGCGGGCAGCAGGAACCGGCGGATCACCTCGGCGGCGCCGTCGACGTACTCGCTGGAGTAGAGCGGCTCGGACATGGCCACGCACTCGCCCCACCCCTCGGCGTCGGGGGTCACCACCCTGACCAGCAGGACGTCCCGGGCCGTCTCGGTGCCGAACGACGTGCGGAACGGCGCCACCAACGGCATCGCGATCCGGCGCAGCTCTACTCCTGTGATCTTCACACTCTCTCCAACTCGGTCGGCGCGCAGGTGCTCCCTGGCGACCGTACGACATGCGGCGACATCAGGGTTCGTGCCGGGCCACCAAAGGCCGGCGGTTCTTCGTCGCCGAGCCCCACAGCCCCCCGTGAGCCTCAGACGACGATGCCGGGGGTGCGGGCGATGCGGATCCGGCACGGCGTGTCCTCGCTGAGCCGCACCGCCTCCAGCGGCACCGTCACCTCCGGTGTGCGGTACCGGCCGCCGGAGAACGCCGCCGCCACGCGGGCCCGTACCGACTCGGCCGGCATCTGCCCGTCGATGGAGCCGGCGCCGTCGCGCCCGATCTCCGCCACGCACGCGCCCGGTTGCGTGGCCAGCGCCAGACCGGCCACCGTCGCCCCGGCCAGGGCCGACACGTCGCGCCTGGTCCAGCCGTAGTGCCACATGCCGGCCGCCACCACGGGCGCGGCCGGGCAGGCGGGTTCGGTGATCACCACGTCGAGACCCTGGAGCAGCGCGGCGGCGATCTGTTCGGCGCCTATGAGCGCCCCGGACCCGATCCGCAGGCCGGGCAGCTCGGGCAGCGGGCCGCCGAGCGTGTAGATCAGCTTGATGCCGGTGGTGAAGGGGCCCGGACCGCTGTCGTGCCAGCCACAGGCCACGACGCCGACCGACGGGGCGGCGCCCAGCGTGCCGATCCGCAGCATATGGAAATGACTACCCTCTGCGGCCCCCGATCACACACCGTCAACCCTCCGGTGGACGGATCGGGGCTGGTCAGCGCATGCTCCGGGCGTCGAGGGCGCGCAGCACCCGGGAGACCACCTGGGGGTCGGTCCGCGGGTCGCGGCGGGCGTCCAGCACCGCCTGCCGGGCGGCCGACATCATCTCCTCCTGCACCCGCCGCACCAGCCGGGCCCGCCGCGCCCGCTGCTCGAACGCCTCGCGCCGCTCGTCGTCGGCGGCCTCGGGGCTGATCCGCAGCCCGAGGTCCATCATGCGCCGGCCCAGCAGCTCGACCACCTCCTCGGGCAGGTCCTCGGCCTCGTCGATCTCCCGCAGCCGCCGCTTGGCCGCGTGGGCGGCCCGGATCGCCAGGCGCTTCTCCAGATCGCGCTCGGCCGCCGTGTCGGCCTTGACGCCGAGCCGCGCCACCAGCCACGGCAGCGTCAGCCCCTGCACCACCAGCGTCACCAGGATGACCGCGAACGCGATGAACACGATCACCGGCCGCTGCGGGAACGGCCGCCCGTCATGGATGCGCAGCGGGATGGCCAGCGCCAGCGCCACGGACGCCACGCCGCGCATGCCCGCCCACCACATGACGACGGTCTCGCGCCAGCTCATCGGCACCTCGGTGTCCTCGCGCCGCCCCTTCTTGGCCAGCCACGCGGCCGGCAGCAGCCACAGCAGCCGGACGACCACGACGACGCCCACCACGGCGGCGCTCCACCACAGCACCTCGCCGAACCGGCCGTGGACCGTGCCGAACACCGTGTGCAGCTCCAGCCCGATCAGCCCGAACGCGACCCCCGTCACCAGCGTGTCCACCACCTGCCAGAACGTGGACGAGGCGAACCTGCCGAACACGTCGTCGGCGTCCCACATGCGGTCGCTGAGGTAGAAGGCGGTGGTCAGCACGGCCAGCACGCCCGAGCCGCGCAGCTCGTCGGCCACCGCGTAGCTGACGAACGGCACCACCAGCGACAGGCCCACCTGCAGCGTCGCGTCGCCCAGCAGCGCCATCAGCTTCCCGGCCGCCCAGCCCAGCGCGAACCCCGCCGCCACGGCCACCCCCGCCGACAACACGAACTCGCCCAGCGCCCCCGGCCAGGAGAACACGCCGGTGACGACCGCCGCGACCGCCACGTGGTAGAGCACGATCGCGGTCACGTCGTTGAACAGGCCCTCGCCCTCCAGCAGCGACACCATGCGCCGCGGCAGGCCCAGCCGCCCGGCCACCGCCGTGGCCGCCACCGGGTCGGGCGGCGCGACCAGCGCGCCCAGCGCCACCGCCGCCGCCAGCGGCAGGCCGGGGACGAGCGCGTGCGCCGTGGCTGCCACGGCCGCCGTCGTCACGAACACCAGCGCCACCGCGAGCAGGAAGATCGGCTGCCAGTTCGCCGCGAACTGCCGCCAGGACGTACGCCGCACCGCCGCGTACAACAGCGGCGGCAGCAGCAGCGGCAGCACGATGCCCGGCGGGATGTCCACGTTCGGCACGAACGGCAGCACCGCCAGCAGGATGCCCAGCAGCGTCATCAGCACCGGCGCGGGCAGCCCCAGCCGCTCACCCAGCGGAACCGTGACCAGCGCGCCCAGCAGCACCAGCATGAGCAGCACGAACTGATCCACGACGCCCCCCGGTGATCGTCGTCACCCAGCGTAAGCGCAGGCCGCCTCAGCGGTCGAGGACGTGCAGGGTGTGCGGCCGCGTGCCCAGCGGCACCGGCTCGGCGGCCGTGCAGGCCACCACGTCGGCCACCCGCGCGCCGAACAGGTCGGGCACGTAGATGGCCGGTTCCAGGCAGACCGTCATCCCGGGGGCGAACACCGCGTCCTCGCCGGCCCGCGGCCCCTCGTCGTGGCCCAGGCCCACGCCCCGGCCCACGTGCGGGGCGGCGAAGCGGCCGTACCCGCTGGCGTCGATGACCTCGTGCACCGTCCTGGCCAGCTCCGCGAACGGGACCGACGGCCGCAGCGCCGCCAGCGCCGCGCGGTGGGCGGCCAGCACGACCGAGTACATCGCCTCGTAGTCCTCCGGCGGCTCGGCGACGGCGAACACCCGGCCCGCCTCGGCGCAGTAGCCGTCCCAGCGGCCGCACACCGACACCAGCAGCGCGTCGCCCGGGTTGATCACGCGCCCGCCGGGCACGTGCTCGGGCCGCGCGGTGTGCTCGCCCGCCGACACGCGCAGCGAGATCACCTCCTCGCAGCCCGACTCCAGGGCCAGCAGCCGCAGCCGGCGCGCCATCGCCCGCTCGGTCGCGCCGAACCAGGCCAGCTCGGCCGCCTGCGCCAGCACCGCCTCCGCCGCCGCGACCGCCCGGCCGAGCGCCGTCAGCTCGGCGGGGTCCTTGCGCAGCCGCAGCGGCGCCAGCACCGCGGAGGCGGGCACCAGCTCGGCGGCGATCGCCAGCCGGAACAGCTCGCTCGCCCGCATCTCCGGGTCCACCCCCACCCGGCGCGCGGAGGCGGGCACCAGGCCCGCCGGGTCGCGGGTCTCGACGATCGCCTCGGCCGTCACCACGAGGAACACGCCCGGCCCGGCGCCGCCGTCCGGCGAGCCGTCCTCCGGCAGGACGCCCTCAGGGGAGGTGGCCCCGGGGGAGGCGCTCAGGAACCGGAAGTCGGGCGAGGGCCGCAACACCAGCACGTCGATGCCCTCCTGGGCCATCGCCCGCCGCACGGCCGCCACCCGCGCGGCGTGGCTCCGGCTCACGCCGGCTCGTGCAGCCAGCAGGCGACCGGCCCGAAGTCCGGCTCCTTCTCGCGGCACACCTCCATCACCAGCGGGCAGCGCGGGTTGAACCGGCAGCCGCCCGGCGGGTTCGCCGGATCGGGCACGTCCCCGGCCAGCTCGGCGGGCAGCACGCCCATGCCGTCCGGCTTGGGGATGGCCCCCAGCAACGCCCTGGTGTACGGATGTTTCGGGTCGTCCCACACCTCGGCCGTCGCGCCCACCTCGACGATCTTGCCGAGGTACATGACGGCGATCCGGTCGGCGATCAGCCGCACCACCGACAGGTCGTGGCTGATGAACAGCAGCCCGGCCCCGGAGTCCACCGCGAGGTCGCGCATCAGCCGGGCCACCTGGGCCTGGGCGGAGGCGTCCAGCGCGGAGATCGGCTCGTCGCCGATGAGCAGCCGGGGCCGGGCCGCCAGCGCCCTGGCGATCGCGATGCGCTGCCGCTGGCCGCCGGAGAACTCGTGGGGGTGCCGTCCGGCGAACTCGCGCGGCAGGCCCACCCGCTCCAGCAGGTCGGCCGGGTCGGTACGGGTGTCATCCGCGGTGCGCAGGCCGTCGGCGATCTGGTCGCCCACCCGGCGCCGCGGGTTCAGCGACGCGTACGGGTCCTGGAACACCATCTGGATGCCCGTGAGCTTCCTGCGCCGCAGGCCGAGCGGCGTGACCCGCTGCCCCTCGAACGCGATCGACCCGTGGGTGACCGGGTTCAGCCCGCAGACCGCCCGCGCCAGGGTGGACTTGCCGCACCCCGACTCGCCCACCAGGCCCACGACCTCGCCGGCCCGTACGGTCAGGCTGGCCCCCGCCACCGCCCGCACCACCGGACGCCCGGGGGAGCGGTGCTCGACGACCAGGTCCTCGATGTCCAGCATCAGCCCTCCACGTCCGAAGCAGAATCAGGCAGCGAGTCCAGCAGCGCGCGGGTGTAGGGGTGCTCGGGGTCGCGCAGCACCCGCCCGCGCGGCCCGGTCTCCACGACCAGGCCCTCCTTCATCACGCTCACCTCGTCCGCGACCGCCGACATGACGCCCAGGTCGTGCGTGACCAGCAGGACCGCCAGGCCCAGCTCGTCGCAGAGCCCGCGCAGCAGCCGCAGCACGCCCGCCTGCACGGTCACGTCCAGCGCCGTGGTCGGCTCGTCGGCGATCAGCACCTTGGGCGAGCAGGCCAGCGCGACGGCGATCGCGATGCGCTGCCGCATGCCGCCGGAGAACTGGTGCGGGAAACGCCCGTACGCCTCCTCGGCGCCCGGGATGCGCACCTTGCCCAGCAGCTCGACCGCCCGCGCCTTCGCCTCGGCCTTGCCCAGGCCCAGGTGGTGACGCATGTGCTCGGTGAGCTGCCGGCCGATCGTGAGCATCGGGTGCAGGCTGGTCGCCGGGTCCTGGAAGACCATGGCGACCTCGCCGCCGCGCACCTGGTTGAGCTCCTTGGGCGGCAGCGTCAGCAGGTCCCGCTCGCCGAGCCCGATCCGGCCCGAGACGCGCGCGCCGTGCGGCAGCAGCCCCAGCACGGCCAGGCCGGTCATCGTCTTGCCCGACCCGCTCTCGCCGGCCAGGCCGTGCACGCGCCCGGCGGCCAGCTTCAGGTCGACGCCGCGCAGGATCTCCTTGCCGTGGATCGACACCTTCAGGCCGGTGATGTCCAGCGTCACAACGCACGCTCCTTGATCGCGCGGGCCGTCCGCGGGTCGAGCGCGTCCCGCAGCGTGTCGCCGAGGAAGTTGAACGCCAGCACCACGGTCAGGATCGCCAGGCCGGGGAACGTCGCCACCCACCAGCTGTCGAAGACCTCCACGCCGGAGGCCACCATCGCGCCCCACTCGGGGGACGGCGGCTTGGCGCCCAGGCCCAGGAACGACAGGCCGGACAGCAGCAGCAGCGCCGTGCCGATGTCGAGCGTGGCCAGCACCAGGATCGGGCCGGTCACGTTCGGCAGCACGTCCACCCGCAGCGAGCGCCACACCGAGAAGCCCAGCAGCCGCCCGCTCAGCACGAACTCCCGCTCGCGCACGCCCAGCACCAGCCCGCGGGTGACGCGGGCGTAGGCGGGCCAGGCCACCACCAGCACGGCCAGCACCGCGTTGCCCAGGCTCGCGCCCAGCGCCGCGGCCACCACCATGGCCAGGATCACCGTCGGGAACGCGAACACCAGGTCCGCGATCCGCATGATCGTCTCGCCGACCCACTTGCCGAAGTACCCGGCGCACGCCCCCAGCAGGCCGCCGACCAGCACCGACAGCACGACCAGCAGCAACGTCAGCGGGATCGACACCCGCGCGCCGTACATGACGCGGCTCAGGATGTCGCGTCCGAGCTGGTCGGTGCCGAACCAGTGGCCGGGCCCCGGGGGCGCCAGCCGCGGCAGGTCCTGGGCCAGCGGGTCGTGCGGCGCCAGCCACGGCGCGGCCAGCGCGATCACCAGCCAGGCCACGGCCAGGACGGCGCCCGCGACGGCCAGCGGCTGCCGCCACGCCTCGGGCAGCCTGCCCAGCAGCCCCTTGCCTCTCATTGCAGCCTCACTCGGGGATCGATGACGCCGTACAGCACGTCCACGATCAGGTTGATGACCAGGTAGACCACGCCCACGACCAGGCCGACGCCCATCACGGCGGGCAGGTCGAGGCTGGTGGCGCTCTTGTAGGCGTACTGGCCGACGCCGGGCCAGGCGAAGATCGCCTCGACCAGGACGGTGCCGGACAGCAGGCTGCCGAAGGCCAGACCGGCCACGGTGATGATCGGGACCAGCGCCGAACGCAGCACGTACCTGAACAGGATCACCCGGCCCGGCAGCCCCTTGGCGCGGGCCGCCCGGACGTAGTCCTGGCCCAGCACCTCCAGCACCGCGGAACGGGTGAAACGGGTCAGCAGGCCGATCGTGTACAACGCCAGCACCAGCGCGGGCGTGATCAGATGGCCGACGGCGGAGGTGAAGATGTCCCACCGGCCCGCCAGCAGCGCGTCGACCGTCTGCAGCCCGGTCACCGCCGGCGCCGAGCCGAGCGCCGCGTCCACGCGGCCGCTGCCCGGCGTGATCTGCAACCGGAAGAAGAACACGTAGAACGCCACCAGCGCCAGCCAGAACGTCGGCACCGAGATGCCGACCAGGCTGACCAGCCGCAGCACGTGGTCGGACAGCCGGTCCCTGCGCAGCGCGGCGACCACGCCGAAGGCCACGCCCAGCACCAGCGAGATCAGGATCGCCGCGCCCGCCAGCTCCAGCGTCGCCGGGACGAACTCGGCCAGGTCCTGGCTGACCGGGCGGTGGCTCTGCTGGCTCATGCCCAGGTCACCCTGGACCAGGCCCTGCAGATAGATCGCGTACTGCTGCCACAGCGGCTTGTCCAGGCCGTGCTCGGACCGCCACTGGGCCACGATGGCCGGGTCGCCCAGCGCCCGCTGGCCCAGGTTGGCGGCCACGGGGTCGCCGGGCACCAGGTTCGTCAGCAGGAACGTGACGAGCGTGATGCCCCAGGCCAGCAGCACGGCGATGAGGATGCGCCGGATGAGGAAGCGCGCCAGCGGGTGCACCCCCCGCCGCCGCGCGCCCG
The DNA here is from genome assembly GCF_040675235.1 of Nonomuraea sp. NPDC049637. Classification (NCBI taxonomy): domain Bacteria; kingdom Bacillati; phylum Actinomycetota; class Actinomycetes; order Streptosporangiales; family Streptosporangiaceae; genus Nonomuraea; species Nonomuraea sp. NPDC049637. The sequence goes on from NZ_JBFAOM010000049.1 coordinate 9,019, forward strand.
CGGCGGCCGCCTCGACCGGGGAGCCGGCGCCGGGGCGCGGCGGTGAGCCCGCCGCGCCCAGGTTGTCGGACACCTGCCGGTCTCCTTACTTCGCGCCGAGGTCGGCGACGTCCACGGTCCAGACCGGGTGGTACTCCAGACCCGTCACGGACCCGGCCGACACGATGTTCTGGCTCGGCTGGATCAGCGGCACGAACGGACCGGAGGTGTTGAGCTTGGTCTGCAGGTCGGCGTAGGCCGTCTTGCGCGCCTCGTCGCCGATCGCGGTCGCGGCCTTGTCAGCGGCGGCCTCGATCTCCTTGGCCGCGCCTTCCTTCCAGCCGGCCCGCAGGCCCACGGTCTTACCGGGCGCGAAGGCCAGGTAGTCGCTCGGGTCCGGGTAGTCCGGGCCCCAGTACCACAGGCCCATCTCCTCCTTGCCGTTGCGGTAGTTGTCCAGCGCGGTCGTCACCGGCGCGGGCTGGAGGTCCACCGTGATGCCGACCTCCTTGAGGTTGGCCTGGATGCGCTCGGCCAGCGGCTGGAACGACAGGCCGTTGACGGTCAGCTCGCTCGGGAACTCCAGCTTGACGGTCGGGTTCGACACGCCGCTGGCCGCCAGGGCCGCCTTGGCGCCCTCGACGTCCCGCTTGGGCGCCTGCTCCGGCGGCAGCGCGCCGAGCAGCTGCGACGGGATCACGCCCGGCGCCTGCGTCGAGCCCTCACCGGCCAGCTCCAGCAGACCCGCGTAGTCCACGCCCTTGCGCACGGCCTCGACGAACTTGGCGTTCGGCGTGGTCTTGCTGACGCCCGAGTCCTGGTTGGCCAGCAGGAAGATGACGTTCGCCGAGGCGGTCTTCTTCACCTGCAGGGTGGAGGGCATGTTGGTGACCTGGTCACCGGACAGGTTCAGCGCCACCTGGCTGTCGCCGCGCTGCACGTTGAGCTTCTGCGTGGCGGCCTCGACGTTGCGGATGACGACCTTGTCGTAGGCCGGCTTGGTGCCGTAGTACTTGGGGTTCGCCTTGAGCGTGACCTGGCTGCTCACGTTGAACGACTCGATCGTGTACGGGCCGGACCCCGCCGAGGAGGCGTTCAGGTACTGCTCGGCCTTGTCCTGGGCGTCGGCCGTCGCGCCGTGCTCCTTGGCGACCTTGCTGTTGAGGATGCCCAGCGCCGGGTTCGGCAGGATGTAGGGCAGCGCCGGGTTCGGCGCCTTCGACGTCAGCGTGATCGTCGAGTCGTCGGTCTTGGCCACCTCGACGCCGTCCAGCAGGAACGACGGGGTGCCCTTCATGTCACGCACGCGGTTGAGCGAGAACACCACGTCGTCGGCGGTGATCGGCGAGCCGTCGGCGAAGGTGGGGCCCTTCTTGAGCTTGAGCGTCAGCGTCTTGCCGTCCTCGCTCAGCTCGTAGGACTCGGCCAGCGCCGGGACCGGCTTGGTCACGTCGGAACCGTCGAAGGTCAGCAGCGTCTCGTAGACGGCCTTGCCGACGATGAGCCCGGTCGGCTCGTAGGTGCGGCCGGGGTCGGCCGTCTTGAGGTCGAACGACGTGTCGATGACGAGCGTCTTCCCACCGCCACCGGAGGCCGCCGGGGTCTGCGAGGTGCCGCCGCTTCCGCAGGCGGCGAGGGCGAGCGCACCGGCGAGCAGCACTGCCGCCGTCTGCGAGCGGGTCGCCATGGGGTCCTCCAAATTGGACGTTCGGGAGAAGGATGTCGAGGATTGTCCGGCAGAACGTCCAGGTCATGTGCGGTCCGCGAGACGGATATAAATGGTCGAGGTGTAATGATGAGTGATATTTCCAGAAATGGTGCCAGCGGCAGCGGTCAGCCTGGACGGATCGGCATCGGTCTCGAGCTGGACGACGTCCACATGAAGATCCTTGAGGTCCTGCGCGAGAACGGCAGGATCTCGGTCGCCGCGCTGGCCGAACGGGTGGGCATCTCCCGCGCGAACGCCTACACGCGCTTCGAGGCGCTGCGCGCCGACGGCGCGATCAAGCGCTTCACCGCGGAGATCGACCACGTGCGCGCCGGGCTCGGCATCACCGCGCTGATCTTCGTGACCGTGCGCCAGCAGATGTGGAAGCAGTTCAGGGCCGAACTGGCCCGGATGCCCGAGGTCGAGTACTGCGCGATCACCACCGGCCAGCACGACGCCATGATCCAGGTACGGGTCTCCGACGTGGCCGCCGTGCACACCATGGTGACCGACCGCCTGGCCAACATCCCGGCGGTCAAGGCCACCGAAACCGTGTTCATCCTGGACGAAGTGCTCAGGCGGCCGTACGTGCTGCCGTCCGACCGGGACGCCTCCCGTCCCGCGCGCCGCACGCCCCAGGAGACGCAAGGGGACGTGCCGCTCGGCAAGATGCGCTTCGTCGGCGCGGCCGAGGGACGCGCCGCCCTCCGCAAGGACGGCTAGCCACCGCCCTGCCGCAAGGAGGGCCGGTCGCCGCCTTCCATGAGGGGGCCGGGCGCTGCCTTTCGTGAGGAGGGCCGGGCGTCGCCTTCCGTAACGGGGCCGGGCGGTGCCTTCCGCAAGGACGGTTGGGCGCCGGCCCTGCGCCGAGGCGGCCGGGTGGCGGGGCGGCCGGGCGGCCGGGTGGGCGGTGCGTCGTCCGCTTCCGGCCGATCGGCCCCCGGCCTTCCGGCTTCCCGTCGGAGGGCCGGTCAGGAGGCCGGGACCTCGGCGCACACGCTGACGTGCAGCGTGTCGTCGCCGTCGAACCGGAACTCCTCGACCAGCCGCAGCAGCCCGTCCTCACCCTGCTCGACGCGGCTGCTGCTCTGGCCGCCCGCCTTGCCGCCCGCCTTGAGCGCGTGGGCGTAGGAGATGGAGACGTCGGCGCCGTCGCGCGTCCCGACGAAGCGGCCGTGGGTCACGGTGTCGCCCGTGTAGCTGCCCCACACCACGCCGTCGGCCTCCCAGTACTGGAACTCCGTCGGGCTATCGGGGTCCACCGCGCTCGCCGTCGAGCTCACCATCACGAATTTACGGCCGTTGAGATTCACGCCGTCCATAGTCACCATTTTTCTGGATCATCACCGACCGGCTGGACGTTTGGTCAGAACACCCGGTCATGATCAACGATCCGTCCAGCGGCGGCGCCGCCCCGGACCCCTGCGCGAGCAGGTTCTCGACCTCCCTGGGCCGCCCCCGGCTGTGTCCTCCGCCGACCTCTCGGCGGCCGACACGCTTGCCGCGACTTTACCTGCCGGTAGCTGACACCAGCGTTGCATAGTGTGATAGTCATGTAACACTGTGTATTCGAGAAGATTTGGGAGATCTTCATGTGGGCGTACACGCTCTCGATCGTGGCGGCCGTGGGCGTGGTGGCGCTCACCGCGCTGGTGTTCCGGCTCACGAAGAAGGGCAGCGAGGATGCCGAGCCCGACGGGGTCTCGGCCGGTCACGCCGGGTCGATGTTGTCGGCCCTGTTCCTGCTGGTGTTCGCGATCGCGATCATCGTGCCGTGGACCACGGCCGACGCCGCCCGCCAGAACGCCCAGGCCGAGAGCCAGGCCGCGATCGACGCCTACTGGGCCGCGGCCGACCTGCCCGGCACCGCTCAGCAGACGGTCCGCACCGCGCTGCGCGACTACGTCACCTTCGTGGTCAGAGACGAGTGGCCGCTGATGGCCGAGGGCCGGATGGACCCGGTCGGCGCCGCCCGGCTCGACGCCATGCGCAGCCGGGTGAGCGCCGTCGCCGCCAAGACCGACGACGACAAGGACGCCCGCGACGCCGTGCTCGAACGCGTCGCCGCGATCGCCGCCGCCCGGTCCCAGCGCTCGATGGACGCCGCCGCCACCCCGCCCCAGGGGCTGCTGTTCCTGACCGTGCTCACCGGCCTGCTGGTCGTCGTCTTCCCCTACCTGGCCGGCGCGCGGCCACGCGGCCTGGCGGTTCTGCCGCTGCTCGCGATGGCCGCGATGCTCGGCTTCGGCACCTATCTGACCTGGGACATCTCCCACGCCTTCGCCGGGCCGCTGGCGGTCGGGCCCCAGGCGTTCCAGGGCGCGCTGCAGGAGTTCTCCCGCATCGCCGGGGGAATGTGACCGTGGGCGTCAGGCGCGCGCCGCTGCTGCTGGCCGCCGCTCTGCTCGCCGCGAGCGCGGCCGGCCCGGCGGCGGCCGACCTGCAATCCCCGGCCTCCGGCACCGTGCGCGTACGTCCGTCGCAGCTCCCGAGCCCGGGGATCACGATCCACGGCGGGCGGGGGCACGACGGCCGTACCGGGCCGGTGGTGTCGGTGCCGGGCGCGCAGATCCGGGAGGACGGTCCGGGGCCGCGCGTGTCGGTGCCGGGCGCGCAGATCTGGGACGATCCTGAGCCGCGGGGGTCGGCGCCGACTTCGGAGGCGATCCGGCCCGGCGGGCGGGCGCCGCGTACCGGCGTCCCCGCGCCGCGCGTGTCGATCGGTCCCGGCTCGGTGTGCGTGTACGGGCCGAGCGGCAGCGTCGAGGTGGGCGACTGCGACGTCCGCCCGTCCCCGCCGCCGTCCCCGCCTCCGCCTCCGCCGCCTCGCTCGTCGCCACGGCCGACACCGCGCCCCACGCCTCCGCCCACTCCGCCGCCGCACACGCCGAGGCCGGTGCACCATCCGACGCCCCGGCCGGTGCGCGTGGCCCCTCCGGTGCGGGTGCCCGTCCAGGAAGTCACGCCGACGCCCAAGCCCACCCCGAGGGTCGCTGTGCGCAAGCGGGTCAAGCAGGTCCAGGCGCCGCCGCGACGCAAGAACCCGCTCGGCACGGTCCTGGTCATGGTGGTCCTGGTGACAGCGATCGCCTCCACGACCGCCGTCGCCTTCAGACCCCGCTGACGCCTCCCTCCCGGCGGGGCCGGGGCTCGACGGCGGTGGCCGGTGCGCGCCGGGATGCGAGGATGGCGGGCGTGTCCGAGGGTGACGAGAAACTGCTGACCGGTGGTTGGTGTGATGGGGAGCCGCTGACCGGTGGCGGTGTGAACCTGGTGGTGCGGGTCGGTGCCACCGTGCGCCGGCCGACCGGCCCCTGGACGCCGGCCGTGCACGCGCTGCTCGCCCACCTGGCCGCCTGCGGCTTCACGGGCGCGCCGGCCGGGCACGGGATCGACGCTCAGGGCCGGGAGGTGCTCGACTTCGTCCCCGGCGAGGTGCCCGGTGATCCGTTGCCCGCCTACGCCCGTTCCGACCAGGCCCTCGGCAACGTCGCTCGACTGCTGCGCCGCTATCACGACGCCACCGAGGGTTTCCGGTCCACCACCGGGGCCGACTGGTACTTCCCGCCGCGCGAACCCGCCGAGGTCATCTGCCATGGGGACGTAGCGCCGTACAACTGCGTGTTCCGCGACGGGCGGCCGGTGGCCCTGATCGACTTCGACACGGCCCACCCGGGGCCGCGTGTGTGGGACGTCGCCTACGCCGCCTACCGGTTCGTCCCGCTGAGCGATCCCCGCCACGACGGGGCCGACCCAGTGCAGGAGCAGGCACGCAGGCTGCGACTGTTCGCCGACGCCTACGGCCTGGCCGAAGGTGACCGTCCGGCGCTGCCCGCCACCGCCGCCGATCGGCTGGCGCACCTCGTACGGCACATGCACGAGCGCGCGGCGGCGGGGGACCAGGCCTTCGCCGCGCACATCGCCCGCGGCGACGATGTGTTGTACGGCGCCGACCGCGAACACATCCTGCGCCACCGCGCTCTGTTCGCCACGGCGCTGACGGAGCCGCCACCCGCCTGATCCGGTGGGGTGTCGCCACCAGACCGGCCGGGCGTCGTTTGCAGGAACGGCCCCGGCGTCGCTGCCTGAGGGGCCGTGTGTCGCCACTGGACCGGCCGGGCGCCGCTGCGGGTCGGCTGGGGTGCCGCTGCTGGGACGGCTGGGTGGGAAGAGCGGGCGGGTGTGTGGGGTTGCACTCGACCGTGGAGACGACCGAGGTTGTGGTGATCGGGGCCGGGCAGGCGGGGCTGTCCAGCGCGTACTTCCTGCGACGGTTCGGGATCGGGACGACCGTGCTCGATGCGGCCGTGGGGCCCGGGGGCGCGTGGCGGCATCGGTCGCCGTCGCTGACCATGGACAAGGTGCACGGGATCTTCGACCTGCCCGGCGTGCCGGACGGGGTGGCGGCGGCCGGTGACCGGCCGGCGGCGGAGGTCGTCCCGGAGTACTACGGAGACTACGAGCGGCGGGTGGGGCTGGAGGTCCTGCGGCCGGTCAAGGTGACGGCCGTCCGGGAGGGTGAGGACGGGCGGCTGGTCGTGGCGGCGGACGCGGGGGAGTGGGCGGCCGGGGCCGTGGTCAACGCGACCGGCACCTGGACCCGTCCGTACTGGCCGTACTACCCGGGGGCCGGCGACTTCCTGGGCGAGCAGCTTCACTACGCGGGTTATCGCGGGCCGGCGGCGTTCGCCGGTCGGCGGGTGGTCGTGGTCGGGGGCGGGGCCTCGGCGATGCACGTGTTGTCGGAGGTCGCCGGGGTCGCCGCCGGCACCGTCTGGGTCACCCGGCGGCCGCCCGTCTTCAGGGGCGACGACTTCGGCGAGGACGCCCGACGCGAGGCCGTCGCCCTGGTGGAGGCGCGGGTTCGGGCCGGGTTGCCGCCGCAGAGCGTGGTCAGCGTCACCGGGCTCGGCTATAGCGTCGTCGTGCGGGAGGCGATGGCCAAGGGGGCGCTGGAGCGGTTGCCGATGTTCCGCCGCCTCACCCCGTACGGCGTGGAGTGGGCGGACGGGCGGCAGACCGCGGCGGACGTCGTCGTGTGGGCCACCGGCTTCCGGTCAGCGCTCGACCACCTCGCGCCGCTGCGTCTGCGGGAGCCGGGCGGCGGCATCAAGGTGGACGGGACGCGGGTCGTCCGGGAGCCGCGGCTGCAACTCGTCGGCTACGGGCCTTCGGCCAGCACGGTCGGAGCCAACCGCGCGGGCCGCACCGCCGCCCGCAACATCCGCACCCTCCTGACCCCCCGCCCAGCCATCCCGGCCGCCTGACCCCGGCCCCAGCCATCCCGGCCGCCTGACCCCCGGCCCCAGCCATCCCGGCCGCCTGACCCCGCGGCCGGTGGTCCCTTCGCGCGGCTTGGCGCGGTGGGTCAGTTCTCGGCGACGCCGAAGGCGGTCCAGCCGAGGTCGGGGAAGCCCGCCGCCTTGGCGACGGCGGCCGAGGCGGTGTTGCTGACCGCGTGCATGTACGTCGGCACCGCGCCCTCGTCCAGCACCCGCCGCGCCGCCTGCGCCACCAGCCGTCTGGCCAGGCCGCGCCCCCGGGCCTCGGGCGCGGTCACCACCGACAGCTCCCGGCCGAACCGGTCGTGCCGCTTGATGCCCACCCCGGCCAGATGCTCGCCGGTCTCGGGGTCCACGGCCACCAGCACCTCGCCGCCGAACACGCGCAGCCATCCGGGGACGGCCTCGTCCGTCGCCGGGACCCACTCGCCGGCGTCGGGCAGGGGCGCGGGGTCGGTGGTCCACCGGAAGACGGCGTCGAACCAGCCGCGATCCCCATATCCGATCAGCCCGGGGATCTCCCGGAGCGTCCGCGCGGCGCGTACCCGGGCGACGTGCTCGGGCGGCACCGACAACACCGCCCCCTCCGGGGTGCCGACGCCGACGGCCGGGTGCACGCGACCGTCCCAGGCGGGCAGCGTACGCAGCGGCGAGCCCGTGACGTCGAGGTTTCCCGTGGGCGGCCAGGCCCCGAGCCATTCGCGCAGATGATCGGTGAGAGCCACGGACCTACTATAGGAAGTAGGAAAAATACCGATTGGGACAGGGGGTCGGTTACTCCAGCGAAGGGACTCGACACGGCCTGTTACCTTCGGCTAGCGTCCTGACATAAGGATCTTTATCCGGTCAGGAGGCCCGACATGGCTGTTCCCGGTTACACGGAGATCCGGGAACTCGGTCACGGAGGAACCGGCCGCGTCATGCTCGCCGTCCGTGACTCCGACGGCTTACCGGTCGCGATCAAGCACCTGTCCGAGTCTCTGCGCGCCGACGGCGAGTTCGCCGCCCGCTTCCGCGCCGAGGCACGGGTCATCGGCGAGATCGACAGCCCCCATACCGCCCGCCTGCTGGACTACGTCGAGGCCGGGGGCACTTCCGCGATCGTGATGGAGCTGGTCGACGGCGTCACGCTGCGCCGCCTGATCGCCGCCGAGGGCGGCACCGGCGTGGAGGCCGCGCTCACCCTGCTGAAGGGGGCCCTGCTCGGCCTCGCCGAGGCGCACCGGCGCGGGGTGGCGCACCGCGACTTCAAGCCCGAGAACGTCATCGTCACCCCGGACGGCGACAGCAAGCTGGTCGACTTCGGCGTCGCGACCCGGTTCGGCGAGACCGGCGCCCTGGCCGGCACCCCCGCCTACATGTCCCCCGAGCAGTGGGAGGACGCCCCGGCCGGCCCGGCCTGCGACGTGTACGCCGCCGCCCTGGTGTTCTACGAATGCCTCACCGGCCGCCGCCCGTTCACCGCCGCGAACCTGGCCGCCCTGGCCTTCCAGCATCAGCACATGCCGCCCCCGCTGGAGCACGTGGACGGACGCCTGCGCGGGCTCGTCGAGCACGGCCTGGCCAAGGACCCCGCCCACCGGCCGGCCTCGGCCGAGGCGTTCCTGGCCGAGCTGGAGGAGGTGGCACGCGGGACGTACGGCGCGGGATGGGAGCTGCGCGGGCGGTCCGGCCTGGCCGTGCTGGCGATGCCGTTCGCCGCGCTGCTGCCGTCGGCCGGGACCGGCGGAGGGATGGGCGAGGGCCTCGGCGGCGGGATCATCGGGAGGAGCGGTGCGGAGAACGGCGTCGCGACGGGCACCAGCGTGGTGCGCAGCTCGTTGGGACCGCCGGCCAAGCTGGCGGTGACCGGCGGGCTGGTGCTGGCGACGGCGGCGGCGGTGGCGTCGACGTTCGTGATCTGGAGCGGCTCGCCCTCGCCCGGCAGCGGCATCGCGATGCCGCCGGAGTCCACGGAGAGCTCGTTCACGACGCCGCCCGTCTCACCCGATCCGGAGCTGCCCGTGCCGAGCGGGTCAGGGACGGTCCCGCCGTCCTCGACGGCCACGGCCGGGCCCAGCGGAGATCCGACCGCGGCGACCGTGCCGACGGTGCCCGGCGTGCCGACCGCGGGGCCCGCGTCGTCCGCGCCTCCGGCGCCGCCCGTCACGAAGGCCCCGAACAGCCGCCCGCCGAGGCCGACCAACGGGCCGTCGGAGTCGGGGCCGCCCAGGTCCGGGCCGCCTTCTGTGCCCCCGAAGTCGGAGCCGCCTTCGGGGCCGCCGTCCACGCGGCCGTCGCCGACATCCACCCGGCAGTCCGCCACCGGCGGCCCGGTTCCCAGACCGCCCGCCACGAGCGCCCCCGCCCCGGAGCCCTCCGCCAAGCCGCCCGCCAAGGGCCACGAACCGCTCCTGTCGGTCTCGGTCGGGTTGTCGCTCGGCGGCTCGCTGCTCGGCCGCGGCGGGGGCGGGCTGCTGGACGCCGACCTCGACGTCGGCCTGGGCTCCAGCCTGCTCGGCATCCTCGTGGTGCCCGGATCTGCCCTGCTCGGAGGCCGTATCGCGGTCAGACGCGCACGAAAATCACGTAGTCAGGAAAAGTCATGAGTTGCGGGGAATGATGCTTGATCCCCTACTATCAGCGTCGGAAAGAGGGCGTCCCGGACTCTGATTAGCTCCTGACCGGAACCTGCCCTGCGGCTCAGGCTAAGGAGGACAGTGGCGGTCGCCTCCTCCGCCGTGGGCCACGTGGCGCGGGCCGTGCTCGCCGTGCTCGTCGCCATGGTCGCCACGATCGCCGGGCCGCCGATGGCGGCGGGCAACGCCTCGGCCGGGCGCGCGGCTCCCAAACCCTCGGTGAAGCAGCTCAAGAAGGAGCTGGCCGCGCTGAGCAAGGAGTCGGACCGGCTCATCGAGGAGTACTACAACAGCCGCCGCGCCCAGCAGCAGGCCGAGAAGACGGAGAAGAGCGCGCGCGAGCGGCTGGCCGCCGCCCAGGAGGTCTACGACCGCGAGTCCCTCCAGCTCAGGACGCTGGCCGTGGCCCAGTACATCGGCGGCGAACCCAACCAGATCGCCCTGTTCACCGGCAGCCAGAACCCGGACGCGCTGCTGAGCCGCCTGGCGCTGAGCCGCCACCTGATCGACGTCCAGGACGCCCGGCTGCGCGGCTACGCCAAGGTCAGGGACGAGCGCCTCAAGGCCGAGCAGGAGGCCGCCGCCCGCGCCGAGGAGCTCGGCACCGCGGTGGCCGACCTGGAGGGGCGCAAGAAGAAGGCCGAGAAGCTGATCGAGAAGATCAGGGACCGGATCGACAAGCTCTACACGGCCCCGGGCGTGCGGCGTCCGGACGGCACGTGGGTGCCGCAGCTCCCGGACGGCTCCGAGAACATCACCCCCCGCATGCGCCTGGTCAAGACGTTGATCAAGGAGCGGTTCGTGGTGCCGTACGGGATCGGCTGCTACCGGACGATCCAGGACGGCGGCGAGCACCCGCTCGGCCGCGCCTGCGACTTCATGCTCAGCCACGGCGGCGCGATGCCGTCGGCGGCCGAGGTCAAGCGCGGCTACGAGATCGCCGAGTGGGCCATCAAGAACTCCCGGCGCCTCGGGATCATGTACATCATCTACCGCCAGCGCATCTGGCACGCCAGGACGGGCACCTGGCGGACGATGTCGAACCGCGGCGGCACGACGGCCAACCACTTCGACCATCCGCACATCTCGGTCTACTAGCGCGTCTCCGGGCGTACCCGTCCGCGCGGCTTCAGGCGGATGGAGGGCAGCGCCGGGGCCGGCAGCGGCTCGCCGTCGAAGCCCTCGACCGCGCCGAAGCCCTCGCCCTCCGCCCACTCCTTGCGGAAGGCGGCGATCTCCTCGTGGGAGCGCCCCACGAAGTTCCACCACATGACGATCTCCTCGCCGAACGGCTCGCCGCCGATCAGCAGCACCCGCCCGCGGCCCGACAGCGGCAACGTGCCGGCGCCCGGCGGCAGGTAGCGCAGCGCTCCGGGCACGGCCTGCTCGACCTCCCCGTCGAGCTGCAGCAGCCCGTGCTCGAAGGCGGGGTCGAGGGGCACCTCGCCGGTGCCGTCGACCGTCACCTCGGCGCCCACCAGCGGGGTGTAGGTGGTGGCGGGGGAGGTCACGCCGCCGAGCGTGCCCATGATCACGGTGGCGTCGAAGCCCGGGCCGGACAACACGGGCAGGGTGGCATGGTGCTCGAAGGCGGGGGCCGTGCGCCGGTGGGCCTCCGGCAGGGCCACCCAGAGCTGCACGCCGTGCAGCGTCGTGCCGGGCGACTCCTCCGAGTGGGAGATGCCGCGCCCGGCCGTCATCAGGTTGAGCCGGCCGGGACGCACCGTGCTCAGGCTGCCGACGCTGTCGCGGTGGAGCACCTCGCCCGCGAGCAGCCAGGTCACCGTCTGCAGGCCGGTGTGCGGGTGGGGCGGCACGCGCATCAGCGCCGGCTCCGGGCCGTAGGCGTCGACGAAGCACCAGGCGCCGATCATCCGCCGGTGCACGCCGGGCAGCGTCCTGCTCACCCGCATCGCGCGTGGGCCGCCCAGCGGTACCTCGCGTCCGGTCAGCACCTCGCTCCGGTCACCGCCGTCGGCGGCGCAGCGGAGTTCGCGGGGGTCACGTTCCATGTTGCTCACCCCACGACTGTAGGGGGCCGTACGGCCCCCCACACCCGGCGTCACCCGGACGTGATGGCTGTCCCGCGGTCTCCCACCGGCTGTCCACGGATGGGACGGTTATCCCAGGGTCTCCCACCGGCTGTCCACGGATGGGACGGTTATCCCAGGGTCTCCCACCGGCTGTCCACGGATGGGACGGTTATCCCAGGGTCTCCCACCAGCCGTCCACGGACGGGACGGCGGTTACGTCGACGCCCTCGCCCGGGCGGGGCACCACGATCTCGACGTCGCGCGCCTTCGCCTCCCGCCACAGCCGGTCCACCGGCTCGGCCCACGGGTGCAGCGCCAGCGTGAACGTCGCCCAGTGGACCGGCAGCAGCAGCTTGCCGCCGAGGTCGAGGTGGGCGTTGACGGCCTCCTCCGGGTTCATGTGGATGTCGGGCCAGGCCGGGCTGTAAGCGCCGATCGGCATCAGGGTCAGGTCGAACGGCCCGTGCGCGGCCCCGATGCCCCGGTAGCCCTGGAAGTATCCTGAGTCGCCGGCGTAGAACACCCGCTTGTTCGCCCCGGCCACCACCCACGAGCCCCACAGGGTGTCGTTCCTGGTGAAGGCCCGCCCCGAGAAGTGCCGGGCGGCGGTGGCGACGAAGCGCAGGCCCGCCACCTCGGCCTCTTCGTCCCAGTCGAGCTCGATGATCCGGTACAGCGGCACGCCCCACCGTTCCAGGTGCGCCCCGATGCCCAGCGGGACCAGGAACGGCGCCTTCTGGGTGCGCGTGAGCGAGCGCACGGTGGCCATGTCGAGGTGGTCGTAGTGGTCGTGCGAGATCGCGATCGCGTCCACCTGCGGCAGGTCGCCGATGTCCACCGGCAGCGGGTGGTGCCGCTTGGGGCCGACGAGCTGGGACGGCGAGACCCGGTTGCTCCACACCGGGTCGAACAGCACCCGCTTGCCCTCGATCTCCACCAGGGTGGAGGCGTGGCCGTACCAGACCGCGCGCAGGCCGTCGGCCGGCGGCGGGCCGGACGGCGGCAGGCGCAGCGGGATGGGCCCGGCGGGATGCCGCTGCTCCTTGTTCCTGGCCATCTCGGCCAGCAGGCCCACCGGCGGCGTGGTCATCAAGGCGGTCGGCTCGGACATGGTGTTGACGAACGTGTCGCCCCTGAACTGCGGCGAGCGCCGCATCCTGCTCACCCGGTCCGGCCCCGACGTCAAAGGCCGCACGCCCAGCTCGGCCGGTATCCCGCGCAACGCCCACCCGGCCGCGGCGGCGAGCGCGCCGCCCGCGAGGATCCGCCGTGCGGTCCGCATTCCTGCCATTGCCCACACTCCCCTGGAGATGATGTCCATCCCGCCCAACCGGGCGGGATTCCCCGGTGTTCCCGTTCTACGATATATCGCGATAGTTCATACCGTCTTGATCGCTCCGCCGTCGATGACGTAGTCGGCGCCGTTGACGCTCCCGGCGTGCGGCGAGGCCAGGTACGTCACCAAGGAGGCGACTTCTTCCGGTTCGACGAACCTACCGGTCGTCATTCCGGTGGCCGACGGCAGCCCCGCGAGCAACTGCTCGTGCTCCATGCCGAGCGAGGCCGCCAGGGCGGCGCCGTACCCGTCGGGGGCCTCCCACAGCGAGGTGCGCGCGGCGCCGGGGGAGACCGTGGCGACCCGCACGCCACGCGGGCCGAACTCCTCGGCCAGGGCCTTGCCGAACGCCGTCAGCGCGGCCTTGGCGGTGGTGTACACGACCGGCCCCATGTGCGGCACGCGGGCGCCGTTGGACGAGACGTTGATCACGGTGCCGCCCCGCCGCAACAGGCTGGGCATCGCGGCTCTGGTGGCTCGCACGGCGCTGAGGAAGTTCAGGTCGTACGACTGGCGCCAGGCGTCGTCGTCGAAGCCGAGGAAGCCGTTGACCTGCCCTTCGCCGCCGTCGCCGCCGCCCACGTTGTTGACCAGGAGGTCGATCTCGCCGAGCTCGGCCAGCGCGCGTTCGACCAGCTCGGCCGGGCCCGCCGCGGTGGACAAGTCAGCGGTCACGGCGATCGCGCCGGTGCGCTCGAGCTCGGGGGAGATCGTGCGGGCCGCGGCCACGACGCGCATGCCTTCAGCCGTCAGCGCCTCGACGATCGCCAGCCCCAGCCCCCTGCTCGCCCCGGTGACGACGGCGGTCTTGCCGGTGAGTCGCATGTCCATGTGAGTCGCCCTTCTTGCATCAGTGGTGATGCGACGACTCTAGAACTTGCAACACTGATGATGCAACTTCGATTCGAAGAGGAACTGTGCTGTACCCTCTGAGGTGTGAGTGGGACTACACGGGCCCTGCGGTCCGACGCGGAGCGGACCGTCCAGGCGATCCTGGAGGCCGCCGAACGGGTGCTCAGCAGGAACCCGGCGGCCAGCATGGAGCAGATCGCCGAGGCGGCCGGCGTGGCGCGCACGACCGTCCACCGGCGCTTCGCCTCCCGGGAGTCGCTGGTGGAGGCCATGACCGAGTGGGCCACCCGGCAGTTCGCCGCCGCCGTGGACGCCGCCCGTCCCGAGCAGGCGCCGCCGCTGGTCGCGCTCTACCAGGTGACGGCGAACGTGCTGCGAGTGAAGATCGACTGGGGGTTCGCGATGAGCCGCGGGCCGTCGGCGGGGGCCGAAGTGGCCCGGGTGCACTCCGAGGTCGAGGCGAGGTGTGAGCGGTTGTTCCAGCAGGCGCGGGCGGCCGGGGTGCTGCGGGAGGACGTGGAGCCGGAGTGGGCCCGGCGGGTGTACTACGCGCTGATCCACGAGGCGGCGCAGAGCCGCGACGGCGAGCCGGAGGCGCTGGCGGGCCGGCTGGTGGACACCTTGTTGCGCGGCGTGGGCCCAGGCTCCGGCCTGCCCTCCACTCCGCTTGCCGCGCCGAGCCCTCCCTCTGGGGTGCCCGCCGCTGCGAGTTCTCCCTCTGTGGCGCCTGCCGCTGGGAGTTCTCCGTCTGTGGCGCCCACCGCTGGGAGTTCTCCTCTGTAGCGCTCGCCTCCGCGAGTTCTCCGTCTGCGGCGCCTGCCTCCGTGAGTTCTCCGCCCGCTTCCGCGAGTCCTTCGGAGTAGGAGGTTCGCGGCTCTCGGGCTCGCGGGTCCCGCCTTCTGTCAGGGGTTGCGGGTCAGGGCGTCGCGGCGCTCGTCCGGGCGGCGTTCCGGGTGGGGCCACGGGTTCGGACGGCAGCGGCCCAGCGACTTCGACTGCTGGACCATCACCGGAGCCGGCAGGCCCGGCCCGGGGCAGGCGCGGTGGCCGTGTCCCAGGCTGTGGCCGACCTCGTGGCTGATGAGGTAGTCGCGGTAGGCGGCCAGGTCGCCCTCGTACTGCGGGACGCCGTCGGCCCAGCGGAGCGCGTTGATGACCGAGCGCGTCCCGTTCCAGCACGACAACGTGCCGCCGGTGCGCAACGGCAGGCACTGGCGGACGGTCAGCCCGGGGCTGGACAGCGCCACCCGTACCCGTACCGGGCCGTGGTCGACGCGCTGGAAGCGGGCCCAGCCGCGCGGGTCGTTGAGGGTCCGGTGCACGGCGGCCGCGAACACGGTCCCGTCGATCGGCAGGCCGCGTTCGACCTCCACCAGGTACCGCACCACCTCGCCCTCTCCCGGCCGGGCGGGCGCGCCGCCGGGCACCACGGCGTACGAGCCGGAGGCGGCGTAGGGGACCTTGACGTGCGCGGCGGGAAGGGGGATCGGCGCGGGGACCGAGGGGCGCGGCGGAGGGGTGACGGCGGGAGCGGCCCGTTCAGTGGGGCTCTGGGGGCCTTCCGCCGGTTCCGGGGCGGTGGCGCATCCGGCGGCCAGCAGCAGGACGATCAGCAGCGCGAACAGCGGCAACGCGGCCTCCCCACGAGATCACGGTGGGGAGAAATCCACCATATCCGCGCAGCACAACCTGGATCATGCCGGGGTCTCGCTAATGCCGACTTACCGCCAATGCCCAGCAGCCGGACGCGGCAGGGCCGCCGTTGGCCGCCCTTTGAGCTGGTTCAGCCTGCTGTCCGAACGCGGTACGGCTGGCTTTCGTCGTGAGGCGTGCCTGCACTTTGGGTGGGGAGTGGTTTCGCTGGGCCGCTCTTCTCGTGGTTCGGTCTGCAGTCTGGATGCGGCATGGCTCCGCCGGCGGCTGTCGTTCCTGGGCCGGCCTGCCGTTTGGGGGCGGTGTCGTCCTGCTGGAACGCTCTGGAGCGGCGGCCGATGGATGCCTTCACGCCCGGTTGGGCCTCACCCGGCTCCACGGGTCGGCCTGGTCGGTGCGGGGCCCGCGCCGGCCAGGCCGGTGGGTCAGGCGGTGCGGGGTGCGTAGGGGGTGAGGTCGATGGGGGGTTGTTCGTCGAGGGCGAGCTTGGCGACGAGTTCGCCGGTGAACGGACCCGCCGTCAGCCCGTACGCGCTCAGCCCCGTCGCCACCACCACCCGCGGCGTGAGCCGCCCGATGAGCGCTGGGCCGGGGGCGTTGACCGGCCGCAGGCCGACCCTGGTCTCCGACACCGTCGCCCCGAACAGGCCGGGCGCCACCCGCAACCCCGCCGCGATCACCTCTTCGAGACCGCCCATCGTGACCCGGGGCGCGAACCCGACGTCCTCCACGGTCGCGCCGATCACGACCCGCGATCCGGGGAACCCCAGCAGGTACGGCCCGCTCCTGGGCAGCACGATGGGCCAGAACGCGGTGTCCACGCCGTCGAGGGTGGCGTGCAGGATCTGTCCGCGCCGGGGGAACACCGGCAGTTCCACCCCGAGTGGACGGCACACCTCGCCCGTCCACGCCCCGGCCGCCACGATCACGACGTCCGCCTCCAGCGGCACGCCTTCGCCGGCGGGCACGCGTTCGGCCACGGAAGGGGCGACGGGTTCGGCCGGTGGGACGGGCACGTCCGGCTCCACGGGCGGGACGGGCGCGGGGACCGGGGCCGGTCCCTCGGGGGAGCCGTCCGGAGGGCCGCCGAAGGGGGCGTCGCCCGCTGCGCCGACCGGTCCCTCGGCGGACGCCTCAAGGGGGCTCTCGGTCAGGTCGCCGGTGGCGGACGGCGGGTAGTCCGGCGTGAGGGGAGCGGCCTGGCGCCACGAGGTCGTCCGGCCGCTCACCGCGCCGGCTCCAGGCCCCGGCTGGGCCCACCGCGGCCCGCTCCCCGCCGGGATGTCCTCGTCGGCGGCGTGCAGGCGCACCTGCCCGTCGGGGGTGAGGACGGCGCTGCCTTGCAGCACCTCGGTGCCCCGGGCGACGGCGGCGCGCAGCAGCGCGTCGCGCACGGCGCTGCCGTCCACCCGGGCGGCGCCCGGCACGAGGAGCGCGCTGAGGTCGTCGGACAGCGGCGGGAACAGGTCGGACGGCGTCAGCACGTCGGTGACCTCGCCCATCTCGGGCGCGTCGGCGTAGCGGCGGCGCAGCAGGGCCCGCACCGGTTCGAGGTCGACCGGGTCCTCCGCCACCAGCAGGGCGCCGACCTTGGCGTAGCCGATGTCCTCGCCCAGCGCCTCGACCAGCCTCGGGTAGTGGCGGGCGCCCTCGCTGGTCAGCCGGTACCAGGAGTCGTCCTCCGGATGGTCCACCCAGGGGCACACGATGCCCGCGCCCGCCTGGGTCGCCTGGCCCTGGGAGCCGCGGTCCACCACGGTCACGGCCACGCCGCGGCCGCTCAGGTAGTAGGCCGCACTCGCCCCGACGATCCCGCTGCCGATCACCACAACACGCATGCACCCATGATCGCAGGCGCGGGCGATCTCGGACGATGACCGGATCGTGCGCTTACCATCCGGATACTCCCTCACGCCCATCCCGGGAGCTACGGGCCCACCCGCCGTAACGGGACCACCCGCCGTAACGGCCCACCCACCGCTAAAGGACCGCCCGCTCTCGTGACGGGACCGCCCGCTGCTACAGGACCGCCTGCTCTCGTGACGGGACCGCCGCCACTGCGGGCGCGAGCGGGGGCGGTGCGGGGAGGATCGGTGCGGGCGTGGGACGACACGGGCGCGGCCGTACGTGGGTCAGCCCACGCCCCACCCGTGCGTCTGCATGAGGACGGAGGCCACCCGCGCGAACCGGTCGCCGTCGAGAACCGCGCCCTCGCGGCGGATGTCGTCCTCGTCCAGGACGAAGACCCGGTCGAGCCGCAGGTACGACACCCGCCCGTCGCGGCCCCACGCGCCGATCTCCAGCCAGTCGGAGCCGTCGTCGCCCTTGCTCGACAACATCATGCCGAGAAGCCTGCGGCCGGTACGGCCCACGACCAGCAGCGGCCGGTCCTTGCCCCGCGACGGATCCTCCTCGTACGGCACCCACGCCCACACGATCTCCCCGGGATCGGCCAGGCCGTCGAGGTCGGGGGAGTAGGCCAGGGCGACGGGACCGTTGAGTGAGTGGACCTCGCGTACGACGCCCCGGGCGGGCCGGGGGTCCTCACCTGCATCACGCATTGGGGGAGCTTACGGTGGCAGGCGACCCGAAATCCACCCGTCCGTGGGGAGCGGAGGAGGCCAGCAGGCGGCGTAGGACCGTCGGGGTGTGGCCGACGTGGCGGCGGATCGTACGGGTCAGGTGGGCCTGGTCGGCGAAGCCGAGGTCGGCGGCGAGCGCGGCCAGGCCGGTCTCGCCGTTCTCCAGCCGGTCGAGCGCCCGGCTCACCCGCACCCGGTTGCGGTAGTGGGTCAGCGAGACGCCCAGCTCGCGGGTGAAGGCCCTGCTGAGCCGGTAGGGGGAGACGGCCAGGAACTCCGCCAGCGGCAACAGCCCGGCGGCCGCCGGATGGTCGGCCGAGATCGCCTCGCGGGCGGCGTCGGCGATGGCCGCGGTGGAGCGGACGGGGGAGGGCGCGGGCCGGCGCGCTCCGGCCGCCCCTTCTGCGACGGCCGGGGTGGTGGGCCCGGCCAGCTGGGTGAGGGTGGCGCCGGTCAGCGACAGCAGGGATTCGACCAGGGCGAAGTCGGGGTCTCCCGCGCGGGCGGCGGCCAGCAGGCGGCGGTGCGCGAGCTCGAAGCGGGCGTCGACGTAGACCGTCGAGCGGGCGAGGCGGGTGGTGTCGCCGGCGAGCGTGCGCCAGAGGGAGGGGGACAGGGACAGGGAGGTGCAGACGTCGCCGCCCGCCGGGTGTGCGAAGCGTTCCTCCTCGCCGGGCGCGCCGAGGTAGGCCATCGTCGGGTCGACGGCGGCCTGGCGGCCGTCGGCCATGCGGCGGAACGCGCCACGGTGGACCAGCACCATGCGGTGGGCCCGGCCCACCTCGGGCCGCGACCAGCCGCGGTGGTCGTCGACGCAGGTCACCAGGTCGAGGGTGAAGCCCTTCCCACGGGCCAGCAGCTTGGAGGATCGCACCCGCCGAACGCTACGCCCCACCACCGACAATCTCCCCGCCGGCCACGGCCCGAGCCGCCCGTGCCCCCTTCGGCCTCCGGGGTTACAACGTCGGAGGGGGATCGCGGCGGAGCCACGGGGCCGGCGCGGTGAGGCCCGAAGCGGAGGCATGGGGCGGCGGGCGTAGGACGGGGGTGCGGCGAGGGGTGGGTTCAGGGGTAGGGCCGGGGCGGCGGTGGGGTGCAAGGATGTTCAAGACCTCCGACGGGGTCAGCGGCAGGGTGGGGGCATGACAACAGTGATGTCCTCCATAGTTTTCGACTGCGCCGACCCCGTCGCCCTGGCGGCCTTCTACGCCAAGGCGACCGGCTGGCAGGTCGGCGACTCCGACCCCGGCTACGCCACCGTCACCGGCGGCCCCGTGCCGCTGGCCTTCCAGCGGATCGACGGCTACCGGGGCCCGGGCTGGCCCAACGACGGCAAGCACGTGCACCTCGACCTGACCGTCCCCGATGTCGAGGAGGCCAGGCGGGCGCTGGTCGCCCTGGGCGCCACCCTGCCCGGCCACCAGCCGGGCGGCGACGACTGGACGGTGCTGCTCGACCCCGAGGGCCACCCGTTCTGCGTGATGCCCGGCTAGAGCAAGGTCACCACAGCGCGGCCAGAGCACGGCCAGAGCACGGCCAGAGCGCGGCTAGAGCTCGGTGAAGAACGACCTGACGTCCTCGGCCAGCAGGGCGGGGGCCTGCAGGGCGGCGTAGTGGCCGCCGCGCGGCGGCTCCGACCAGCGCACCACGTTGTGGGAGCGCTCGGCGTAGCGGCGGACCGTGCTGTCGCCGGGGAAGACGGCCACGGCCGTCGGCGTCCTGCCGGGCTCGGCGGGCGGCCCCCAGTCGCCGCCGCTCTCGCGGTACAGGCGCGCGGAGGAGCCGGCGGTGCCGGTCAGCCAGGTGATGGTGACGTTGGTCAGGATGTCGTCGGGGGCGACCCCGCCGGGGTCCTGGCCCCAGCTCGCGAAGGCGTCCAGGTGCCAGGCGAGCTGGCCGGCGGGCGAGTCGGCCAGGGCGTAGGCGAGGGTCTGCGGCCTGGTTCCCTGGACGGCGGCGTACCCGGAGAACTCGCGGTGCCAGCGCTCGATCCGCCGCGCGCGTTCGGTCTCGGCCTCGGTCAGGCCGGACAGGTCGTCGGAGACGAACGCCGTGAGCGCGTTCAGGTGCACGCCCGTCACCCGGTCGGGGGCCATCCGGGCCAGGGCGGGCGAGACGAGCGAGCCGAAGTCGCCGCCCTGCAGGCCGTACCGGTCGTAGCCGAGGCGGTCCATGAGCTCGATCCAGGCGGCGGCGACCCGGCGCACGCCCCAGCCGGTCTCGGTGGTGGGGCCGGAGAAGGCGAACCCGGGCACGGACGGGATGACGAGGTGGAAATCGCGGCCGAGCGCCTCGGCCACCCGGGAGAAGTCGGCGAACGTGCTCGGCCAGCCGTGCGTCAGCAGCAGCGGCAGCGCGCCCGGACGCGGCGAGCGCACGTGGGCGAAGTGCACGCGCTGGCCGTCGATCTCGGTGGTGTGCTGCGGCAGCTCGTTGAGCCGCGCCTCGTGCGCCCGCCAGTCGTAGCCGTCCAGCCAGTACGCGGCCAGCTCGCGCACGGCCTCGGGCGGCACGCCGTACGACCAGCCGACCCCTTCCAGGGCGTCCGGCCAGCGCGTACGGTCCAGCCGCGCCCGCAGGTCGTCGAGCGCGGACTGCGGGATGTCGATGACGAATCGGTTCATGCCGACCACGCTAGGCAGCATTGCGGCCAGGATCGGGCCACAATGGACCCGTGCTCGACACCTCGGCGCGGCTCCTGCGCCTGCTCTCGCTCCTGCAGACCCGGCGCGAGTGGCCCGGCGCGGAGCTGTCGCAACGGCTCGGCGTGGCCCCGCGCACGCTGCGCCGCGACATCGACCGGCTGCGCAGCCTCGGCTACCCGGTGGGCTCCACGCCGGGGGTGGCCGGCGGCTACCGGCTCGGCCCCGGCGCCGAGCTGCCGCCGCTGCTGCTCGACGACGAGGAGGCCGTCGCGGTCGCGGTCGGCCTGCGCACGGCCGCCGGCGGCACGGTGACCGGCATCGAGGAGACCTCGCTGCGCGCCCTGGCCAAGCTGGAACAGGTGCTGCCCGCCCGCCTGCGGCAGCGCGTCAACGCCCTGCAGACGCACACCGTGCGCGTCGGCGGCCAGGGCCCGACGGTCGACCCCGAGCTGCTGACCCGCATCACCGCCGCCTGCCGCGACCGCGAGCAGCTGCGTTTCGACTACACCGATCACGAGGGCGCCGTCACGCTGCGCAGGGCCGAGCCGCACAGCCTGGTCAGCAAGGGCAGCCGCTGGTACCTGGTCGGCTGGGACGTCGACCGCCGCGACTGGCGCACGTACCGGGCCGACCGGATCGAGGTGCGCACGCCCAACGGCCCGCGCTTCGCCCCGCGCGAGCCGCCGGAGGCCGACGTCGCCGCCTGGGTGCGGCACCGGCTCGGTCACCAGATGTGGCCGGTGCAGGCCCGCTTCCTGATCCACGCCCCGGCCGGACGGCTGGCCGGCCGCATCGGCGGCGAGGTCGAGCCGGTGGACGAGACCGCCTGCGTGCTCACCATGCGCGGCGACGACCTGCGCCTGATGGCCGTGGCCGTGGCCTTTCTCGACCTCGACTTCGAGGTGCTCGAACCGGCCGAGCTGAAGGAACATCTGGACGCGCTGGGACGGCGGCTGCTCGCTTCCAGAATATGATTCGGTGATGGCGACGTCAGCGTTCTTCACGCGCAAGGAGGGCGAGTTCGTGCCCGCCCCGCACGCGCGCAGCCCCTGGTCCCCCGACATGCTCCACGGCCGTCTGCTCGGCGGCCTGGCGGCGAGCGCCCTGGAGGAGCGGCACGGCGAGCCCGGCCTGCACTTCGCCAGGCTGACCGTCGACCTGTTCCGCAACAGTCCCATGCTGCCGGTCACGGTGGAGACCACCCTGGTCAGGGATGGACGGCGGATCCGGGTCGCCGACGCCGTGCTCTCCACCGAACAGGGCGTGATCGGCCGGGCCTCGGCCGTGCTGCTCCGGAAGGGCGAGCAGCCCGCCGGCCGGCTGCCGCACACGCCCGCCTGGGACGAGCCGCCGCCCGCCGGCGACCCGGCCGAGGGGCACGGCTGGAAGCCGCCGTTCGACCTGTGGCGGCTGACCGATTGGGGACAGGGCGGGCGCGACCGGGTCTGGCTGCGGGAGACGCACCCGCTGGTGGACGACGAGCCGCTGACGCCGCTCACCCGCGCCGCCCTGGCCGCCGACTTCGCCAGCCCGCTGGCCAACGTCGGCTCGGCGGGCGTCAGCTTCATCAACGCCGACTACACGCTGACGCTCGCCCGGCTGCCCGAGGGCGAGCTGATCGGCGTCGAGGCCACCGGCCATCTCAGCGCCGACGGCGTCGCGACCGGCCAGGTCACCCTGCACGACGCGGCCGGCCCGATCGGGTTCTGCGTGGTCACGGCGGTGGCCAACCCGGTCGCGCTGACCGGCCGCTGACCGTCCGCCGAGCCCCGGCGGGCGGTCAGGCGGGGTGCTCGGCGCGGTCGCCCGACCAGTCGGTGTGGAAGGCGCCCTCCCGGTCCACCCGGTGGTAGGTGTGCGCGCCGAAGTAGTCGCGCAACCCCTGCACCAGCGCGGCCGGCAGGCGGTCGCGGCGCAGCCCGTCGTAGTAGGCCAGCGCGGAGGAGAAGCCCGGCGTCGGGACGCCGATCCGCACGGCCGTGGTCACCACGCGCCGCCACGCCTCCTGCGCGGCGTTCAGCGCGGCGGCGAAGGTCGGGTCGGCCAGCAGCGTCGGAAGCTGCCGGTCGGCGTCGTAGGCGGCGCGGATGCGGTCGAGGAACTTGGCCCTGATGATGCAGCCGCCGCGCCAGATGGTGGCCATGGCGCCCGGGTCGACGTCCCAGCCGTACTCCTTGGAGGCGGCGGCGATCTGGTCGAAGCCCTGCGCGTAGGCGACGATCTTGGACGCGTACAGGGCCTGGCGCACGTCCTCGATCAGCTCGCGGCCGCCGACGCCGGACAGCTTGGGGCCCTCCAGCGAGGCGGCGGCGGCGCGCTGCTCGGGGTGGCCCGACAGCGCGCGGGCGAAGACCGCCTCGGCGATGCCGGTCACCGGCACGCCCAGGTCGAGGGCGCTCTGCACGGTCCAGCGGCCGGTGCCCTTCTGCTCGGCCTGGTCCACCACGACGTCCACGAACGGCTTGCCCGTGGCCGCGTCGACCTGCTCCAGCACCTCGGCGGTGATCTCGATCAGGTACGAGTCCAGGTCACCCCGGTTCCACTCCCTGAACACCTCGGCCAGCTCGGCCGGCGTCGCCCCCAGGGCCTGGCGCAGCAGGTCGTAGGACTCGGCGATGAGCTGCATGTCCGAGTACTCGATGCCGTTGTGGACCATCTTCACGAAGTGCCCGGCGCCGTCGGGGCCGACGTGCACCGCGCACGGCACCCCGTCCACCTTGGCGGAGATGTCCTGCAGGATCGGGCCCAGCGCCTCCCACGACTCCTTCGAGCCGCCCGGCATGATGCTCGGGCCGAGCAGCGCGCCCTCCTCGCCGCCGGAGATGCCGGTGCCGACGAAATGGATGCCGCGCTCGCGCAGCGCCGCCTCACGCCGCCGGGTGTCCTGGAAATGCGCGTTGCCACCGTCGACGATCATGTCGCCCGGCTCCATCAGCTCGGCCAGCTGGTCGATCACCGCGTCGGTGCCGGGACCGGCCTTCACCATGATGATCGCCCGGCGCGGCCGCTTCAGCGACGCCACGAAAGCGGCCAGCTCCTCGGCCGGCACGAACGTGCCCTCCCCGCCGAACTCCCTGACCAGCTGCTGGGTGCGGGCCGTCGTGCGGTTGTGCACAGCGACGGCGTACCCGTGCCTGGCCAGGTTCCTGGCCAGGTTGCGCCCCATGGTGGCCAGGCCGGTGACGCCGATGTCTGCCAAGTCCATCTCAATGCTCCTCTGTGGGGGATACGCACGATCAAGCTGGGAGGTTCGGCGAGATATTCCCCCCTCGCTCAGGACAGGGAGCGCACGCCGAGCTCGTCCAGCCTGTCGAGCATGTCCGCCGGATCGGCGTACACGCGGAAGGCGCCGGCACGTTCGAGCTCGTCCCTGCCATATCCACCGGACAGCAGCCCGATGCCGAGCGCGCCCGCCCGGCGGGCGGCCAGCAGATCCCAGACGCTGTCGCCCACCACCATCGCATGCAGCGGGTCCACCTGGACGAGCGCCGCACCGGCCAGGAACAGATCCGGGTCCGGCTTGGCCCGCCGCACCTGGTCGCGGGTGACCATCGGGGTGTCCTCCGGCAGGCCGAGCATGCCCAGCGCGAGCCGGGCCGTACGGGCGTAGCCGCTGGTGGCGATGGCCCACGGCACGCCGCGCGCGGTCAGCTCGCCGAGCAGCTCGGCCGCCCCGGGCAGCGGCCGGACCGACGCCACCTGCTGCTCGTACGCCTCGGCGTGGGTGACCTGCAACTCGTCGATCTGCTCCTGGGTCAGCTTCAGGCCGGTCTCGCGCAGCAGCGCGCTGACGAACAGGCCGCCGCTCATGCCGATGCGCCGGTGGATGCGCCACACCGACAGGTCGATCCCCATCCCGGACAGCGCCTGCCGCCAGGCGATGACGTGCTGGTAGACGCTGTCGATCAGGGTGCCGTCGAGGTCGAACAGGAACGCGGGCGTGGGGGCCTGCGGGAAGTCGTTCATGACGTCCATGACACCATGGGGGGCATGCGGATCATCATCGCGGGTGGGCACGGCAAGATCGCGCTGCGGCTGGCCGAGCGGCTCAGGTCCGGCGCCGTCGGCCTGGTGCGCAACCCCGCGCACGTGGCCGACGTCGAGGCCACCGGGGCCGCGGCCGTGCTGTGCGACCTGGAGAAGGCCACCGCCGACGAGGTGACGGAGATCCTGCGCGACGCCGACGCCGTGATCTTCGCGGCCGGCGCCGGCCCGGGCAGCGGCGCGGCCCGCAAGGACACCGTCGACCGGGCCGCGTCCGTCCTGATGGCCGACGCCGCCGAGCGGGCGGGTGTGCGGCGGTTCATCCAGATCTCCTCCATGGGCGCGGGCCGCCCGCCCGCGCCGGGCAGCGACGCGGTCTGGGCCGCCTACATCGAGGCCAAGACCGCCGCCGAGGACGACCTGCGCGCCCGCGACGGCCTGGCCTGGACGATCCTGCGCCCCGGCCGCCTGACCGACGAGCCCGGCACGGGCCTGGTCCGGCTGGCCCCGCAGGTGCCGCCCGGCTCGGTACCGCGTGACGACGTGGCCGCCGTCGTCATGGCGCTGCTGGAGAACCCGGGCACCGCGCATCGCACGCTGGAGCTCGTCTCGGGCGACACCCCCGTGATCGACCTCATAGCCACCGAGTAATGCGTCCCCTTTGCCGATTGCTGGCTATGACTTGCGGCTTCTTCGGCTAGATGTCCCCCTGATGCACTAGGGGGAGATCAAATGTCCGACATGCCGTTCAGGTCGTTCTTCGGAGGAGATCCGTTCAGGGGGTTCGAGGAGCTCACCGGGCGGGTGTTCGGCGGGATGGAGGGCTGGCCGCCGTCCCGTCCCAGCGTGCAGCGGGTCGACGTGGGCAAGCTCCTCAGCGCCTCGGCCAGGGAGGTGCTCAGCCGGGCCCTGGAGGTCGCCGGGCAGCGCGGCGCGCAGGACATGGACGTCCTGGACGTCCTCGACGCGCTGACCGAGTCCGACGCCACCCGCCCGCTGATGCAGGCGGCGGGCGTCGACCTCGGCAGGCTGCGCGACCGCATCGACGCCCTGGCCGGACCCGGCACCGGAACCGAGCAGCCCACCACGCTCACCCCGGCGGCCAAGCGCGCCGTCCTGGACGCCCAGCGCATCTCCCGTGCCCTCCAGTCCTCCTACATCGGCCCCGAGCACCTGCTGCTCGCCCTGGCCGCCAACCCCGACTCCGGGGCCGCCCGCCTGCTCCAGGAGCAGGGCGTCTCGGCCAACGAGCTGCAGCAGGCCATCATGTCCGGCGCGTCCCGCCAGCAGCACGGCGACGGACGGCGGCCCACCGACACGCCCGCGCTCGACGAGTACGGCCGCGACCTGACCGAGGAGGCCAGGCAGGGCAGGATCGACCCGGTCGTCGGCCGCGAGGACGAGATCGAGCAGGCCATCGAGGTGCTCTCGCGGCGCACCAAGAACAACCCGTGCCTGATCGGCGAGCCCGGCGTCGGCAAGACCGCCATCGTCGAGGGCATCGCCCAGCGCATCGTCAACGGCAGCGTGCCCGACACGCTCAAGGACCGCCGCGTCGTCGCGCTCGACCTGACCGGCATGGTCGCCGGGTCGAAGTACCGGGGCGAGTTCGAGGAGCGCATCAAGAAGGTCATCGACGAGGTGCGCGCGCACGCCGACGAGACCATCGTCTTCATCGACGAGGTGCACACCCTGGTCGGCGCCGGCTCGGCCGAGGGCGGCATGGACGCGGCCAACATCCTCAAGCCCGCCCTGGCCCGCGGCGAGCTGCACGTCATCGCCGCCACCACCATCGACGAGTACCGCAAGAACATCGAGAAGGACGCCGCGCTCGAACGCCGTTTCCAGCCCATCCTGGTCAGCGAGCCCACCGTCGAGCAGACGGTCGAGATCCTGGCCGGGCTGCGCGACGCGTACGAGGCCCACCACCAGGTCCGCATCACCGACGAGGCCCTGGACGCCGCCGCCAACCTCTCGGCCCGCTACATCCCCGACCGGTTCCTGCCCGACAAGGCCATCGACCTGATGGACCAGTCCTCGGCCCGGGTCCGGCTGCGCTCGCGCACCCCCGCCAGCGACGTGCGCGAGCTGGAGGAACGCCTCGACGCGCTGCGCCGCGACAAGGACCAGGCGGTCACCTCCGACGACTTCGACCGGGCCAAGGAGCTCACCGTCCAGATCGACAAGCTCCGTCCCGAGCTGGACCGCGCCCGGCAGGGGCACGACAGCGTCCCGCAGGTCATGGTGGAGGACATCGCCGAGGTCGTCTCCCGGCGTACCGGCATTCCCGTCACCCAGCTCACCGAGCAGGAGCGCGAGCGGCTGATGCGGCTGGAGGAGCACCTGCACGAGCGGGTCATCGGCCAGGACGAGGCCGTCACCGCCATCGCCGAGGCCGTCCGCCGCGCCCGAGCGGGCCTGTCGGACCCCAACCGGCCCATCGGCAGCTTCCTGTTCCTCGGCCCGACCGGCGTCGGCAAGACCGAGCTGGCCAGGGCGCTGGCCGCCGCGCTGTTCGGCGGCGAGGACCACATGGTGCGCATCGACATGAGCGAGTTCCAGGAGCGGCACACCGTCTCCCGCCTGATCGGCGCGCCTCCCGGGTACGTCGGCTACGAGGAGGCCGGCCAGCTCACCGAGGCCGTCCGCCGCCGCCCGCACGGCGTCGTCCTGCTCGACGAGATCGAGAAGGCCCACCCCGACGTCATGAACATCCTGCTCCAGATGCTCGACGACGGCCGCCTGACCGACGGCCAGGGCCGCACGGTCGACTTCACCAACACCATCGTCATCATGACCAGCAACATCGGCGCCCAGCTCATCCTGGACGCCGAGGGCGACACCCCGCGCCTGCAGGACGAGCTCATGGACCTGCTGCGCCACTCCCTGCGCCCCGAACTGCTCAACCGCATCGACGAGGTGATCGTCTTCAAGCGGCTGGAACGCGAGCAGCTGCGCCAGATCGTGGACCTGCTGCTGGACCGCACCCGGCAGCGGCTGCGCGGCCAGGACGTCACCCTGGAGGTCAGCGACGAGGCCAAGGACTGGCTGGCCCGGCGCGGCTACCAGCCCGAGTTCGGCGCCCGCCCGCTGCGCCGCACCGTGCAGCGGGAACTGGACAACCGCCTGTCCACGATGCTGCTGACCGGCGAGGTGGCCGAGGGCGGCAAGGTCACCGTGGACGTCGAGGACGACCGGCTCCGGCTCAGGGCCCACAACCCCGAGCCGGTCGGCTGACCGGTCAGCGCCGCGGCAGCCGGGCGCGCTCGCGGCACTCCTCCAGGGTGAGGGCCGCCAGCGCCTCCCGGACGACGGGCACGCACACCGGAGCCATCGACAGGCTGGACACCCCGAGCCCCACCAGCAGCGGCGCGACCGCCGGGTCGCCGGCGGCCTCGCCGCACACCCCGACCGGCTTGCCCGCCCGCAGCCCGGCCTCGGCGCACATGCCGACCAGCCGCAGCAGGGCGGGCTGGGCCGGGTCGAGCAGGTCGGACAGGCCGGGATGCTGCCGGTCGGCGGCGAAGGTGTACTGGGCCAGGTCGTTGGTGCCGACGCTGAGGAAGTCCACCTCGGCCAGCAGCTCGTCGGCCTGGAGTGCGGCGGCTGGCACCTCGACCATCACGCCCGCGCGGGCGATGCCGCGGGCGCGCACGCGGCGGGCGAAGTCGGCCGCCTCGCGCGCGGTGGTCACCATCGGGGCCATCACCCGCACGTCGGCGCCCGTGGCGCGGGCGGCCTCGGCGATGGCGTCGAGCTGGGCGTCCAGGACGCCGGGCAGCACGCGGTCGACGCGCAGGCCGCGCACGCCCAGCGCCGGGTTGGGCTCGGCCGGCAGGCCGAGGAAGGGCAGCGGCTTGTCGGTGCCGGCGTCGAGCGTGCGCACGGTCACCGGCCCGCCCCCGGCGAACACCTCCGCGTAGGCGGCGACCTGCTCCTCGTGGGAGGGCGGCAGCCTGCGGCCGAGGAACAGGAACTCGGTGCGGAACAGGCCCACGCCCTCCGCGCCCGGCCGCAGGTCCGCGGCCGAGCCGATGTTGTGCAGCAGCCTCACCGGGTGGCCGTCGGCGGTCCTGCCGGGCCCGGCGCCGGCGGCCAGCCGCTCCCGGTCGCGCCGGTCGGACTCCCGTACGCCCTCCGCCTCAGCGCCGGTGAGGCCGACCGTGACCTCGCCGGTGACGCCGTCCACGCCGATCACCGTCCCGTCGGGGACGTCCATGACCCCGGCGCAGGCCACCACGGCGGGCAGGCCGCGGCCGCGGGCCAGGATCGCGGTGTGGCTGGTGGGCCCGCCGCGCTCGGTCACCAGCGCCAGCACCCGCGGGCCCAGACCGGCGGTGTCGGCGGGCGCCAGGTCCGCGGCCACCAGCACGAACGGATGGCCGGGGTCGGGCACGCCCGGCATGGACAGGCCCAGGGCGGCGGCCACCGCGCGGGACCTGAGGTCGTCGAGGTCGGCGGCCCGCTCGGCGAGGTAGCCGCCGAGCGCGGCCAGGGCCTCCCGGTGCGCGGAGAAGGCGGCGTCCAGGGCGTGGGGGGCGTCCAGGCCGTCGTCGCGCACGTGCGCCTCGGCCTGCTCGCGCAGCTGCGGGTCGGCGGCCATCATGGCCAGCGCCTCCAGGATCTCGGCCCCTTCGGCGCCGGCGTGGGCGGCGCGGCGTTCCAGGTCGGCGGCGAGGGCGTCGAGGGCCTTCGCGACGGCGGCCGCCTCGGCGCCGGGGTCGGTGACCCGGCGGGGCGCGGGCAGCACGGGCGGCGCCGCCATCCGCACCACGGGCCCGGCGGTGCGGCCCTGGCTGACCCCCACGCCCTTCAGCGCCGCCTCAGGCATCGAGCGCCTCACCGGCCGCAGTTTCAGCCGCGCCGGGCGCGGGGACGGCGTCGAGGTCGCGGGTGAGCAGGGCGGCCAGCGCGTCGAGCGCCTCCTCGGCCCCCGCGCCCTCGGCCTCCAGCGTCACCACCGTGCCCCGCACCGCGCCCAGCGACAACACACCCAGCATGCTGCCGGCCGGCACCGACTTCTCGCCCAGCCGCACCCGCACCGGCACCCCGAGCCGGGCCGCCTCCCGCACGAACACCTTCGCCGGACGCGCGTGCAGGCCGCCGGCAGAGGCCACGGCCACCGTTCGACTCGCCATCGCCAACCTCCTTCAGGGTTCTATCGTCACCTTGATGGCCTTGCCCGTGCTGACGAGGTCGATCCCGTCGAGCACCCGGGGCAGCGGCAGCCGGTGGGTGATCAGGTCGGACACCACGACGGCGCCCTCGGCCACCAGGCGCAGGGCCTCGGCGTTGTGCGCGGGGCTGGAGCCGTTCGCGCCCACGATGGTCAACTCCCGGTAGTGGACCAGGTTGGCGTCGAGGGCGATGACCGGGTCGTCCTTCGGCAGCCCGCCGAAGAAGCTCACGCGGCCCTGCCGGGCGGCCATCCGGACCGCCTGCTCCTGGGCCGCGCCGGAGGCCGCCGCGATGATCACGACGTCGGCGCCGCGGCCGCCGGTCAGCTTGAGCACCTGCCCGACGGCGTCGGAGTCGATCACCGCGTCCGGACGCACCAGCGCGGCCGCCATGGCCAGCCGGTCGGCGTTGACGTCCACGAGGAAGACCCGGGACGCGCCGCGCGCCCGCGCCAGCCGTACGTGCAGGCAGCCGATCGGTCCCGCGCCCATCACCACGACGTCGTCGCCCGGCCCCACCCCGGCCAGCGACTGGCCGTTGAGCACGCAGGCCAGCGGCTCGGCCACCGACGCCTCGGCGAACCCGACGCCGTCCGGAACGGTGTTGACCCCGTTCACCGCCAGCACCTTGGCCGGGACGACCACGTACTCGGCGAAGCCGCCGTCGTAGTGGTAGCCCATCGACTCCTGACGCGGGCAGACGGTCAGGCGGCCCCGGCGGCACTCCGGGCACGTCCCGCACGGGATGGCGGCGATCACCTGCACCCGCGCCCCGGTGCCCACGACCTCGCCGGCGATCTCGTGGCCCATCACGCGCGGCGGCCTGATGTGGTGGTGGCCGTACCGGAAGATCTTGGCGTCGGTGCCGCAGGTCGAGCAGTTGCGCACCCGGATCTTCAGCTCGCCCGGCCCGGCCTGCGGCTCCGGCGCGTCCTCGATCCTGAGGTCGCCCGGGGCGTGGAACCTGGCTACCTTCACGTCAGCTCCTTCAGCACCTGGCCCGGCTCCGTCGCCTCGCGCAACGTCCTGGCCCGTTCGGGGTCGAGCAGGATCTCGGCCAGCGCCGCCAGCAGCGGCACGTGCCCGTCGCCGGCGGCGGCGATGCCCACGCACAGCGTGACGCGCTCGCCGTCCCAGTCGATCCCGCCGGGGAAGCGCACGACGCAGATCGCGTCGCGCGTGACGTCCCGCTTGGAGGCGGCCGTGCCGTGCGGGACGGCCACCCCCTCGCCGACGTAGGTGGAGATCGTGCGCTCGCGTTCGAGCATCGCCTCGACGTACGGCTCCGCGACCGCCCCCACCTCCACCAGCACCCGCCCGCACCGGCGGACGGCCTCCTCGCGCGAGGCCGCGCTCTCGTGCAGCAGGATCGCCCGCGCGTCGAGCAGGTCCTCACGCATCGACGGCGCCGCCGTTCCTGATGGTGTTCACCAGCGCGGTCACCGCCGGGTCGCCGAGGAAGACCTGGAAGGACACCAGCGCCTTGCCCGGCGCGGCGGCCCTGGCCCGGGCGGCCAGCCCGGAGTGGCACACGACGACGTCGGCGTCGGCGGGGATGGAGCTCACCGGCGTGTGCTCGACGGTGACGCCGCTCTCCTTGAGCTGCTTGCGGAGCTGGGAGGCGAGCATGACGCTGCTGCCCATGCCCGCGTCGCAGGCCACGACGATCTTGTGGATGTCCTTGCTGTCGATGCCGGCCACGGCTCACGCCTCCTTGCTGACGGGTTCGGTCCTGACGGGTCGGGTGCCGGCGGGTTCGGGGCTCGCGGGCTCGGAAGTCGCGGGCTCGGGGCTCGCGGGTTCGGGCGCCGGCGGGTCCGCGACGGCGTCCTGCGGGCCGGGGGCGTCCGGCTCCGGCTCCTTCTCGCCTCGGCCGAAGCCCAGCAGCACGGCGGCGACGGCGAACGACACGGCCGCGGCCACCGCGATCCCGGCGATCGAGCCGAGCCAGCCGCCGCGCGGCGTCACCGCGAGGTAGGCGAAGATGCTGCCGGGGGACGGCGTGGCGACCAGGCCCGCGCCGGTGATCATGAAGGTGAACACGCCGGCCGCCCCGCCCGCGATGACGGCCAGGATGAGCCGCGGCTTCATCAGCACGTACGGGAAGTAGATCTCGTGGATGCCGCCGAAGAAGTGGATGATCATCGCGGCGGGCGTGCTCGGCCGCAGCGGACGCGGCCCGAACAGCAGGTACGCCACCAGCAGCCCGAGCCCGGGGCCGGGGTTCGACTCCAGCATGAACAGGATCGACCTGCCCTGCCGCACCGCCTCGGCCACCCCCAGCGGCCCGAGCACGCCGTGGTTGACCGCGTTGTTCAGGAACAGCACCTTGGCCGGCTCGATCAGCACCGAGGCCACCGGCAGCAGGTTGTTGGTGATCAGCCATTCGACCGCCTGGCCCGCCGCATCGGTGACGACCCGGACGACCGGCCCGATGCCCAGCACCCCGGCCACGGCCATCGCGGCGCCCACGATGCCGGCGGTGAAGTTGTCCACCAGCATCTCGAACCCGGCCCGGGTCCGCTGCTCAGTGAACTTGTCCACATATTTCAGGATCACTGCGGCGAGCGGGCCGACGATCATCGCGCCGAGGAACATCGGGATGTCCGAGCCCACGACCACGCCCATCGCCGCCACCGCGCCGACGACCGCGCCGCGCTGCCCGTGGACCATGCGGCCGCCGGTGTAGGCGATGAGGATCGGCAGCAGGGACTTGATGACCGGGTCGACCAGCGCGGCCAGCTCCTTGTCCGGCAGCCAGCCGGTGGGGATGAACAACGCGGTGATCAGGCCCCAGGCGATGAACGCGCCGATGTTCGGCATGATCATCCCGGCCAGATGGCCGCCTAGACGCTGGATGGTGGCCTTGACTCCGGTGCCGTAGACCGGAGGGGTGTAACTGTCGGCCATGGACGTGCTCCTTCGGGGGGATGAGCAGTGGATCAGCCGTGCGGTGCGGGGGCGACCGGCTCCGGGACGGGCGGCGCGTGCGGGACGGTGAGCGGGCGGGCCGGGTCGGGGGCTCCCGTGCGCACCCCGGCGCGGTCGATGTCGGCGGGGCCGGGCATCCTGCTGCCGGGCAGCCGGACCGCCGCCGCGCCCCAGGCCAGCGCCTCGGCCAGGGCGGGGACGCCGTGCCCGCCCGCGGCCAGGAACCCGGCCAGCATGGCGTCGCCGGCCCCGACGGAGCTGCGCGGCCCGGTGACCGCGGCCTCGCCGTACCAGACGCCGTCGTCCTGGACGAGGACGGCGCCGTCGGCCCCGAGGCTGGCCAGCACCGTGCGGGCGCCCGCGGCGCGCAGCCCGGCCGCCGCCTCGACCACGTCGCCGACCCGGCACAACGGCCGGCCGGTCACCGCGGCCAGCTCGTCGAGGTTCGGCTTGACCAGCGCCGGACCGGCCTCCAGCGCCCGGGCGAGCGCGGGGCCGCTGGTGTCCACGGCGACGCGCAGGCCCGCGGCGGCGAATCGGCGGCACAGCCGGGCGTAGACGTCGGCGGGCGCCCCGGGCGGCAGGCTGCCCGAGGCCACCACCCAGTCGGCCTCCCGCGCCGCGGCCAGCACGGTCTCGGCGATCGTGTCCAGCTCGGCCGCCGACAACGCGGGCCCCGGCTCGTTGATCTTGGTGACGGTGCCGTCGGGCTCGGCGAGCGCGACGTTGGACCGGGTCGTGCCCGCCACGGGGACGGTGACCATGTCCAGGCCCTCGGCGGCCAGCAGGCGGACGAGCTGCGCGCCCTCGTCCCCGGCGAAGGGCAGCACGGCGCGGGCGGCGACGCCGTTGGCCAGCAGCGCCCGCGAGACGTTGACGCCCTTGCCGCCCGGGTCGAGCCGGGCCCGCGCGGCCCGGATCACCGCGCCCCTGGCCAGGGCGGCGATCTCGATCGTGCGGTCGAGGCTCGGGTTGAGCGTCAACGTGAGGATCACGCCCGGATCACCTCCGGCCCGGCCGCTGCGACGTCGGCGGCCAGCGCCGGGTCGATCCCGGCGTCGGTGATCACCACGTCGATCTCGCCCAGCTCGGCGAACGTGGCCAGGTAGGTGTTGCCGAACTTGGTGTGGTCGGCCAGCAGCACGCTGCGCTGCGCGGCCCGGACCATGGCCCGCTTGATCGCCGCCTCGGCCGGGTCGGGCGTGGTCAGGCCCCGGTCGGGCGAGCAGCCGTTGGCGCCCATGAACGCGACGTCGACGTTGAGGTGGGCCAGCGGGCGCAGCGCCCAGTCGTCGACCGTGGCCAGCGTCTTGCCGCGCAGCCGCCCGCCCAGCACGATCACCTGGAGGTTGGCCCGCGAGGCCAGGACGGTGGCCAGCGGCGGCGAGTTGACGATCACGGTGAGCTCGCGGTCGGCGGGCAGCGCCTGGACCAGGCGGCCGGTGGTGGTGCCGGCGTCGATGATGACCGAGCCGTCCTCGGGCAGCTCGGCCAGGGCCGCCTTGGCGATGCGCTCCTTCTCCGCGGTCATCACCTCGTCGCGGGCGGCCAGCGCGGGCTCGAACCCCAGGCGTTCCACGGGGATCGCGCCGCCGTGCACCCGGCGCAGCACGCCCGCCCGCTCCAGCGCGGTCAGGTCGCGGCGGATCGTCTCGGTGGTCACGTCGAGCTCGGCGGCCAGCCGCACCACGTCGACGCGGCCCGCGTCCCGCGCTCTGCGGAGGATCTCCTGCTGCCGCTCCTCGGCGTACATGATGTTGGTTCACCGCCGTTTCTGTTTGGTTTCTCCTGTGTTTATACCCGCTTTCGTTGGACGGTCAAGGGGGGGACGACACAATCTGGTAGTTATAGGCGGGTGCGAATGAAGCCCCTGGCCGCCGCGGCGGCGGTCGTCCCCGTCGTGGCCCTGGCCACGCCCGCCCACGCCGCCGTCGCCCGCCCGATCCAGGTGCCCCCGGGCACCACGGCGGCCTGGGTGGTGTTCGACAGGAAGGCGGGCAGGATCGTCGCCGTCCGGAACGCCCACCGCAAATTCCGCTCGGCGTCGGTCGTCAAGATCCTCATCGCGATCGACTACCTGGAGCGGCGCAAGAGCGTGCCGCCGGCCGACGCCCGGCTGCTGAAGATCATGTTGCGCTCCAGCGACGACGACGCCGCCTCGGCGTTCTGGGACCGCGACGGCAAGGGGCAGATCATCGTCCGGACCGCCCGCCGGCTCGGGCTGTCCGACACCACCCCGCCGCCCGCGTCCAAGCCCGGCTTCTGGGGCTACACCTCGCTCAGCGCGTACGACGTCGTCCGGACCTACCGCTACCTGCTCGACACCGCCGACGCCCGGGTGCGCGACATCATCCTCGGCCACCTGCGCGCCGCCACGCCGTGCGGCACCGACGGCTTCGACCAGACCTTCGGCATCCCGCGCGCGGTGCCGAGGCCGTGGGCGGTCAAGCAGGGCTGGTCGGGCTTCGGCACGACGCCGCCCGGCAAGTGCGACCCCAAGGCCCTGGCCGCGCCCGTCTCGTGGATCGCGCAGCGCGCCACCGGCTCGGGCGTGCCCGACTACGGCCGGCCCGTGCTGCACACGACGGGCCTGGCCGGCGCCGGCGACCGCCTGGTCATGGCGGTGCTCACCGCGCACCCGGCGGGCAGCGCGTGGAGCGGCTCGGTCAAACGCGTCACCGACCTGACCGCGGCCCTCCACCGCTCGGTGTCGTAGCCGCGGCGGGACGGCTCAGGAGCCGGTCCGGAGTTGCTGTTCCAGGCGGACCTTCTTCGGGACGCACATGCGCCACGCCTCCAGCACCAGCTCGCGCATCTCCGCCGCGTCGAGGGCGTCCATGCGGGCGACCACCCAGTTGAAGCGCAGGTCGGACTCGCCGGGCATGAGGAACTTGTCCGGCTCGGCCGCCACCAGGGCCTCGCGTTCCTCCTTGGGGAACCCGAAGCCCATCAGCGTCTCGTCCCGCGAGAACGCCACGTAGACGATCTTTCCCACGCGGAACTTGACCCGGTCCCGGATCAGGTGCTCGGACGAGCGCGGAAGGGTGCGCGCGAAGCGCCGGACGTCCTCGACGGTGATCACACAGCCACGTTAGCGGTTGCCCTCCGCGGCCGAGATGTCGGCGAGCGCGGAGTCCGGGTCGCGCTCCACCGCCAGGTCGCCCAGGCTCACGATGCCGACGGGACGGCCGTCCTCGACGACCGGAAGGCGGCGCACGGCGTGCGAGCGCATGATCTGCACGGCCTGGTCGATGCTCGTGTCGGGCCCGACCGCCTCGACCGACGGGCTGCACGCCTCCCTGACCGGCGTCTCCGGCCCCCGCTCGTCGGCCACCACCCGGATCGTGATGTCCCGGTCGGTGACGATGCCCTTCATGCGCCCGTTCTCGTTGACGATCACCGCGCCCGCGTCGTTGTCGCGCATGAGCGCCGCGGCGGCCGACACCGGCTGGTCGCACTCGACCGTCGCCGGGTGCGAAGTCATCACGTCTGCCACGGTCTCTGCCATGGGATCCTCCTGATTGCTCACGTCCCGGCCGCTTACTACCCGGACCGGGGGAGCGCTCACAGGGCTTTGTCGGATCCCGGCGTCCGGCCATGCGTGTCCGGTACGTCCGTGGAGGAGCCCTTTACCGGGCCTCAGAGCGTCTTCGCCGCCAGGCGGATCTCCTCCAGGAGGATCGCCAGGTCGTCCTCGGTGGTGTCGGGATGCAGGAAGCAGGCCCGCAGCGCGTCCCGGCCGCCGAGGCGGGTGCCGGTGAGGAAGGCGTTGCCGCGCGCCTGGACCGCGCCCGGCAGGGCCCGGTTGAGCGCGTCGAGCCCGCCGGGTTCGCCGGGTTCGCCCGTCGCGGGCGTGTGGCGGAAGGCCGTGATGGAGGTGGCGACCGGCGCGAGCAGCTCGAAGTCCGGGGCCTGCTCGACCATGGCGGCCAGCGTGCGCGCCAGCCCGCCGGTGTGCTCCACCAGGCGCGTGACGCCCTCCCTGCCCAGGTACGACAGCGTCGCCCAGGTCTTCAGCGCCCGGAACGGGCGGGTCTGCTCGGGCCCGTACTCGGCGAACCAGCCCAGGTCGTCGGCGTTGTCGTCGATCAGGTACGACGGCACCAGGCTGAAGGCGGCCCGCGCGGCGGCCGGGTCGCGCAGCAGCGCGCAGCCGCAGCCGACCGGGACGCCGAGCCACTTGTGCGGGTCGAGGGCCAGCGAGTCGGCCCGGTCCAGCCCCGCGTAGGCGGGCGCCGAACGCGCGTCGAGCACGCCGAGCGCGCCGTAGGCGCCGTCCACGTGGAACCAGAGCCCGTGCTCGGCGGCCACGTCGGCGATGGCGTCGAGCGGATCGACCGCACCGGAGTTGACGGTGCCCGCGCTGCCCGCCACGCAGAACGGCCGCAGGCCCGCCGCCAGGTCGTCGGCGATCATCGTGCGCAGCGCGCCGACGTCCATGCGGAAGGTGGCGTCCACCGGCACCTTGCGGACGTTCCGGGCGCCGAGGCCGAGCAGCTGGGCCGCCTTGTGCAGGCAGCTGTGGCCCTCCTCGGTGACGTACAGGACCATGGGCGGGCGGCCGTGCAGGCCCTCCTCGCGGGCGTCCCAGCCGTCGGCGAGCGCGGCCTGCTGCCGGGCCGTGGCCAGGCAGACGATCGTGGCCATCGACGCGCCGCTGGTCAGCAGGCCCCCGCCGGGCGGGTGCGGGAAGCCGACCAGCTCGGCCAGCCAGCGCACCACCGTGCGCTCCAGCAGCGGGCCCGCGTGGTCGCCGCCCGCGCAGCTCGGGTTGAGCGCGGCGGCCAGCGGCTCGACCACCACCCCCGCGGGGGAGGGCGGCGAGTTCACCCAGCCGAAGAAGCGCGGGTGCCCGTTGCCCATCGGGTACGGCAGCACATGGGCGCTCACGTCGTCGAGCAGCGCGTCGAGCGGACGCCCGGCGTCGGGCAGCGGCAGCTCGCCCAGCCAGGCGCGCTCGGCGACGGGCACCGGCCGCCACACCGGCCCGGCCGGGACGCCCTCCAGATGGGCGGCCGCGATCTCGGCAGCCCTGACGCCGGCGCGGCGCAGCTCATCCATGCGGGGAATCCCTCCAGGTCTCGTGGTGGCCGCCGCCACCCAGCTCCATGGCCAGGTAGAAGACGCAGTCGGCGGTCCCGTCGTTGGCGAAGGCGTGGCGGTGGTCGCCGGGGTAGGCGGCCGAGTCGCCGGCCGCCAGCTCGTACGGCCGGTCGTCGATCGTCAGGCGCAGCGTGCCGCGTTCGACGGCGAGGTACTCGCGCGAGCCCTTGGCGTGCGGGGCGAACTCGCCCGCGTCCACGCCGGGGCCGATCGTGGTCCGCATGAACTCGAACTCCACCTCGGCCAGCACCGGCGACAACACCCGCCGTTCCCAGCCCGACGGGTCGCGCAGCACCCGCTGCCGGTCGTGCCGCAGCACGCGCACGTCCTCGCGGGCCGGTTCGTCGAGGAGCCGGGAGATCGACGTGCCGAGGGCCGTGGCCAGGCGGTCGAGCACCAGCACGGTCGGCGACTTGGCGCCGCGCTCGACGTCGGAGACCATGCTCCGGCTGATGCCGCTCAGCTCGGCCAGGCGCTCGACGGACAACCCGCGCCCGCGCCGCTCGGCGCGGATGCGCCCGCCCAGCTCGGCCAGGGACAGCCCGCTGGACAGCACGCCTTCACCTTGCATTCCTCCACTATAGCGGAGAAACGTCCTCTTTAGCGGCCTTGGTCTGCTCGTAGGCTGCCAGCACCTGCTTGCGGCGTTTGGCCGGCAGGCGGTCGATGTACAGGTAGCCGTCGAGATGGTCGGTCTCGTGCTGGAGGCAGCGGGCCAGCAGGCCGGTGCCCTCGACGGTGACCGGCCGCCCCTCGGCGTCGAAGCCGTGGACGGTGGCGTGGTCGGGCCGGGGGAGCGGGGCGAACTGGCCGGGGACCGACAGACAGCCCTCGTCGTCGGGATCGAGGCGGCGCTCGCCGAGGCCGGGCAGCTCCAGGGACGGGTTGACCACGACGCCCTTGTGGCCGACCCCCTCGGCGTCGGGGCAGTCGTAGACGAACACGCGCAGCGGCACGCCGATCTGGTTGGCGGCCAGGCCCACGCCCTCGGCCGCGTACATGCTCGCGAACATGTCGTCGACCAGCGCCGCCAGCTCGCCGTCGAACCGGGTGACCGGCTCGCACGGATTGTGCAGCACCGGATCGCCCACGTGCACGATCGGCCGGACCTCTCCCACGACCACGCCTTCCTTTTGCCGGGACATTGCCGCGACCAGTCTATGAGCGACGCCGGACGCGCGATGCCGTCTCAGATAGAAAGACACTTTCTCTCGATAGATGAGACTCGCGCTAGGGTCGGAGCACACATCGTCGTGAAGGAGTCTTTCGATGGACGCCGTCTACACCCACGGGCACCACGAGTCCGTCCTGCGCTCGCACCGGTGGCGCACCGCGGAGAACTCGGCCGCGTACCTGCTGCCGCACCTCCAGCCCGCGATGAAGGTCCTCGACGTGGGCAGCGGGCCCGGCACGATCACCGCGGACCTGGCCGCACTGGTGGCCCACGTGACGGCGTCGGAGGTCACCGAGGACGCCCTGGCGCTGGCCAGGGCCGAGATCGGCGCGCGCGGGCTGGGCAACGTGGACTTCGCCGTCGCCGACGCGCACGCCCTCGACTTCCCCGACGACACCTTCTGCCTGGTCCACGCCCACCAGGTGCTCCAGCACGTGGGAGACCCGGTGCGGGCGCTGCGCGAGATGCGCCGGGTGACCAAGCCCGGCGGGTACGTCGCGGCCAGGGACAGCGACTACTCGGCCTTCGCCTGGTACCCGCGCCTGCCCGCGCTGGACGACTGGATGGCCCTCTACCAGCGCCTCGCCCGCGCGAACGGCGGCGAGCCGGACGCCGGGCGGCGCCTGCTGTCCTGGGCCCGCGCCGCCGGCTTCCAGGAGATCACCGCCACCTCCTCCACCTGGTGCTTCGCCACCCCCGACGACCGCGCGTGGTGGGGCGGCATGTGGGCCGACCGCGTCCGGCGGTCGGCCCTGGCCGAGCAGGCGCTCGCCACGGGCGCGGCCACCGGGTCCGACCTGGAGCGCATGGCCGAAGGCTGGCTGGAATGGGCCGCCGCCGACGACGCCTGGCTCTCGGTCCTGCACGGCGAGATCCTCTGCCGCCCCTGACCCGCCGAGCGCGTGGCGTGGTTCAGAGGCCGAGGGTGCGGGTGCGCTGCCACTGGGGGTCGCGGTAGAGCACCTGGTCGGTGCCCAGCAGCTCGTCGGGGGCCGACAACATGGCGATCTCGCCCGCCGCCTGGAGCTGGAGCAGCAGGTCGCGCACCCGAGGCCCCACCGGCAGCCGCCCGGCCGGCAGCCCGAACCCGGCCCGCACCGTGTCGGCGATCTCCGACAGTCGGAACGGCCCGTCGAGCCCCGCCACGATGCCGCGCACCACGGTCATCGTGATCAGCTCCTCGGCCTCGGTGTGGGCGAGCTGCCAGGTGAGCTGCTCCTTGCGGCCCCCGGTCGCCGCGCAGACCGTGCACCCGCGCGTCAGGTCGGGGGCCAGCTGCTCCACCGCCGAGCCGAGACAGGCCGAGCACCGGCCGTTCTCGGCGGCGTGCAGCTCGGCCGCCATCCGCCCGGCCAGCACCGCGCCGCAGTCGCAGCCGAAGCCGTCGCCCAGGATGCCGCTCTGCGGGGAGATCGTATGCTTCGTCATCAAGCCGACTCTACCGGCCCGGGCCGCCGCCCCCGCGGGCCCGCAGCCGTCTCCCCGCAGTCCTGTCCCTCCGGCCGCGTCCCCCAGCCGCGTCCCCCAGCCCTGTTCCCCTCGCAGCCGCGTCCCCCCGGCCGTGGCCCGTCAGGTGCGGATGTCGGCGAGGCCGCGCAGGCGGCGCAGGGCCTTGCGGGCCGCGGCCGTGACGCGCTCGTCCGGGTGGTGGTCGATGACGACCCGCAGCACCCGTCCCGTCCACGGGTGGTCGCCGAAGGCGAGGATCGCGATCGTGCCCGCCTGCTCCTCCGCGTCCATCCCCATGGCGATCGAGTCGATCACCTCGCCCGCCTCGCCGCCGCCGAACTCCAGCAGCGCCGCCGCCATGTCCACCAGCACCCAGGCGATCTCGTCGGGGGTGGGCCGCCGGTCCTCCCGGCCCGTCCTGGCCGCGACCACCGCGCCCAGCCGGGGCTCCTCCAGCAGCCCGCGCAGCGCCCGGCGGCCCTCCTCGCCGAGGCTCGACTCCAGCAGCTCGACGCCGACCGCCCGGCTCAGCGGGCTCACCCCCGCCAGCGCCCCGGCGATCTCGGCGGCGGCCCGCTCGCGGTCGCGGCCGGCCAGCCAGCCCGTCAGCTCCTCGCTCCGCTCGGCCTCGGGGTAGGAGCGCAGGCCGTGCAGCAGCGTGGCGGCGTCGGCGCCGGCCAGCGTCCCCATGACGGGGATCTCCTGCCCGGCGGTCTCGGCGATGATCAGCCGCGCCACCCACAGCCCGAGCCAGCTCAGCGTGTACGGCTCCGCCTGCCGCACCAGCCCCAGGTCGGTCAGCGCCTGAGGCACCCGCCCGGCGACCGGCTCCCTGGACAGGAACATGCGGATGAGCTCCAGCAGCAGCCGCTCGTCGGCGGCCAGCCGCGCCCGGCACACCCGCGCCCACGCCTCCAGCACCCGCGCGTCGCCGGCCCGCTCGTCGCCCTGCTCCTCTCCCTGCTCGTCGCCTTGCCCGGCCTGCGGGGCGTCGCCT
Organism: Nonomuraea sp. NPDC049637; assembly: GCF_040675235.1. Lineage (NCBI taxonomy): Bacteria > Bacillati > Actinomycetota > Actinomycetes > Streptosporangiales > Streptosporangiaceae > Nonomuraea > Nonomuraea sp. NPDC049637. The sequence continues at coordinate 50,522 of NZ_JBFAOM010000049.1, forward strand.
TGCCCGGCCTGCAGGGCGTCGGGGTCGGCCTGCGGGGCGTCGGGCGGGTCGAGCAGGGCCTTCAGCTCGCCGGCGAGCGGCGCGGCGCGGACCGCGGAGGCCAGGGTGGCGGCGTCGGGCAGCCGGATCGGCGGTTGCAGCGGCAGCGCGTCGTCGTCGTAGGACCTCACGGAGCCCATCCTGTCCTCATCGTCGGCCGGGTCGGAATCGTCCCGCCGGATCGCGAAACGCCGGAAACTGGACGCGGTCCAGCGTACTCACGTCGCCCTCCGGCCACGAGGGGAAGATCACGTCCGGGAAAACGGCGGGCGGGCGGCGGCGGGGTGGACTAAAGTGCTGCGAAATGTCGGGAGAAGGGAGGCACTGAGATGTTTGGCAGTGTAAGTGTGGTTTTCATTTCTCGGAGGAACTGTGCTTTTCCGTCCCGCGGCCGAGGCTGACCTCGACCGCCTGCTCGGCTGCGTCGTCGACGAATCCATCAGCTGGGCCCATCCCGACCGGCTGCTCTCCTTCCTGGAGAGCCGCAACTACCGCTACGACCGCATCTGGCTCGCCGAGGAGAACGGCGAGATCCTGGCCCGCGCCGTCTGGTGGGGCTTCGCCGGCGAGGAGCGACCGCTCGCCCTCGACTGCGTCTACGTCCACCCCTCGGTCGAGGACCGGGTGGGGCTGGCCGGTGAGCTGCTGCGCCACGCGCACGCCGCGTTCGGCCGCACGCCGGAGTACCACGTCTTCGTCTCCAACGGCTGGCGTGAGGACCCGAAGGCGTCGGCGGCCATCGCCTGGCGCTGGGAGGCCGCCGGCCGCGCCGGGCTGACCGAGGAGCTGGAACGCCTGCGCTACGCCTGGACGCCCGGCTCGCCCGTGCCCGAGCCGTCCGACCGGCTGGTCTTCCGCGGCGATGACGACGACGAGGTCTTCGTGGACGCCTTCCGCCAGGTCGCCGAGGGCACCCTCGACTTCCACACCCGCCAGGCCCTGATGACCATGGACCCCGTGGAGCAGGCCCGCGAGGACGTCCGCGACAACCGCTCGATGCGGGGCGAGCGGTCCTGGTGGCGGCTGGCCTACGACAAGAGCGGCGACCTGGTCGGCGTCGCGCTGCCCTCGGCCAACGACGCCGGGCCCGTGGTCGGCTACCTCGGCGTGGTGCCCGCGCACCGGGGCCGCGGCTACGTCGACGAGCTGCTCGGCGAGATCACCCGCTTCCACGCCGAACGCGGCGTGCCGGGGATCATGGCCGACACCGACGCGGGCAACGTCCCGATGGCGAGGGCGTTCGAACGCGCCGGGTACGAGAACGTCTCGGTCCGGCTCGTCCTGTCGGCCGACCCCGGCGCCGCCTGACCACCCGTCCCGTCCCTGACCCGCCGCGCCCGTCAGGGGCGGGACGCCAGGCGCGCGCGCACGGCCAGGTCGTGCAGGGCGTCGCCCGCGGTGGCCCGCTCGGGCAGCGCCGAGCCCTCGCGCGCCGCCTCCAGCGCGGCCGTCATCCGCGCCACGTCGTCGGCCACGCCCGCCACCTGCGGCGCCGCGCCGTGCTCCGCCTCCCGCTTGGCCGCCACCAGCTCCGGCAGGTACGGCGGCCCGTACGGCAGCAGCCGGGTCAGGTCGGCCTCCAGCTCCCCGGTGCGCATGAGGTGGGTGCCCGTCGCCAGCACGCGGAAGGTGTACAGCAGCGGCTTCAGCTCGCCCGTACGCCCGAACAACCGCCACTGCGTACGCGCGAACCCCAGGTAGTGGTGGGCGTGGTGCCGCGTCACGCACCCGGCCGCCAGCGCCACCAGCTCCTCGTGCACCGGCGATGAGGCCACCACCAGCGGCGACAGGAGCTGTTCGAGCACGTAGCCGTTGCGGCCGAGCAGCAGCCGGCAGAACTTGACCAGGTCGTGGGTGACCAGGTCCACCTCGACGCCCTCGCGCGTCCACGTCCGGTCCAGCGTCTGCGGCCCGGTGCGCAGCCCGGCCACCTCCTCGACCGGCAGCACGTGCACGCCACGCAGGTCCACGTCGGAGTCCACGGACGGGAAGCCGTACAGGTGGGCGCCGCTCACGGTGGCGAACGCCACCGGGTACGGCTGCTCACCGGGGATCTCCGGCAGCCACGACGGTAACCAGGACGGCAGCGCGTTCACAGGTGCTCCTTCCGCACGCCCACCAGGAAGTCCTCCACACGTTCACGGTCCGGACGCTCCGGCAGGACGCAGGGCGCGGCGGCCAGCTCCGCCGCCAGCCCGGCCCGCCAGGCGTCCACCTCCGCCCACGGGACCTCGCCGCGCCGGACCGCCAGCAGCCGTTCGCGGTGCGCCCCGACATCGACCAGCGGCTCGCCGTGCCGCATCAGGTGCAGGCCGCTGAGCAGCAGCCGCAGCATGTGCATGGCCTGCTTCCACCTGGGCGCGGCCGGGTCGAGACGCCGGAACTGGTCGACGGCGTACCCGGCGAAGGTCTGCCGCGCCCGCCGCGACACGAACGCCCCGCGCAGCTCCAGCAGCCGCCGCCCGGCCGGGGTGGCCACCTCCACGATCGGCGACCACAGGCACTCCAGCACCGTCGGGTTGGCCTCCAGCGCCAGCACGCAGAAGCGCTCCACCTCCCACGAGAACTGCTCGGGCAGCGGCCCGTCGCGGTGCGTGGGCGGCTTGGCCAGCCGCCAGAAGTCCGCGGTGGGGGCCACGAACACGCCGCGCCGGTCGGTGTCGGACGCCGCGGTCTCCAGCCCGTACGCCCGTGAGCCCGTCACGACGGACAGGATGAGATCGTCATTCATCCGGACACCCTCCCACGGGGCTTGCGTTCGGGGGCCGGCGGCTGGTCTGATCGAAAAGTGGGCGGCTATGACGAGGCTTACCGGCGGAGCATCCAGCGCCCGGAGGAGTTCTGGGCGCAGGCGGCGCGCGACATCGACTGGGACGTCGCGCCCGCCGTCGTCAGCGACGGGAAGCGGTGGTTCCCCGACGGACGGCTCAACACCTGCCACAACGCGCTCGACCGGCACGTCGCGGCCGGCCGCGGCGAGCAGGCGGCGCTGATCCACGACAGCCCGGTCACCGGCGCCGTCCGCACGATCACCTACGGCGAACTGCTCGACGAGGTGGCGCGGACGGCGGGCATGCTGAAGGCGCTCGGCGTGACGGCCGGCGACACCGTCGTGATCTACATGCCGATGGTGCCCGAGGCGGTCGTCGCGATGCTGGCCTGCGCCCGGCTCGGCGCGGTGCACTCGGTGGTGTTCGGCGGCTTCGCGGCCAGGGAACTGGCCCTGCGCATCGAGCACGCCGAGCCCAAGGTCGTGCTCTCGGCCTCCTGCGGCATCGAGCCGGCCCGGGTCGTGGCCTACAAGCCGCTGCTCGACGCCGCCCTCGACCAGGCCGCCCACCGGCCCGCCCACTGCGTGATCCTGCAGCGCCCGCAGGGCCCGGCCGAGCTCACGCCCGGCCGCGACCTCGACTGGCACGAGACCGTGCGCGCCGCCGAGCCCGCCGGGTGCGTCAGCGTGGCCGCCACCGACCCGCTCTACGTGCTCTACACCTCCGGCACCACCGGCCTGCCCAAGGGCGTGGTGCGTGACAACGGCGGCCACGCGGTCGCGCTGCGCTGGAGCATGACCAACGTCTACGGCGCCGCCCCCGGCGAGGTCTTCTGGGCCGCCTCCGACGTCGGCTGGGTCGTCGGCCACTCCTACATCGTCTACGCGCCGCTGCTGACCGGCTGCACCACCGTGCTGTACGAGGGCAAGCCCGTCGGCACGCCCGACCCCGGCGCGTTCTGGCGGGTGACCGCCCAGCACGACGTGCGCACGCTGTTCACCGCGCCCACCGCGATCAGGGCCATCAGGAAGGAAGATCCCACGGGCAGTTTCGCGAAGAAGTGGGACCTGTCCGGGTTGCGGCACCTCTTCCTCGCTGGTGAGCGCCTCGACCCCGACACCTACCACTGGGCCAGCGACCTGCTCGGCGTCCCCGTCATCGACCACTGGTGGCAGACCGAGACCGGCTGGCCGGTCGCGGCGAACTGCGTCGGCATCGAGACCCTGCCGATCAAGCCGGGCTCGCCGACGAAACCCGTCCCCGGCTACGACGTGCGCGTGCTCGACGCCGAGGGTCGCGAGTGCCCGCCCGGCGTGGAGGGCGCGGTCACCGTCCGGCTGCCGCTGCCGCCCGGCTGCCTGCCCACCCTCTACCGGGACGAGGAGCGCTTCCAGGCCTCCTACCTGTCCCGCTACCCCGGCCACTACCTGACCGGCGACGGCGGCCACATCGACGCTGACGGCTACCTCTACGTCATGGGCCGCATCGACGACGTGATCAACGTGGCCGGCCACCGCCTGTCCACGGGCGCGATGGAGGAGGTGATCGCCGCCCATCCCGACGTCGCCGAGTGCGCGGTGATCGGGGTGGCCGACGCGCTGAAGGGCCAGCTCCCGGTCGGGTTCGTGGTGCTCAAGTCCGGCTCCGGCCGCGACCCGGCCGACGTCGAGCGCGAGCTGACCGCCCTGGTGCGCGAGCGCGTCGGGCCGGTCGCCGCCTTCCGCCGGGCCGTGGTGGTCGCCCGGCTGCCCAAGACGCGCTCGGGCAAGATCCTTCGCGCCACGATGCGCGACATCGCCGACGGCCGGCCGTACGCCACGCCGTCCACCATCGAGGACCCCGGCGTGCTGCCGGAGATCGCCGACGCGGTGAAAGGCCCATAGCGGAGCGGGCATCCGGGCAGCGCCGGGGCCCCTCCCGGCGCATGATGGGACCTCCCGGTCCCGGAGAGAAGGCTGATGATCGAGACCCCGAGTTACGCCGACGCCCTGAGGGTGCTCGGCTGCAAGGAGGGCAGGCTCGTCAAGGTGGTCGGCTTCGCCGCGGCCGCCGCCCGCACGGGGTGGGCGCTGGCCGGGGGCGGGCTGCTCACCATGGGCCTGGCCGACCTGCGTTCCGACGTCGTGCGCTACGGCGAGGAGGTCATCCGCAGGATGCCCGAGCTGAAGGGCGGCGTGGACCGTTACACCCGCACCCAGCGCCTGGCCGCCGCGCACGCGGTGATCGTCGTGTCGGCCTGGTTCGAGGCGCTCGGGGAGGCCAAGCTGCCCTTCACCCTGGAGCAGCTCGACCGGGCCGACAAGATCTCCCACGGCGTGCCCACCCCCGAGCGCTTCGCCCGCCTGGTGGCCGGTCTCCTCATGGAACGCCTGCCCACCCCCGAGCCGCACGTGCCCTTCGCCGAGACCCGCCAGGCCGTCGAACGCGCCCACCTGCGCATGTCGGAGGCGATGGCCGGGTTCGTCGGCGGCCTCAGCGTGTGGGACGAGCTGCCCGTCGACGACCAGCTCCTGTTACCCCGCATGCTGGCCGAGGGCCCGCCCGCGCACGCGCTGCGCATCTACGACGAGGACTTCCGCTCGTTGTCCCTGGACAGCCACGAGTTCGGCGTGCGCAGCCTGGTCGCCGACCGCCAGACGCCGGGCACCGGCCTGTCGCGGGTGGCCTGGCTGCTGGCCGAGCTGGCCCCGCCGCGGGTCGGCGACCGTCCCATGATCCACCGGGTCAGGATGGCCGCGAACGCGCTCGACCGTCCCCTGCTGGCCGCCGGGAAGCTGCCCGAGGACGTCTCGCTCCCGCTGCTCGGCGAGGGCTACCTCAGTCCGCGCTGCCGGGTCGCCGAGCTGACCCGCGAGTCCGACCCCTCCTCCGTCAGCTGGTGGCGGGACCAGCGCCTGCTGCCCGACGCCGAGGCGTTCCTCGTCGGCCACCTCACCTCGCTGCGCGCCACCCAGGCGCCGCTGCTGGTGCTCGGCGAGCCCGGCTCGGGCAAGTCCAAGCTGACCGAGGTGCTCGGCGCCAGGCTGGCCAGGTCGGAGTTCCTGCCGATCCGGGTGGAGCTGCCGCGCGTCTCGCCGCGCGCGCCGGTCGCCGAGCAGATCGAGCAGGCCGTCGCCGCCGTGCTGGAGGAGGAGGTCGCCTACGCCGACCTGGTCGCCGCGGGCGAGGGCGCGCTGCCGGTGATCCTGCTCGACGGCTTCGACGAGCTGCTGCAGGGCGGCGTCAACCGCTACGACTATCTCGGGCATCTCCAGGAGTTCCAGCGCCGCGAGGCCGCGCTGGGGCGGCCCGTCGTGGTGATCGTGACCAGCCGGACCGTGGTGGCCGACCGCATCAGGTTCCCCGACGGGCTGCTGGCGCTGCAGCTCCAGCCGTTCGAGGACGACCAGGTGCGCCAGTGGCTCGACATCTGGGACCAGGCCAACCGCGCCCTGCTGGCCCGGCGCGACCTGAAGCCCCTGCCCGCGGCGACCGCGCTGGCCCAGGGCGAGATGGCCCGGCAGCCGCTGCTCCTGCTGCTGCTCGCGCTCTACGACGCCGGCGGCAACGCCCTGCAGCGCGAGCACCGCCCGATCGGCCGCGCCCGCCTGTACGAGGTGCTGCTGCGCGACTTCACCGAGCGCGAGACCGCCACCCCGCAGCGGGTGCTGATCGACAGCGAGCTCGTCCTGCTCGGCACGGTCGCCCTGTCCATGCTCGCCCGCGGCCGGCAGGTCATCACCGAGGAGGACCTCGCCCGCGACCTGCCCGCCCTGTGCGAAGGCGGCCAGGACGAGCCCTACGAGCCCGGCGAGCCGCGGCCGCCCGTCGACTGGGCCCGCCGGGCCACCGAGCGCTTCTTCTTCATCCGCCGGGACGGCCACTCCTTCCTTCACTCCACCTTCGGCGAGTTCCTGACGGCCTGGCTGACCGTGTACGCGCTGCGCGACCTCGACCGGCGCCGCCGCCTGGCCGGGGACGAGCCGCTGGCCCTGGCCCAGAGCGTGGACGACGACCTGCTCTACGCGGTCACGTCGTTCTCCTGCCTGGCCGAGCGCGGCCCGACGGTCGGGTTCATCCTGGAGCTGCTGGACGAGGTGCCGGCGGCCGTCCGCGCCCGGTGCGTGACCCACCTGGCCGGGCTGCTGCGCCGGTCCCTGTACGAGCGCCGCCGCCGCTGCTTCACCGGCTTCGAGCCGGTACGCCATCCCGTCACCCGCCGCCTGGCCGCCTACTCGGCCAACCTGGCGCTGCTCATCGTGGCCGCCTCGCCGGAGCCGGTGGCCGTCTCGCACATCCTGGGCGGCCCCGACCCGCTGGGCCGCTGGGCGTCCTTCAGCCACCTGTGGAAGGGCCAGCTCGGGCACGAGGGCTGGACGGGCCTGGTCAACGCCCTGTCGGCGCATCGCGTCGCCGGGCGGGGCCAGGAGGAGGTGATCCTCGGCGGCGGCGAGGGCACGGCGATGGGCGACGCGATCGCCGCCGCCGCCACCGGTCACGCGCCCCGCCACCGCAGGCTGCTCGACCTGCTGATGCTGGCCGTGGGGGAGGGGCGCGCGCTGCGCTTCCACGACCGGGTGGCCGTCCTGCGGGAGCTGGTGGAGACGGCGGCCGTGCGGTCCCCGGCGGTGCACCGGGCGCTGGGCGCGTTGTGGCGCGAGGACGGCGCCGACCACGCCGAGCTGCGCCCGCTGCTCGGCCTGGTGCTGGCCGACCCGACCGAACGCGTGGCGACCTGGGAGCAACTGGTCAAGGCGGGCGTGCCGGAGGAGGAACTCTGGCAGATCCGCCAGGGCGGCGACTGATCCATCGAAGCGGCTTCATCGACGGCGGCGCGCCGGGTGTCAGGGCGCGGACGGGTCCACCGGCAGCTCCACGGTGATCGTCAGGCCGCCCTCGTCGCGCGGCCTGGCGGTGACCGTGCCCTCGTGGGCCTCGGCGATGACCCGCACGATCGACAGGCCGAGCCCGCTGCCCCGCTCCGAGCGCAGCCGGTCGCCGTGCAGCCGCCGGAACGGCTGGAAGATCGTCTCGATCTCGTACGGCGGCACGTGCAGCCCGGTGTTGGCCACCACCAGCTCGACCTGCTCGGCCCGCCGCCGCGTCGTCACCCACACCTCGCCCTTGGGCTGGTTGTGCCGGATCGCGTTCTCCACCAGGTTCTGCACCAGCCGCTCGACCAGCACCGCCTCGCCCGTCGTCGGCGCCGAGTCCAGCAGCCGGTGGATCGTCACGTCCCGCTCGGCCGCCTCCTCGCCGGCCTGGTCGAGCACGTGCTCGGCGACGTCGGTCAGGTCGAAGGGCCGCCGGTCCAGCACCGCCTGCTCGCCCTCGGCCAGCGCCAGCAGGCCGTCGATGAGGCGTTCGTGCCGGGCGTTGACCAGCAGCAGCGACTCGCCGAGCCGCTTGACGTCGTCGGTGGCGTCGGGGCGGCGCACCGCGACGTCCACCAGGGTGCGGTTGATCGTCAGCGGGGTGCGCAGCTCGTGCGAGGCGTTGGCGACGAACCGGCGCTGCCCGTCGAAGGAGCGGGCCAGCCGGTCGAGCATGGTGTCGTAGATCTCGGTGAGCTCCTTGACCTCGTCGCGCGGGCCCTCGTAGGCGATGCGCTCGGTCAGGTCGTGGCTCTGGGCGACCCGGCGGGCGGTCTCGGTCACCGTCTTGACCGGGCGCAGCACCCAGCCCGCCGCCCGCCAGCCGACCCCGAACGCGCCGGCCGTGGCGGCCAGCACGACGATCCCGCCCACCGTGCGCACGCAGCTCAGCGTCTCGCGCTGGTAGGCCGCGCGCACCCGCATCGCGTTGCGGTAGGCGGCCTCGTAGGAGTCGCCGTAGGAGTACTCCCGGGGGAAGTCGGGCCTGATCAGGTCCGCCCGGTACTCCAGCTGCGACCGGACGACGAAGTACACCCCGGTCACCGTCAGGGCGCCGAGGAAGAGGAACACCCCGGCGCAGGCCAGGGCGAAACGCATGCGCACGGTCATGGGATGCGGTACCCCGATCCGGGGACGGTCTCGATCACCTGCGGTTCGCCGAGCTTCTTGCGCAGCTTCATCATCGTGGTCCGCACGGTGTTGGTGAACGGGTCGATGTGCTCGTCCCAGACCTTCTCCAGCAGGTCCTCGGCCGAGACCACCGCGCCCTGGGCGCGCAGCAGCTCGGCCAGCACGCCGAACTCCTTGCGGGCCAGCGGCACGTACACGCCGTCGCGGAACACCTGCCGGTGCGCCCAGTCCAGCCGCACGCCCGCCCGCTCCAGCATCGGCGGGTCGGCCCGGCGGGCGCGCCGCCCGAGCGCGTGCACCCGCGCCACCAGCTCCTCGAACGCGAACGGCTTGGGCAGGTAGTCGTCGGCCCCCAGCGACAACCCCGACACCCGCGAGCGCACGTCGCCGGAGGCGGTCAGCATGAGCACCCTGACCAGCCGATCCTGCTCCACCACCGTCCGGCACACCTCGTCGCCGTGCACCCCCGGCAGGTCCCTGTCGAGGATCAGCACGTCGTAGTCGTGCACGCCGAGCCGTTCCAGCGCCGCCTCCCCGTCATAGGCGACGTCGACGGCGAGCGCCTCGCCCCGTAACCCCTCGGCGATCGAGTCGGCGAGCATGCGCTCGTCCTCGGCGATCAGAACCCGCACCTGTAGCCCCCAAAAAGATCTTAAATGCCGCAAGTCTGGATCAGACCGCATAACGCGGGCGTAACCAGTTCCGGTGACGCTCAGGTTATCGGCGTCCCGCTGGACTGCCTCCCTGACGACCGGGACCGGCCCGGTCGGCCACGGGGGAGAAGGTCATGGCAGCCACCCTGGCCGGAACGCGTCCGCTCGCGCCCGCCGCGCGCCGCCCGCGCGGCCACGGGCTGTTCGCCTGCGTGCTGGCGCTGGCCGCCGCACTGCGCGTGCTGGTCATGCTCGGGTACGACACGGCGCAGCTGTACTGGTACGACTCCTTCACGTACCTGGACACCGCCGTGCACCTGCGGCCGCAGGCGGCCTTCCACCCAGCCGGGTACTCCTGGTTCCTGTGGGCCCTGCGGCCCTTCCACAGCGTGGAGCTGGTCGCCGGGGTGCAGCACGCCATGGGGCTCGGGGTCGGCGTGATGATCTACGCGTTGCTGCGCCGCCGTTCGCTGCCCGGCTGGGGGGCCGCCCTGGCGACCGTGCCGGTGCTGTTCGACCCGTCCTTCGTCCGGCTGGAGCACGCCGTGCTGTCGGACCTCCAGGTCATCTTCCTGATCACCGCCGCGCTGGTGGTGCTGATGTGGCGCCGGGCCCCCTCGGACGCGCCGCGCGGCCTGCCCGCGGTGCCGTCGGCGCGGGCCGCGGCGGTGGCCGGGCTGCTGCTCGCCCTGGCCGGGCTGACCAGGACCGCCGCCGTGCCGCTGCTCGCCCTGGCGGCCGGCTGGCTGGTGCTGCGCCGCGCACCCTGGCGGCGGGTGGCCGCGCTGGTGCTGGCCGGCGCGCTGCCGCTGGCGGCCTACGCCGGCTGGTACGCCCAGCACCACGGCCGGTTCGCCCTCAGCGGCTCCGACGGCGTCGCCCTGTGGGCCAGGACCATGACCTTCGCCGACTGCTCGATCATCCAGCCGCCGCCCGCCGAGGCCCCGCTCTGCCCGAACGGCACCGTCGCCGACGCCGCCTCGGAGTACGTCTGGGCCCCCGGCGCCTCGCTCAACCGGCTGCCGGGCGACCGGTTCGCCCACAACGACCTGGCCAGGTCCTTCGCGCTGCGCGCCATCGCCGCCCAGCCGCTGGACTACCTGCGCGAGGTGGCCCGCGACACCTCACTCGCCTTCACCTGGTCGCCGGTGCCCCACCCCCGGCGGATGAACCCCTCCACCACCTTCCCCCGCGGCTCCTGGCCGCTGCCCGAGCAGCAGCCCCTCGTCGCGAAGGTGCGCTCGGAGTACGACCCCGGCATCCGCGGCATGAGCTCCGTCGAGCCGTACGCCTCGATCCTGGCCGCCTACCCCTACCCCTGGTTCCTGCACGGCACGGTCTTCGGCGTGCTGCTCCTGGCCGGCGGCCTCGGCTCGGCCGGACGCCGCCGCGCCGCCCTGCTGCCGTGGGCCATGGCGGCGTTCCTGCTGGTGGCCCCGGTGGCCGCCCTCGACTTCGACCACCGGTACGTCCTGCCCGCCATCCCCTTCGCCTGCGTGTCCGCCGCTCTGGCCGTCGCGGGGGCGGGACCGCGGACCTGGGGGTTTCCGGGCCTGACCTTTCAGAGGCTGACATCCTTGCGAAAAAATACGTAATATCCACTGCATCACGAGCGTTGGGGGCGCCAAGGTGCCGGGACAGAGCGTGGGTGTGGTCGTCGATCCGGAGGTTCCTCCGGAGGTCGCGGGGATGCTGCGGGCCAACACTCGGCTGCTGTCCAGGATCCGGTCGGGCTGGGTGCCGCCGGCCGACGCGCGCCCGGGCCGGTGCCGGAACGTCTCCAGCCTCGCCCTGCTGGCCGCCACGCCCGGGGTGGTCGCGCTCATGGCCGTGCTGCTGGCCCTGTCCCACCCGGCCGCCGGGTTCACGTTGCTGGGCACGTTCGTCTTCATCGTCCTGGTCAAGATCGCGTCGATCAGCGAGCTGCCCGAGCACGACGTGTCACGCGACCGCGCGGTGTACGAGCGGGCCCGCCCGTACCGGGACCGCTACCTGCTGCCCGAGGACTTCGACCAGGCCGCCGCGGACGTGCTGACCAGGGCGCAGCGGGCCATCGGCTCGGTGCTGCGCTCGCACGTCAACGCCGAGGGGCTGCTCGACGACGCCCGCAACGCGGTGATGCTGCCCGCCCAGGAGTGGGAGATCGCCCGCCTGCTGGCCAAGCTGTCGGCCTTACGCGCCGAGCACGCCGCGCTGGTGTCCAGGGGCGTCGCCCCCGAGGTGGCCGCCGTGATCGAGCCGCTGGACAGGGCCCTGGCCACCAGCGAGGCCGCCATGATCGCCCGTGTCGAGGCCCTGGAACGTTACGCCGGGCACGTCGCCGAGGCCGAACGCGCCTTCCACGCCCGCGGCCAGATCGAGGAGCTGCGCGCCCGCCTGCCGCGCTACGAGGAGCTGCTGGCCGAGACCGGCGCCGACGCGCTGGCCGTCCCGGAGATCGACCGGCTCGCCGAGGACGCCGACCACCTGGAGCAGGTGTTGCGGCGCAGCGTGCGGTCGGCGCACGAGGCGTTCCGGTACCTGGAGAGCTGACATGCCGGTGGCCGGGCGGAACCGCCCTCGCAGGAGGTGAATCCCCATCCGATCCGACATCATGGCCGACGTGATCGTCGATCCCGGCGTGCCGCCGGCCGACGCGCGGCTGCTCAGGGACAACCGGCGGCTGCTGCTCAGGACGCGCAGGGGCTGGGTCCCGGACGCTCCGGGCCTGCCCGCCGCGCCGTACTGGCGGCTCGGCGCGGTCTGCGGGGCGACCGTCTGCCTCGGCCTGCTGCTGGGCGCCGGAGGGCTCGGCCGCTCGCTGGGGCCGCTGTTGCTCGTGCTGCTCGCCATCCCGCTGATGATCGTGACGTTCGTCCGCACCGAGACGCCGGAGGGGGAGGAGGCCGAGCACGAGCGGCGGGTGCACGCCCAAGCCGTCGGGCACGAGGGCCGGTACGTGCTCCTCGACGACCTCGACGAGTCCTCGCGCAGGCTGCTGCGCCGGGCCCAGCGGGCGGTCGCCACGGTGTCGCAGTCGCGGGTCAACCTCGAAGGGCTGCTGGACGACGTGCGCAACGCGGTGATGCTGCCCGCCCAGGAGTGGGAGATCGCCCGCCTGCTGGCCAAGCTGTCCGGCCTGCGCGCCCGGCACCGGCAGACGCTGTCGGGGGAGAGCGCGCCCGAGGTGGCGGCCGTGGCCGAACCCCTCACCAGGGCGCTGGACAGCAGCGAGCAGGCCGTCGTGGCCCGGGTGGAGGCCCTGGAGCGGTACGCCGCCAACGTGGCCGAGGCCGAACGCGCCTACCGGGCCCGCCAGCAGATCGCCGAGCTGCGCGCCCGGCTGCACGAGTACGAGGAGCTCGTCGCCGAGACCGGCGCGGGCGAGGCCGCGATGGACGAGCTGACCCGCCTGACCGAGGACGCCGACCGCCTGGACCAGGCGCTGAGGCGGAGCGTCAGCTCCGCCCACGAGGCCTTCCGCTACCTGGAGCCGGGCCCTCCCGAACCCTGACCGCCCTGGACTCCGAAGCCCTGACCGGCCTGACCCGCCTGACCGCCCTGGTGGTGCGGCGCGGGGGAGCCGGCGGCGTGCGGCGGGCGGGTTCCGCCGTGGGCGGCCTCCAGGAGCAGGTCGCACAGGGCGTCGGCGGCGTCGAGGCGGCCCAGCTTGGCCGCCGCCTGCCCCATCGCCGCGCGCAGCCCGGGATCGGCCAGCATCGGCATCAGCTCGGCCAGCAGCTGCTCGGCCGTCGGCCGCGGCTCCAGCAACGCCCGCGCGGCCCCCGCCGAGACCAGGTAGCCGGCGTTCTTGCGCTGCTCGTCGCCGCCGGTCGGGATCAGCGGGATCAGCAGCGACGGCTTGCCGATCGCGGTCAGCTCCGACACCGTGCCCGCGCCGCTGCGCGAGATCACCACGTCGGCCGCGGCGAACAGGTCGGGCAGCTCGGCCCCCACGTACGGCACCGGGTGGTAACGGTCGGCCAGGCCGGGCGGCACCTCGACCGCCCGCATCTGGTCGATCCAGGCCGGCCCGCACTGGTGAACGACCTGCGCGTGCGGCAGCAACCGCGGCAGGATCTCGGCGATCAGCGTGTTGATCTGCTTGCTGCCCTGCGCCCCGCCGGTCACGTAGATCAGCGGCACCTCGAACGTCAGCCCGAACAGGTCGTAGGCCGCCGCCCGGTTGCCCTGCAGCAGCTCCGGCCGCACCGGGTTGCCGGTCACCACGGCCTTCGCCCGCGCCGACGGCGGCAGGTACTCCAGCGACGACTCGTGCGACAGCGCGATCCGGGTCGCCAGCCGGGCCAGGATGCGGTTGGCCAGGCCCACCACGGTCGTCTGCTCGTGCATGACCAGCGGGCGGCGGATCAGCTTGGCCGCCACGCCGATCGGCACCGCCACGTACCCGCCGGTGGACAGCACCACGTCGGGCAGGTAGCGGGCGGCGTGCCCCACCGCCTGGAACACCCCGACGGGGATGCGGAACACGTCGGCGATGTTGGTGCCGAGCTCCTTGAGGTTCGGACGGCGGCGCAGCTTGCCCGTGGTGATCGCCTTGAACGGGATGCCGTGCTCGGCCGTGATCCGGGCCTCCAGGCCGTTCTCCGTGCCCACCCACAGCACGTCGTGCGGCACCTGACGTCGCTGGACGGCCGACAGGGTCGTCAGGGCCGGATAGGTGTGACCGCCGGTGCCGCCGCCGGTGATCAGCAGTCGCAGGGTTCGTGACATGCGATCAGACTATGGCCGCGCGGCGGAAGCCCGTGTGCCCGGTCCGGCCGCCGGGCGTGTTCGACGGGCGCGCGGCGGCCCGGTGACGGCCGCCCGGATCTGCCCCGCCCGGCCGGGGCAGATCCGGCTTCGCCCGAAAAGCCGCAGACCGGTAGCGTTTTCCCATGCGACTAGGCGTGCTGGACATCGGCTCGAACACCGTCCATTTACTCGTCGTCGACGCCCACCGGGGCGCGCGGCCCATGCCCGCCTACTCCCACAAGGAAGAGCTGCGCCTGACCCAGTACCTGGGGGCGGACAACAGGCTCGCGCCCGAGGGCATCGAACGGCTCGGCGCGTTCGTCGAGGAGGCGGTGCGCCTGGCCGAGGACAAGGGGGTGGAGGACCTGCTCGCCTTCGCCACCTCCGCCGTGCGCGAGTCGGCCAACGGCGAGCAGGTGCTCGCCGAGATCGACAAGCGCTGCGGCGTGCACATCGCGGTGCTGTCCGGGCGCGACGAGGCCCGGCTGACGTTCCTCGCGGTGCGCCGGTGGTTCGGGTGGTCGTCCGGGCGGCTGCTGGCCTTCGACATCGGCGGCGGCTCGCTGGAGATCGCCGCCGGGGTGGACGAGGAGCCCGACGTCGCGGTGTCGCTGCCGCTCGGCGCCGGGCGGCTGACGCGCGACTGGTTCACCGGCGACCCGCCCTCCGCCGAGGAGGTGCGCAAGCTGCGCAAGCACGTCCGTACGGAGATCGCCCGCACGGTCGGCGACGTGGCCAGGTACGGCGAGCCCGACCGCGCCGTGGCCACCTCCAAGACCTTCAAGCAGCTCGCCAGGATCGCCGGCGCGGCGGCCTCCAGCGAGGGCCCGTACGTCTCGCGCGCCCTCTCCCGCGCCGACATGGCGTCCTGGGCGGCCAGGCTGACCGGCATGAGCTCCGCCGAGCGGGCCGAGCTGTCCGGGGTGTCGGAGGGCCGGGCCGCGCAGCTGGCGGCCGGGGCGCTGGTGGCCGACGCGGCCATGGACCTGTTCGAGGTGGAGCGGCTGGAGGTGTGCCCGTGGGCGCTGCGCGAGGGCGTGATACTGCGCCGGCTCGACCTGCTGCCCGGACGGCTGGACCAGTCGACGGGGATTGCCGAGTAAGGCCGATATATCCCAAAAAATTGGCATAATTCGCTGGTGAGCGGGCACTTTTCGCCCAATGTTGACAGTCCTCGGTACGATCGGCTCCCTGGTGATCGTCTTCGTCCTCATCGTCCTGGCCGTCCTGGTCATCGCGGTGGTCGCGATGCTGGCGATGGCCGCGCTGGCCGGAACGATGGTGGACTGGCACACGTTGTGGCGGCGGCTGACCCGCCGAGGGGCACGGTTGACGCTGAAACTCAGCGCCCCCGAGGCGCCCGCGCGGCTGCGGGCGAAGCTGAGCGGCGGCACGCCCCTGGTGAGCCGCCGTCTCCGGCTCGCGCCCGTGATCCGCGGGGGCGACCGGCGTCCCGACGTGAGCCGTCCCGGCCGGAGCGCCCGCGTTCGCAGGCCCTCCGGCCTGACCACCACCGCCGTCTCCGGCAACGAACAGTGAGGAACGAACAGTGAAAGGGCCGGGGGGGGGGGGCGGCGGGGGGCGGGCCCCCGCGGGGGGGGGGGCGGGCGGCGGGGGTGGGGTGGGCCCCCCCCCCCGGGCCCCGCCCCCGCCGGTAACCGCCGA
>NZ_JBFAOM010000050.1:0-65936 GCF_040675235.1 Nonomuraea sp. NPDC049637
ACGGTGGGCTGGTAATGCTGCATCAGGCCGCGCAGTACGGCGACCACGTCGTCGTAGGCGTAGGTGTACGACTGGGTCACCAGGCTGCCCTGCGGGATGATCGTGTGATCGACGAAGTCGTCCACGACGGTGAACCAGCCGAGCTGGTCGTCGCGCAGGTTCATGAACACGAGCTGGACCCGTGGTTCGGCGGTGAGGGTGTACCTCTCGACCTGGCGGCCGGCCAGCGACCAGGCGTCGCGGCTCCACTCCTCCTGGGCATGGGGGTCGGCGTCGGGCACCCCGGCCATGCGCGCGTAGGCGTCCTGGATGCCGCGCTGCCGGTTGCGGGCGCGTTGCTCGTCGGTGCTGCCGAGCCCGGTGAGCTGGCCGGCGGTGATGAACACGGTCACGCTCGACTGCCCCGACCGGATGGAGTCGTGGATGTCGGGGTTCATGAACAGCAGGTCGTCGTCCTCGTGCGCGACGACCTGCATGAACTGGTCGCCCGCCGTGGTGGCCGAGGCGGTGCCTCCGGCTCCGGTCATCGGGATCAGCGTGACCAGTGCCACGGCCAAGGCAGTCAGCCGAACGGATAAGGACGTGAACGCGTTTCTGCGCATGTGTGCTCCCCCCACCAGGTCCTCCGGGCCGTCGTTGCGTGCCCAGAAGCCGATGCTGATCAGCCCGTAATTGGCGAGCAAGGGGAAAAGAGATAACAACTGCGTAACTCGCGCCGCGAGTAAGGCAATGTTATGGCACGGACCGCACGGGAAAACGGTTGCCTCGCGGTTTTCGGCCACGCCTTTCCCGTCGGTACGAAAACGTTCCCGACAATCCACGGGCGAATATGGCGCGGCCCATGGCGTTCCGTGATCGCGGGATCGCTCCGGCGGCCGTGAATGCGGTCACGCGCCCGCGGGCCGGCGCTGCGGAATTCCGGACGGTTCCATTCGTTCCCCGCAGCCCGACGGAAACGGACGCCGAGGGCCGGTATTCCCGGCCGGCACGCATGCGAATGGACACGAGTGGTCGGCGTGGCGTGCCCTGATCTAGGCTTTCGGACGTGAATGGAGAGAGTCTGGCCGCGGCGGGCCTGCTGGAAACTCTGAGCCGGGCCGCGGTGGTTCTCGCCGAGTCGCGGCACCCCTTCGTGTGCAGCACCCCGTTCTCCTTCTTCGTCCCGCCCGCCGGGGTCAGGGTCGGAACCGTGTTCACGCTTCCCGACGGGCGCGAGGTGTCCTTCGCCGTCTCCGTCGCGGTCGCCGGCGACGCCTTCCACGTGGACGGTTCGGTGACGGTCGAGAGCGATGTGCTGCTGGAGTTGCCGCGCGCGAGCGCGCCGGCGATCCAGGACGCGCTGGCGGTGCTGGAGGACCACGCGGGGGAGGTGGCGGCGGCGTCGGGTCGGCTGATCGACCAGTTACTGGAGGATATTGTATAGTTGTCAGACAATGTCTGGCATGAAGAACGGTCCTCTCGCCGTCGTGGGCGCCTCCGTGCTGTGGGGCACGGCCGGCACAGCCGGGCTGCTGGTCTCCGCGGACTCCGTCGCCCTGGCCGCGGCCAGGCTGGTCGTCGGCGGCACGGCGCTCGCCCTGCTCGCCGGGTCCGGGCTGCGGCGCACGATCACCCCCTCCCTGCTGCTGGCCGCCGCCGCCGTGGCCGCGTACCAGTTGTGCTTCTTCGCCGCCGTCAGCCGCACGGGCGTGGCCATCGGAACGGTGGCGGCGATCGGCAGCGGGCCGGTCTTCACCGGGTTGCTGTCCTGGCTGCTGCACCGCAGAAAGCCGGACGCGCGGTGGGCGCTGGCGACCACCGCGGCCGTGTGCGGCTGCGCGGCCCTGATCGTCGGCGGCGACCCGGCGGGCGGCCAGGTCGCGGGCGGTCAGGTGGTCATCGGAGTCGCGTTCGCCCTGCTCGGCGGACTGCTCTACGCCTTCTACGCCGTCACCGCGGCGCGGGCCATCAGCGGGGGCGCGGCGTCCGGCGCCGTCATGGGCGTCCTGTTCGGCGGGGCGGCCCTGATCATGCTGCCGGTCCTGCTGCTGACCGGCGTCGAGTGGCTGGCCGAGCCGGAGAGCCTGATCGCCGTCGCCTATCTCGGCCTGGGAACCACGGCACTGTCCTATTTCCTGTACGGCCGCGGCCTGCGCACCACCCCGGTCGCCACGGCGGCGACCCTGGCCCTCGCCGAACCGGCGGTCGCGGCGCTCCTCGGCGTCGTGGTGCTGCGGGAGCACCTCGGCCTGGTCTCCGTCGCGGGGCTCGTGCTGATGGCGATCGGGCTCGTCGCGGTGGCCGTACCGGATAAGGCGCGGGCGGGGGCGTTAGAGTCACAGCCGTGACGTTGTCCCTCAAACCAGTCTCCGCCGTCGACGCGCTGGCCGGCGCCCTGCGCACCAGGGTGTTGTCGGGCGAGATCGAGCCGGGCACATCCCTGCCTGAGCAGGAGATCGCCGCCGCGTACGGCGTCGCGCGGCCGACCGTTCGCGAGGCGCTGGCGATGCTGGTCCACGAGGGGCTGCTCAGGCGCGAGCGCAACCGCAGCGCCTATGTCCCCGAGGTGACGATCTCGGACCTGGACGACCTCATGTACGTGCGCCGGCCGCTGGAGGACCTGATGGCGAGGGCCGTGGCGGGACGCCGGGTCGAGCCGGCGGAGGCGGCGCTGCGCAGGATGGACGGCCTGCCGGAGCAGGCGCCGTGGTCGGCGGTCGTGGCCGAGCACATGGCGTTGCACCAGGCGCTCATCGAGGCCGTGGGCAGCCCCCGGCTGGAACGTCTCTACGCCGGTCTCGCCGCCGAGACCAGGCTCGGCCTGGTGCGGCTCAAGCAGGTGTACAAGGACCGCGACGTGCTGGTCCGCGAGCACCGCGCCCTGCTGGACGCCATCGCCGACGGGCCGCAGGACGCCGCGCGGGCGGCGGTGGCCGCGCACCTCAACCACTCGTGGGGGCAGGAAACGGACGGCTGACCGTCCTTCGGACGGGGCATTCAGGACGAACCCTTGCGTGATCCGCCCGCGACTCGCAAGAATCGCGCCCATGCACGGCAATGCGATGCCGGACTCCTACGTGTATGTCACGGAAGAGGGCGTCACTCGTCACTACGCGGACGGGAGCGTCGAAGCCCTCGCGTGGGAGGACGTGGTCGAGATCCGTGTCGTCGCCGCCTCCGGGGAAGACATCCACTACATCCTGCTCGATCGGGACGGCGAGGGCTGCGTGGTCCCGCGCAGCGCGACGGACGCCACCTTCCTGGCCCGGCTGAGGTACCTGCCCGACTTCGACGTCGATCGTCTCCGCCTGGCGGCCGACTCGGCCGGCGACGCCGTCGTGGTCGTCTGGCGCAGCCCGGACCCGCCCAGCGCGCTGCCGGACTTGGAGTACGACTAGGCCGTTACGGCGTCACCTGCCGAAATATCGCCTTAAACCTCACATTTACCCCTCGCGGGCGTTGCATTTTTGGACCGTTCCGTCAAGGTCTCTTGTCAACTAACCTTCGTCCGATTGTGGACATTTGCTCGGTATTTCCCTGCTTCGGATTGATCTTTACCCTTTAGTGGGGGCCGCCGCCCTTGATCAGACATGGGCTATGTCAACCCATGTGGCTCAAGAGACGTCATGTACAGCGGTGTACGGAGTCATCAGGGTGGTTTCTATGAGGGTGGGGACTGGGGAGTCCGCTGTCGTGCTCCTTGAGGCCGTACCGCGTCATTCGTCCAGTATCTGGACGCGAGCCTACTCGCGACTTCTGTTGCTCGGGGACACTACCTGCGCTTTCGCGGCGTGTGTCGGAGTGATTGGAGTTCGAGCGCTCGACGACGCGTACGTTCCTTTCGAGGAGTTCGTGTTCGGATTCGTTCTGGTACTGGCCTGGCCGGTCGCGCTCGTGTTCGGCGGCGCCTACCGGCAGCGGGCCAACGGAGAAGGAACGGAGGAGTTCAAGGCGGTCTTCAACGGCGGGATCGGCCTCATGGCGGCGGTGGCGATCGGCGCCTATGCCACGCAGACCGCCGTCGCGCGGAGTTTCGTCATGGCGATGCTGCCGATGGCGCTGCTCTCGACGTTGTACTTCCGCTACAGAATGCGCAAATACCTGCACCGCCGGCGGGTGAGCGGCGACTACATGCGCCAGGTCATCGCCGTCGGCCATCGGGACTCGATCCTCGACCTGATGGTGCAGTTCCGCCGCCAGCCCTATCACGGCATGGAGGTGGTGGGAGCCTGCCTGCCGACCGGCGATCCCGACATCGACCTCGACGGCGTCCCGGTGATGGGCTCGTTCCACGATGTGGCGGACGTGGTCGCGGACGCGCGCGCCGACGCGGTGGCGGTGCTGGCCTGTCCCGAGCTGGACGGCGCCGCGCTGCGCAGGCTCGCCTGGAGCCTGGAGCCGACCAGGACCGACCTGTTCGTCGCCCCCGCGCTGCTGGACGTGGCGGGGCCGCGCATCAGCATCAGGCCGGTGGCGGGCATGCCGCTGATGCACGTGGAGCACCCGGAGTTCGACGGCGCCAGGCGCTTCGTCAAGTCGGTCTTCGACCGCCTGGTCGCCGGCGTGGCCCTGCTCCTGCTCGCCATGCCGCTGCTGCTGGTCGCGCTGCTGATCAGGAGCACCAGCGACGGGCCCGCGCTGTTCCGGCAGACCAGGATCGGCAAGGACGGCGCCGAATTCAGGGTCGTGAAATTTCGTACGATGGTGGCTGACGCTGAGCGGCTGAAGGGCACACTCCTCGACTCGAACGAGTTCGACGGCGTGCTGTTCAAGATGCGGCACGATCCACGGATCACCCGGGTGGGCGCGTTCCTGCGGAAGTACTCCGTGGACGAGGTCCCCCAGCTGCTCAACGTCATCCGCGGTGAGATGTCGCTGGTCGGCCCGAGACCGCCGCTGCCCGACGAGGTCGCCAGGTACGGGACCGACGTGCGCCGCCGCCTGGTGGTCAAGCCGGGCATGACCGGTCTCTGGCAGGTCAGCGGCAGATCCGACCTGAGCTGGGAGGAGTCCGTCCGTCTCGACCTGCGATACGTGGAGAACTGGTCGCTCATTCTCGACCTGCAGATCCTCTGGAAGACCTGGTCCGTCGTCACCCGTGGAGAAGGGGCTTACTAGCAGTGAAGGCGCTCGTGCTCGCCGGAGGATCCGGTACACGGCTACGGCCCATCACCCACACCTCGGCCAAACAACTGGTGCCGGTCGCGAACAAGCCGGTGCTGTTCTACGGCCTGGAGGCGATCGCGGAGACCGGCATCCAGGAGGTCGGCCTGGTGGTCGGCGACACCCAGCCGGAGATCGAGGCCGCCGTCGGCGACGGCTCGGCGTTCGGGTTGCAGGTCACCTACCTGCGTCAGAGCGCTCCGCTGGGGCTGGCGCACGGCGTGCTCATCGCACGGGACTTCCTGGGCGACGAGGACTTCGTCATGTACCTGGGCGACAACTTCATCGTCGGCGGGATCGGCGCGCTGGTGGACAGGTTCGCCGCCCGGCGGCCGGCCGCGCAGATCCTGCTGACCAGGGTCGGCGATCCCTCGCAGTTCGGCGTGGCCGAGCTGGACGGCCTGGGCAGGGTGGTCGGCCTCGAGGAGAAGCCGGCCCGGCCCAAGAGCGACCTGGCCCTGGTCGGCGTCTACCTGTTCACCCCGGCCGTGCACGCCGCGGTCGCGGAGCTCAAGCCGTCGTGGCGGGGCGAGCTGGAGATCACCGACGCCATCCAGTGGCTGATCGAGGCGGGCATGGCCGTCGACTCGTCGGTGATCACCGGCTACTGGAAGGACACCGGCAACGTCACCGACATGCTGGAGGTCAACCGGCTGGTGCTCGAAGCGCTCGAAGCGCGGGCCGAGGGCCTGGTGGACGAGGCCAGCGAGCTGGTCGGCCGGGTGGTGGTCGAGGCCGGCGCCGTGGTGGAGCGCTCCCGCCTGGTCGGCCCGGTGATCGTCGGGCCGGGCACCCGCGTCGCGGACAGTTACATCGGCCCGTTCACATCCGTCGGCGCCGACTGCCTGGTCAGCGGCAGCGAGCTGGAATATTCGATCGTGATGCCCGGCGCCTCCCTCACCGGGGTGGGCAGGATCGAGTCCTCGCTGATCGGCCACCACGTCGAGGTGACCGCCTCACTCAACACACCCAAGGCCCACCGTCTCGTGCTGGGCGATCACAGCAAGGTGCAGATCGGTACATGAAGAGGATTCTGGTGACCGGAGGGGCGGGATTCATCGGGTCCCACTTCGTCCGAGGGCTGCGTGACGCCGACGTGACCGTGCTCGACAAACTCACGTACGCCGGCAACCTGGCCAACCTGGAGGGGGTGCCGCACGCGTTCGTCCGCGGCGACATCTGCGACGCCGACCTGCTGCGCCGGGTCGTCCCGGGGCACGACCTGGTGGTGAACTTCGCCGCCGAGTCGCACGTGGACCGTTCGATCGCGGGCGCAGCCGAGTTCGTGCGCACCAACGTCCTGGGCACCCAGACGTTGTTGCAGGCGTGCCTGGAGGCGGGGGTGCCGAAGGTCGTCCACGTCTCCACCGACGAGGTGTACGGCTCGATCGACATCGGCTCCTGGGACGAGTCCGCGCCGCTCCAGCCGCGGTCGCCGTACGCGGCGTCCAAGGCGGGCGCCGACATGCTGGCCCGCGCGTACGCCGTCACCCACGGGCTGAACGTCAGCGTCACCCGGTGCGGCAACAACTACGGCCCGCGCCAGTACCCGGAGAAGCTCATCCCGCTGTTCATCACCAACCTCCTGCGCGGCAGGAAGGTGCCGCTCTACGGCGACGGCGGCAACGTCCGGGACTGGATCCACGTCGAGGACCACTGCGCCGGGATCCGCCTGGTCGCGGAGGCGGGCCAGTCCGGCGAGGTGTACCACATCGCCGGTACGGCCGAGCTGACCAACAAGGAGCTGACCGGCCGCCTGCTCGAAGCCTGCGGCCGGAGCTGGGACCTGGTCGCCTACGTCGAGGACCGCAAGGGCCACGACCGGCGCTACTCGCTGGACGACCGCAAGCTGCGCGCGATGGGCTTCCGCCCGCAGATCTCCTTCGAGCAGGGCCTGAAGGAGACCGTGCGGTGGTACCACGAGAACCGGGCCTGGTGGGCGTAGGTGACGCGAGAGCAGGCGGCGCCCGGCGCCGCCCTGACGTGGCTGGTGACGGGGGCGGGCGGGATGCTCGGCCACGACCTGACGCGGTTGCTGCGCGCCCTGCCGGACACGCGGGTGGCCGCGTTCACCAGGGCGGAGCTCGACGTGTGCGACGCGGCGGCGGTGGCGGCGGCGGTGCGCGCGACCGAGCCGGACGTGGTGGTCAACTGCGCCGCCTGGACCGACGTGGACGGCGCCGAGGCGGACGAGGCCGGGGCCATGGCCGTCAACGGAACCGCGGTGACCGGGCTCGCCCGGGTGTGCGCGGAGAGGGGAGCGCGGCTGCTGCAGCCCTCCACCGACTACGTCTTCGACGGTACGGCGCGCACGCCGTACCCGGAGGACGCCCCGGCGTGCCCGATCAACGCGTACGGCAGGTCCAAGCTGGCCGGTGAGCGTGCCGCCCTCGGCCACGGACACTACGTCGTGCGCACCGCGTGGCTCTACGGCGCGCGCGGGCGCAGCTTCACCCGGACGATGGCGGCGATGGCGGCGGCGGGCAGGCCGGCGAGGGTGGTCGACGACCAGCTCGGCCAGCCCACCTGGACCGCGGACCTGGCCGAACGGCTGATCCTGCTCGGCCGCGGCCAGGCCCGGCCCGGCGTCTACCACGCGACCAGCACGGGCCGGACGAGCTGGTACGGCCTGGCCCGGCTGGTCTACTCGCTGGCCGGGGCCGACCCCGGCCTGGTCGAGCCGGTCGGCTCCGCCGCCTTCCCCCGGCCCGCGCCCCGCCCCGCCTACAGCGTGCTGGGCCACGACGCCTGGGGGACGGTGACGCCGATGCGCGAGTGGCGCGCCGCCTTATCCGCCGCCTGGCCCCACCTGCTGGCCGGTTGGGACCCCGTAATGGGCCAGGCAGTCGGCGTAGGAGGGCAGTAGACCTTGTTCGGCTGCTTGCGCCAGCGTGGGCGCCGCGGCGTCCTTCTCCGACAGGACGGGCTCGATGCCGGCCGGCCAGGCGATGCCGAGGGCCGGGTCGAGCGGGTGGATGCCGTGCTCCATCTTCGGCGTGTAGGGGGTGGAGCACAGATAGACGACCGTGGCGGTGTCGCTGAGCGCGAAGAAGCCGTGCCCGAGGCCCTCGGCGAGGTAGACCGCCTGCCGCCGCCGGTCGTCGAGCTCGACGGTCACCGAACGGCCGAAGGTGGGCGATCCGGTGCGCACGTCCACGACGACGTCGAGCACTTTCCCGGACACGCACGTCACGAATTTCGCCTGTCCGGGCGGCACGCTGGAGAAATGCACGCCGCGCAGGGTGCCTTTGAAGGAGGTCGAGCAGTTGGCCTGGGCCACCTCCATGGGGCGGTCGAGCTCGTCCCTCTTGAACCATTCAAGGAACGACCCGCGGTGGTCACCGTGGATACGCGGGCTGAACAGCCGGGCACCGGCGAGATCAAGGGGGTCCATGAGGCGGATGATGGCACAGCGGGAACGTTCCGACCAGTGCCTGTAACGCCTGTGGTCATGGCCGCGAAAT
This sequence comes from Nonomuraea sp. NPDC049637, assembly GCF_040675235.1. Lineage (NCBI taxonomy): Bacteria > Bacillati > Actinomycetota > Actinomycetes > Streptosporangiales > Streptosporangiaceae > Nonomuraea > Nonomuraea sp. NPDC049637. The sequence continues at coordinate 8,607 of NZ_JBFAOM010000050.1, forward strand.
GTCAGTTGGCGCGGGTAAGGGGCCGGCGTCAAATGAGCACCCGGCACCGCATGCCCGTCGCGGAATTCGCGGTCGTGCTCGCCGGCCGCGAAATTTATTTCCTTCGCCACCCGGCCGTAGAAGGCAGATGAACCGCGCCGAACCGCACGTCCCAGAAATTCACCTGAATCCAGAACGCCTGTCATTGGGGAGGGACCATGGCTCGTCGGTACCAGTGTGAGAGAGGTCGAGGCCGGTGAGGCGGTGCCGGTTGTGCGGCTCGGACCGGCTGGCGAGCGTCGTCGATCTCGGCGCCACGCCTCCGTGCGAGCTGTTCCTCACCGAGGAACAGCTCGACGAGCCCGAACCCACCTACCCCCTGCACCTACGGGTCTGCACCGATTGCCGGCTGGCCCAACTCCCTCCGCTGATCAGGCCGGAGGACACCTTCACGGAGTACGCCTACTTCTCCTCCTACTCGGCCTCCTGGGTCGAGCACGCGCGGCGGTTCGCCGACTCCGCGCTCGACCGCCTGGCCCCCGGTTTCGTGGTCGAGGTGGCGAGCAACGACGGTTACCTGCTGCGGCATGTCGTCGAGCGCGGCGTCCGCTGCCTGGGTGTCGAGCCGTCGGCGAACGTGGGCCAGGCCGCCAGGGACAGGGGCGTGCCCACCCTCACCGCGTTCCTCGACCCGGAGACCGGGGCGGCGATCAGGGCCGAGCACGGGCCGGCCGACCTGGTGGTGGCCAACAACGTCTACGCGCACGTGCCCGACATCGTGGGCTTCACGCAAGGGCTGCGCGCGCTCGTCGCCGACGACGGCTGGGTCTCCATCGAGGTGCAGCACCTGCTCACGCTCATGGAGCTGAACCAGTACGACACGATCTACCACGAGCATTTCCAGTACTACACGGTCGCCTCGGCCCAGCGGGCGCTGGCGACGGGCGGACTGACCCTGGTGGACGTGGAGCTCCTGCCGACGCACGGCGGCTCCATCCGGCTGTGGGCCAGGCCCGCAGAGGCGGCCGCCGGCCCGGGGCCACGCGTCGCCGACGTGCTGGACAGGGAGAAGGCCGCCGGGCTGGCGGAGACCGGCGGCTATGCCGAGTTCGGCGAGCGGGTGGCCAAGGTACGCCGCGACCTGCTGCAGTTCCTCATCGACGCGGCCGAGTCGGGCAAGACGGTGGTCGGCTACGGCGCCCCGGGCAAGGGCAACACCCTGCTCAACCATTGCGGCATCCGTCCGGACCTGCTGGCCTACACGGTGGACCGCAACCCGTACAAACACGGCAGGTTCACGCCCGGCACGCGCATCCCCGTGCTACCGCCCAGCAAGATCGCCGAGGACAGGCCCGACTACGTGCTGGTCCTGCCGTGGAACCTGCGGACCGAACTCCTCGAACAACTCTCCTACGTCCGCGAATGGGGTGGACGGCTGGTCTTCCCCATCCCGTCACTGGAGGTCGCGCCATGAAGGTCGTGCTCTTCTGTGGCGGTTACGGCACCCGCATGCGCAGCGGCGCGCCGGGAGACGTGCCCAAGCCGATGCAGCTCGTCGGCCCCCGTCCGCTTCTGTGGCACGTGATGCGCTACTACGCGCACTTCGGGCACACCGACTTCGTTCTCTGCCTCGGCTACGGCGCCCAGCACATCACCGAGTTCTTCCTCAACTACCGGGAGACGCTCTCCAACGACTTCGTGCTGCGCAAGGGCGAGGTCGAGATGCTCTCCCAGGACACCTCGGACTGGTCGATCTCCTTCGTGCAGACCGGCATCCAGTCGCCGATCGGGGAGCGGCTGCGCCGGGTCCGCCCCTACCTGGAGGGCGAGGACGTCTTCCTGGCCAACTACGCGGACGTGCTCACCGACGCCCCGCTGCCCGACGTCATCGACAGGTTCATGGCGGCGGACGCGGGCGCGTCCATGATGGTGGTGCCGCCGCCCGGCACCTTCCACTGCATCGACGTCACCGACGACGGGCTGGCCCGCGACATCGTCCCGGTCAGCGAGATGCCGCTCTGGGTGAACGGCGGCTACTTCGTCCTGCGCCAGGAGGTCTTCGACCATCTGCCGGAGAACGGAGACCTGGTCGGTGACGCCTGCGTGGAGCTGGCCAAGCGCGGCCGGCTGACGGCCTACCGGCACCGCGGGTACTGGCGGCCGACCGACACCGTCAACCAGCGCGTCGAGTTGGACGAGGCCTACTCGCGCGGCGATCGGCCGTGGGCCTTGTGGGAGAGATGATCGGGCTCCTCCCGGCACGCCTCGGCGAGGTCGTCGCGCTCGGCGCGCACTGCGACGACCTCGCGATCGGCGCGGGCGGCACCCTGCTCACCCTCTGCGCGGCCCGCCCCGGACTACGGATCCACGCGCTCGTGCTGTCCGGCGGCGGCACCGGGCGCGAGGAGGAGGAGAGGGCGGCGCTGGCCGCCTTCTGCCCGGACGCCGACCTGCGGCTGAACGTGCTCAAGCTGCCCGACGGCCGGCTGCCCGCGTACTGGCAGGAGGCCAAGGACGCGCTGGAGGAGCTGCGCCGCGCGAGCGACCCGGACCTGATCCTCGCCCCGCACCGGGCCGACGCCCACCAGGACCACCGGGGCGTGGCCGAACTCGTGCCCACCACCTTCCGTGACCACCTGACGCTCGGCTACGAGATCGTCAAATGGGACGGCGACCTCGGACGTCCCTCCCTCTACCAGCCGCTGCGCCCCGAGGTGGCGCGGGAGAAGGTCGCCCTGCTCCAGCGCCACTACCCCTCGCAGCGGCACCGCCCCTGGTACGACCCGGAGGCGTTCATCGGCCTGGCCCGCATCCGCGGCATCGAGTGCGGCGCCAGGTACGCCGAGGCCTTCCACGCCAGCAAACTCGTCATCGACCTCACAGCCGGAGGCTAGCCGGACATGCGTGTACTCCTGACCGGGCACCAGGGTTACCTGGGCACCGTCATGGCCCCCGTCCTGGCCGCGGCCGGGCACGAGGTGACCGGCCTCGACTCGGGCCTGTTCGCCGACTGCGTGCTCGGCCCGCCCCCACCCGAGCCGCTCGGGCTGGCCGCCGACCTGCGCGACGTGCCCGCCGAGGCGCTGGCCGGCTTCGACGCGGTCGTGCACCTGGCCGCGCTGTCCAACGACCCGCTGGGCTCGCTGGCGCCCGAGCTGACCTACGACATCAACTACCACGCCTCGGTCCGGCTGGCCCGGCTGGCCCGTGAGGCGGGGGCCAAGCGCTTCCTGTACGCCTCCACCTGCTCGGTCTACGGCTCGTCGGGAGGCGGGCAGCTGGTGACGGAGGACGCGCCGCTGCGTCCGCTGACGCCGTACGCCGAGTCCAAGGTCAGGGTCGAGGACGCGCTGCTCGACCTGGCCGACGACGACTTCACCCCGGTCTTCCTGCGCAACGCGACGGCCTTCGGCTTCTCCCCCCGGCTGCGCGCCGACATCGTGCTCAACAACCTCGTGGGACACGCCCACCTGTCCGGTGAGGTCAGGGTGCTGTCCGACGGCACACCCTGGCGGCCGCTCGTGCACGCCCTCGACATCGCCGAGGCGTTCGCGGCCGCGCTGACCGCTCCCCGGGAGGCCGTGCACGCGCGGGCGTTCAACGTCGGCAGCGAGCAGAACAACGTCACGGTGGCCGAGATCGCCGCCGCCGTGGTCGCGGCGGTGCCGGGATCGACGCTGGTCATCACGGGGGAGACGGGGGCGGACCCGCGCTCGTACCGGGTGGACTTCTCCCGGGTGCGGGCCGCGCTCCCCGGTTACGAGGCCCGCTGGACGGTGAAGGAGGGCGCGATCGAGCTGATCGACGCCTACCGCCGCCACGGCCTCACCAGCCAGGGCTTCGAACGGCGGTTCACCCGGCTGGCCCGGCTGGCCGACCGGCAGGCCGACGGCACGGTGGACGGGGAGCTGCGGCCACAGTGAGCGGCAAGGAGATGCACGAGCTGGTGAGACGCCTCTACCCGCTGTGCAGGAGCATCACGGGCGACGGGGTCAGGGCCACCCTCGATGTCATCGGCGAGCATCTGCCGCTGAAGGTGTACGAGGTGCCCACCGGGACCCCGGTGCTCGACTGGCACGTGCCACGCGAGTGGAACATCCGGGACGCCTACGTCCGGGACCCCGCCGGGCGCAAGGTCGTCGACTTCGCCGAGTCCAACCTGCACGTCGTAGGCTACAGCGTCCCGGTCTCGGCGACGATGCCGCTGCGCGAGCTGCGCGGCCGCCTGCACACGCTGCCCGACCAGCCGGACCTCGTCCCGTACCGGACCAGCTACTGGGCCGAGGACTGGGGTTTCTGCCTGCGCCAGGAGACCCTGGACGGCCTGGCGGACGGCGACTACGAGGTCGTCATCGACTCCACGCTGGCCGACGGGCACCTCACCTACGCCGAGCACGTCGTGCCCGGCGCAAGCGAGGAGGAGGTGCTGATCTCCTGCCACACCTGCCATCCCTCGCTGGCCAACGACAACCTCGCCGGCATCGCGGTGGCCGTCTGGCTGGCCCGGCGGCTGGCCGGGACCCGCCCGCGGCACACCTACCGGTTCCTGTTCGCGCCGGGCACCATCGGCTCGATCACCTGGCTGGCCCGCAACCGGGAGGCGGCCGGGCGGGTCCGGCACGGTCTGGTGCTGGCCTGCGCGGGAGACGCCGGCGCGCTCACCTACAAGCGCAGCAGGCGCGGCGACGCCGAGATCGACCGGGCGATGGCGTACGTGCTGGCCTCCTCGGGCCGGCCGCACTCCACGCTCGACTTCTCGCCCTACGGCTACGACGAGCGGCAGTACTGCTCGCCCGGCTTCGACCTGCCGGTCGGCTCCCTGACCCGCTCGACCTACGCGAGCTATCCCGAGTACCACACCTCCGGCGACGACCCGGACTTCGTGCTGCCGGAGTCGCTGGAGGACACGCTGGAGACCTGCTGGGAGACGTTCGCGGTGCTCGAAGGCAACCGGCGTTACGTCAACCTCCGGCCGTACGGGGAGCCGCAGCTCGGCCGGCGCGGGCTGTACGACGCGCTGGGCGGGCGCAGCGACACCAAACAGGCGCAGCTGGCGATGCTCTGGGTGCTGAACCTTTCCGACGGAGACAACACGCTGCTCGACGTGGCCCAGCGGTCCGGCCTGCCGTTCGCCGCGATCGCCGAGGCCGCGCAGAGCCTACGAGAGGCGGAACTGGTGGCGGAATGCACGGAATGAGCCTGCGCGCGGGCGATCTGGTGGAGGTCCGCGGCGAGGCCGAGATCCTCGCGACCCTGGACGAGAACGGCGAGCTGGACGGACTGCCGTTCATGCCGGAGATGGTGAAGTTCTGCGGCCAGCGCCTCACCGTGCACAAGGTGGCGCACAAGTTGTGCGACACGTTGTACAAGACGGGCCTGCGCCGCATGGAGGACGCCGTGCACCTGGTCTCCGCGCGCTGCGACGGCGCGGCGCACGGCGGCTGCCAGACGGCCTGCTCCATGTACTGGAAGACGGCCTGGATCCGGCGGGTCGAGGCGGGCGATCCGCCGCCCGACACCGTGCCGGACTCGCGGCTGCTGCCGCTGCTGGAGGTCAACACCCGCAAGCCCCCCGGCGAAGACGGTTGCGCACGGTACTCCTGCCAGGCGACCGAGCTGCTCAGAGCCGCGCCCCAGCCGCTGCCGATGGCCGACGTCAAGCAGTTCGTGGCCGACGTGCGCACGGGCAACGCCGGCCTCGGCCAGACGGCGCGGGCCGTCGCCATCGGGCTGTACAACCGGTTCCAGCACGCCACGAGGAAGCGGCTGCCGGCGGCGATCCTGATCAACAAGGGCAGGCCCTGGGGGCACATGACCGGCAGCGTGCGCGGCCGCACCCCGGTGAGAACGCTCGACCTGCGACCCGGTGAGCTCGTGCGCGTCCGGTCCAGGGAGGAGATCCTCGACACCGTCAACGAGGAGCTGTCCAACCGCGGCATGAACTTCGACGCCGAGCTGGCCCGCTACTGCGGCACGACCGCGCGGGTGCGCGCCAGGGTCGAGCGGTGCCTGGACGAGCGGACCGGGCGCATGCTGGAGATGAAGACGCCGTGCATCGTCCTGGAGGACGTGGTGTGCGCGGGCGTGCACTCGCTCAACTGCCCCCGGGAGTTCTTCCCGTTCTGGCGGGAGATCTGGCTGGAGCGGGTCGCGGATGACGAGTGAGCCGGTCGAGAGCACCAGGGCGGGGTCGGCGGCCCGGGGGCTGCGCTGGGGGCTGGTCGCCAGAGGCGCCTCGAAGCTGGCCACCTTCGCCATGAGCCTGGTGCTGGCCCGCCTCCTCGCGCGCGAGGACTTCGGCCTGTACGCCGTCGCGCTCGCGGCCAACCAGTTCCTGTTCTACGTCAACGACGCCGGGATCGTGGCGGCCGTGGTGCAGTGGCGGGGCAGGCTGGAGGACATGGTGGCCACCGCGACCACCGTGGTCCTGACGATCAGCGTGACCGTGTACGCGCTGTTCTGGTTCTCCGCGCCGTTCTTCACGGCCATGGCGGGCAGCGAGTCGGCGACCCCCGTCGTACGGCTGCTCACCCTGATCATCGTCATCGACGGCTTCGTCAACGTCCGCAGCGCGATCATGTTGCGCGGCTTCCGGCAGGACATGATCGCCAAGGCGAACATGATGGGCATCGCCGTACAGGTGCCGCTGGCGATCACGCTGGCGGCGCTCGGCGCGGGCGTCTACAGCTTCGCCCTCGGCGCGGTGGCCAACTCGCTGGTCAGCGGGGCGCTGGTGCTGTGGTGGGCCAAGGTGCCCTTCCGGCTCGGCTTCGACCGGGCCATCGCGGGCCGGCTGCTGCGCTTCGGCGTGCCGCTGGCCGGCAGCCTGGGGCTGGAGGCCCTGGTGCTCAACGCAGACGCGGTCATCGTCGGCAGGACGCTCGGCCTCACCATGCTGGGCTACTACATGCTGGCCATGAACGTGTCGAGCTGGGTGCCCGGCCTGATCGGCGAGGCACTGCGGCACGTCACGCTGCCCGGCTTCTCCCGGGTCGCCGACGAGAACCCGGCCGCCTTCTCCGACCGCGTCCAGCAGATCGTGCCCATGCTGATCATGCTGGTGACGCCGGTCGCGGTGCTGATCGGCGTGCTCGCGCCGCAGCTCGTCGCCCTGCTGTACGGACCCCGCTGGCAGCCGGCCGCGGCTGCCCTGTCCTTCCTGATGGCGCTCATGGTGGTGCGCATGCTCACCGCGCTGGCGTTCGACATCCTCACCTCGCTCGGCGTCACCCGGCGCATCGTGTGGATGAACCTGAGCTGGGCGGCCGTGTTGCTGCCCGCGCTCTACCTGGGGGCCGAGCTGGGCGGCATCCGGGGCGTGGCGATCGGGCACGTGGTGGCCGCGTTCCTGGTCGGACTGCCCGTGGCGGTCTGGCAGCTGCACCGGTCGGGCGTGGTGATCGCGCCGGTCGCGGCGCCCGTCTCGCGGCTGCTGCTGGGCGGCCTGGCGGGCGGCGCGGCGGCCTGGCTCGTCGCCGGGCTGACCTCGGACGCCGTCGTGCTCGTGCAGCTCGTGGCGGCGGGCGCGGCCGGCTTCGCCGTCTACGTGGTCGTCGGGATCTCGCGCGCCCGGTTCAGGCAGATCCGCGAGGTGGCGACCGGCTGAGCCGGGGCGGTCAGGGCCCGGGGTCCGCGCGCCGGGGACGCAGGCTGCGCGCCACGTCGATCGCGGAATGGGCGACGTTGCGCGCCATCGGCACGGCGTTCCTGGCCAGCCAGGGACGCAACGCCGCGTAGGCGCGCAACCGCTGGCCGAAGCCCATCGGCGCGGCGTGGATCACCCGTAGCAGCGCCCTGCCCTCCTCCACGTTGGGGAGGAAGAAGCGCTGGTCACCGGGCATCTCCCGGGCACGGTACCGGCGGGCGTGGTTGGCCTGGCTGTCGCTGCCCGGGTGGTTGCGGTGCCGCAGCAGCGGCTCGTCCACCACGACGAGCGGCCCGAACAGCGCCCAGCCCGCGATGATCACCCGGTCGGCGGGCAGGATCGGCTCCAGCGGCCTGGCCCGCAGCAGCGTCTCGCGGCGGATGAGGCCGTAGAAGTGCATGGTGTCGTCGTAGTTGAGCATCCGGTGGCGCAGCCGGGCGGCCGGGGCGGGCTGAACCGTCGGCGACTCGTCCCGCCAGAAGCCGATCGTCTGGCCGTCCTCGTCGATCTCCTCGACGGCCGAGAGGGCCGCGGCGGCCTCGGGATGGCGTCGCAGTGCCGCGGAGAGCAGGGCGAGCCGGTCTTCGCGGTATTCGTCGTCGGAGGTGGCGTAGGAGAAGAACTCGCCGCGCGTCTCGTGCATGAGGGCGTTGTGGTTGGCCGTGACGCCGATGTTCCGGTCCCTGCGGATGTACCGCACGCGCGGATCGGTCCGCGCGGTCTCGCGGCACAACTCCTCGGTGCCGTCGGTCGAGCAGTTGTCGGCGATCACCAGTTCGAAGTCGGCGTCCTTCTGCGCGAGCACCGAACGCAACGCGCCGGCCAGGTACGGCTCGCCGTTGTAGACCGGCAGGCCCACGCCGATCGGCGGCTCCGCCTGGCCGATCAAGGACGCTGTGGAACGTTCTTCCGGAATTCGGGACGTCATCCGGCGACCTCTCGAGGATTCTTCGGCGGGCGGGCGACATGGTCTCGCGAAGGGTGCCGTGCGGCAAGATGTACTAACCATTCGTAACATCCCACCTTCTGGACACGATAAGCCATCTGCATCGCAATATGGCGAGACAAACCCGTACTGGCAGGGGGTTGGTCGGGACAATGGCCTTTTGGAACGATTTGCTGCGGCTCGTTCGACGGAAGAACATTGTCATCCCCATCCTCGCCGCCGGCCTCCTCCTCGCCGCGGTGGCCTTCCTCCTGGGCCCGTCGCGCTACAAGGCCGAGTCGTCCCTCATCCTGACCGCGCCGCCGAGCGGCGGCACGCTCTCCATGGACCCGACCAAGCCGGTCGGCCTGACCAACCCGCTGCTCCAGTACAACGACGGGCTGCGGACCGTGGCGGGCATCCTGATCGTCGCGATCAACAGCAAGGAGGAGATGGGCAAGCTGGGCGTACGGGAGAACGACGGCACCGAGGTCGTGATCGACGACGGACGGTCCAACTCCGACCTGCTCGGCGTCGTGACGCTCGGCCCGTTCCTGCACGTCAAGGTCGAGAGCGGCGAGCCGGGGACCGCCCAGCGCATCCTGGAGCGGGCGCACCAGCGCCTGCGCGAGGAGCTGATCGCCTACCAGACCAAGCTCGGCGCGCCCAAGACCACGTTCATCGCGATCAACACCGTCGCCCTGCTGCCGCCCGAGTACGACGGCGCCCGGCGGACGCAGCTCGCCGTGGGCGTGCTGGTCGCCACGTTGTTCCTCGGCCTCGCCGGCGCGTACGGGGTGGTGGTGCGGGGGCTCTTCCCCCGCCGCCCGCCGGCCGGGACCGCGAAGGCGGACGACGACGCGCCCGAGGAGGCCGAGGTGGCGGCGGGGACGCCCGCCAAGGAACACTCCGCCAACGGCCAGGTTCCCGCCGGCACCCCGCTGAACAGCGTCGCCGACGACGAGGACGTTCCTGACGGACAGGCCGCGCCGAACCCGCATCGTTAGGGCGTCCGGCCGGCGATCTCCGTGCAGCGCCTGATGGCCGCCTGCCGCACGTCGTCGGGGGTGCCGGACTTGGAGGAGATCAGCATGCCGATCGCGCCGGGGCCCAGCCGTCCGGCGAAGTCGAGTGCGGTCGCCAGGTCCATCGGCGACTCGTCCGGGTTCTTGTGGCAGATCGAGGTGTCCGAGGGCGGGCGGCCCTCCGTGGCGCTGAGCACCTCGTCCACGAAGACGCCGTAGAGCATGAACTCCGACACGTGCAGCCGCGAGCCGAAGGCGTCGATCCAGTGCCGCCCGGTGGTCTCCCGCAACCTGTCCTGAAGGGCGCGTACGACGGCCGGCCGCCAGAAGGTCAGCGGGCTCATGTAGTCGGGCAGCGGCGGCTCGGGCGGCGGCGGAAGCCGGAGCAGCTCGCGGGCGACGCGATGCCACAGGACGTGCCGGGTCATGAGGGGATGGACGCCGTCCTCCAGCCGGTGCAGCAGCACGCGGCCGTCGATCAGGGCGCGCTCGGCGGTGACCGGCCGGACCAGCACCACGTCGGAGTCGGCCACCAGGACCACGTCGGTGTCCATGGCCGCGGTGGCGGCGAGCTTGACGATCTGCTGCATCACCCAGCCGCGTACCGGGGGCCAGGGCCGCAGCACGTTGACCCACAGGCCCTTCCGCGGCACCTTGACGTACCGGCCGGGCAGCAGGCTCTCCACCGTCCGGACCCGGCAGCGCGGCCCCTCGTACGCCCGGAACAGCCCGAGGTCGGCCGCCGGGACGACCACGTGGTGGACCGTGTCGTCGGGGGTGCACTCCAGCACCGAACGGTGCAGGTCGGCGAACTGCCCGGCATCGGGTCCGTAGCTCGGGGTCACGACCGAGAGCGTCCTCATGGTCGGCCCTCCGGCGCGCGGCACTCTTCCACGGCTCACCTTTCGTGGACGGCTGTGTCGGCCCACCGTCTATCGACGCGCGACTTTGGCACGTTACAGGTGAGGGGTAACACCATCCGCGTTCCTGGCGATTGCCTGGATATCGGGGGAAACCTGTCTGGGGGCTGTGTTGGACTTCTGGAAAGCGATCACCGTCCTCCTGCGCCGCTGGTACGTGGCACTCCCCGCCCTGCTGCTGACCCTCACGCTCGCCTACGGCGTATACGCCACGATCCCGACGCAGTACTCCTCGACCTCGCTCCTGGTGCTCACGGTGCCGACCAGCGGCTCCTACCGGCCGGCGCGGCCCACCGAGCCGAACCCGCTGGTCAACCCCATGCTGAACTTCGACGGCGGTCTCAACATGACGGCCTCGGTGCTGGTCCAGATACTCAACGGGCCCGAGGTGGCCGGGCAGCTCGGCGTGCGGCCCGACTCCACGACCAGCTACAAGGTCAACAACGGCCACCCCAACCCCGAGCTGCTCATCAGCGCGCCCTTCGTGGTCATCGAGGGCACCAGCCGCTCGCCCCAGGACGCCAAGGCGCTGGTCGAGCGGGTGGCCGAGCGGGCGAAGGTCGAGCTGAAGCGGCGGCAGCAGGTCCTGAACGCCCCGCCGGAGACGTACATCAACCTGACCGAGATGGTCGCGCCCACCGAACCCCAGGGACAGCGCGGCGGCAAGACCCGTACGGCCGCCGCCGTGTTCGCGCTGGGCGTCATGGCGGCGCTGGGCTCGTCGTTCGCCGCCGAGAGCATCATGGACGGGCTGCGGAGGCGGCGGGAGGAGGGGCCGCCCGACGACGCGGGAACGTCCGCCCCGGACAAGGAAGCGGTGTTGCGGCCTTGAACGTCGCCCCTCGTCCCGTGGGAGCCGTGCGCAGCGCCGACGGCGCCACCCTGTGCGCGATCTTCGTGGTGGTCCTCATGCTGGTGCCGGCCCGCCAGGTGATCGGCGGGTTGCCGTTCGACCTCACCTACGCCGAGGCCGTCGGGCTGTTCGCCGCCGTGTGGTGGTTCTGCGCCCACCTGACCAGCACGCTCGGCGCGGCCAAGGGCCCGTCGCCGGTCAGGTACGGGATCTACTTCTACGTGCTGGCCTTCCTGATCACCTACGGCTACACCGCGGCCGGCTACCTGCCCTCCTACGAGCTGGAGCTGTCCGACCACATCCTGGTGATCACGGTGGGCATCGTCGGCATGTCGCTGCTCGCCGTGGACGGCGTGTCCGGCCGCGACCGCCTCGACCTGGTGCTGAAGACGCTCGTCGTCGCCGGTGCCGTCATGGGCGTGATCGGCGGGATCCAGTTCCTGCTGTCGTTCGACATCACCCAGTACATGCAGGTCCCCGGCGCCCGGCTGCGCGCGGTCGAGGAGACGATCCTGCAGCGCAACGGGGTCAACAGGGTGGCCTCGACGGCCGGGCACCCCATCGAGTTCGGGGTCGTGTCGGCGATGGTGCTGCCGGTGGCGCTGCACTACGCCTACGACGCCTGGGAGCGCAGGGTGCCCGCGCTGCGCTGGTGGATCCTGTGCTCGCTGGTCGCCTGTGGCATGGCGTTCTCGGCCTCGCGCTCGACGGTGCTGGGCCTCGCGTCCTCGGGCGCGATCCTGCTGGTGGGCTGGAACAACGCCAGGCGGCTCAGGGCGGCGGCCGGGCTGGTCGGGTTCCTCGTCCTGCTGCGGCTGTTCGTCCCCGGGCTGCTCGGGGCGATCTTCGGGTTGTTCACCAACCTGGACAACGACGAGAGCCTGCGCTGGCGGACCAACGACTACTCGACCGCGGTCTCCGAGTTCGCCCGGCATCCCCTGCTCGGGCGGGGGAACGGCACCTGGTTCCCGCCGCACCACCCGGTCTTCGACAACCAGTACCTGCTGACCGGCGTGCAGGGCGGGGTGTTGGGGCTGCTGGCGTTCGTCGGGCTCTTCCTGATCGGGATGTGGGCGGCGATGCGGGCCAGGAGGATCAGCGCGGACGTGCGCGCCAAGGACCTCGGGCTGACGTTGACGGCGTGCCTGGCCGTGCCGCTGATCGGCTGCGCCACGTTCGACCTCAACTCCTTCAGCACCGCCAACTCGCTGGCCTTCCTGCTGATCGGCCTGGCCGGCGCGCTGCTGCGGGCGGTACGCCGGGAGGTCACGCCCCCAGGCGCCGCCGTGCCTCCTTCCACGAGCCGGCTGCCAGATCCCGCGCGCTGATCGCGGTGACCGGCAGCGGCCAGGCGATGTCCAGGTCGGGGTCGTCGTAGCGCACCGAGACGTCCTCGGACGGGTCGTGCTCCCGGTCGATGCGGTAGCAGACGTCGGCCTCGGTGAGCGCCTGGTAGCCGTGCAGGAGGCCGGGGGGCACGTACAAGTGGGTGAAGGCACGGTCGTCGAGCACCACCGTCATCCGCTCGCCGAAGGTGGGCGAGCCGGGACGCGCGTCGACCAGCACGTCGTGGACGGCCCCGCGCGCGCACCTGACGAGTTTGGCCTCGCCGCGCCCCGACCTGCCGTGCAGGGCCCTGATCCCGCCGGCGACCGTGCGCGACTGGCTGTCCTGGATGAAGGCGGCCGGGTCCAGCCCGTGCTCCCTGGCGATCGCGGCGTCGAACGTCCTGGTGAACAGGCCGCGATCGTCGAGGTGAGGGGTGGGGACGAACAGCAGGGTCCCGGCCAGCGCGCCGCGCTCGACTCTCATGAAGCCATCCTGACCTCTGACGACTCTGGCATCCAGTGTGTAACGGAGAATGCCCTCCTCCGATGACAAAAAGGAAGGACTGGCGGCGCGGGTCAAGTGGCGTCAAGCCCGAGGAGGGTGAGGGCATCCTGGTGGACCACTCCCCGTACGAAGTCGTCCCACGCGCCCGTGTCGGGGCCGTCGAGGTCATGGCCCTGACCGAGACCGAGGTCGCCGGCCTGGTCACTCAGGGCTGGCGGGACGGCCGCGGCGGCTCGATCGTCACCGCGAACGTGGACATCGTCAGGGCCGCCACCCGTGATCCCGGGCTCGCCGCGCTCGTGGCGGAGGCCGAACTGGTCGTGGCCGACGGCATGCCCGTCGTGTGGGCCGCCAGGCTGGCGGGCCTGGCCCTGCCGGACCGCGTCACCGGCGCCTCGCTGGTCTTCACCCTCAGCGAGAGCGCCGCGCGCGAAGGACGCTCGGTGTTCCTGCTGGGCGGCGAACCCGGCGTGGCGCGGACGGCGGGCGAGGTGCTCGCCGGACGCTGCCCCGGACTGCGGGTGGCCGGCTCGTCCTCGCCGCCCTTCGGCTTCGAGCGCGAGCCGGGCGGCATGGAGGAGGTCGTGCGGGAGGTCCGCGCGGCGGCGCCCGACCTGGTCCTGGTGGGGCTCGGCTTCCCCAAGCAGGAACGGGTCATGGCCGCGCTCCGCCCCGAACTGCCGCGCGCCTGGTACCTGGGCTGCGGGGCGGGCATCCCGATGGCCGCCGGGCACTTCAGGCGGGCCCCCCGCGCCATGCAGCGCGCGGGCGGCGAATGGATCTTCCGGCTCGCGCTGGAGCCCCGCCGCCTGGTGCGCCGATACCTGCGCGACGACCTGCCCTTCGCGCTCAGGCTGCTGGCCGGGACCGCGTGGCGGCGCCTGACCGCAGACCACCGTCCCTGACCGTCCAGAGATTGGTTTCCGCAGATGAGCGTGCCCGGGCTTGCCGTCGTCATCGTCACCTACAACAGCGGCGAGATCATCGAGGAGTGCCTGGCCAGCCTGGAGCCCGCGCTGCGCGGGGCGGGAGCCGCCAGGACGATCGTGGTGGACAACGACTCGGCCGACGACACGGTGGATCGGGTGCTCGCCGCCGGGCCGCGCGTCGAGTTGGTCAGGACGGGCCGCAACGGAGGGTTCGCGGCCGGCGTGAACGCGGGCATCACCGCCGCCCCCGGCTGTGACGTCCTCGTGCTGAACGCCGACATCAGGCTCGGACCGGGCTCGGTGCGCCTGCTGCGCGAGCGGCTGGGCCGGGCGGGCGCGGGCATCGCGGTGCCTCGGCTGACGGACGCGGACGGCACGCTCCAGCTGTCGCTGCGCCGTCGTCCGACCGTGCTCAGGGCGCTCGGCGAGGCCCTGCTCGGCGGGCTCAGAGCAGGCAGGTACGCGCCGCTCGGCGAACTGGTCGTGGACCCTCGCCGCTACGACAGCCCGGGCAGCCCCGACTGGGCGACCGGCGCGGCCTGGCTGATCTCCCGAGCCTGCCTGGACGCCGTGGGCCTGCTCGACGAGCGGTACTTCCTGTACTCCGAGGAGACCGAGTACATGTTGCGCGCCCGCGACCACGGGTTCGCCATCGCCTACGAACCGCGGGCGCACGCCGTCCACCTCGGCGGCGAGCAGGCCAACTCCAGCCCGCTGTGGACGCTGGCCGCGCTCAACCGCGTCCGCCTGCACCGCGAGCGGCACGGGCGGCCCCGGGCCCAGCTCATGAGGCTGGCTGTCGCGCTGAACGAGGCGCTGCGCGCGGCTCGCCGGGGCAGCCGGGACGGCGAGCGCCATCTGCGCGCCCTGCGCGAGCTGGCCACGATGACCGAATGGCCCGCGCCGCCCGGGACGGGCCGGGCGGCGCGGCCGCAGCCGCCGCCCTACGTCTGCTTCTCCGCCCAGGACTGGTGGTACCACAACAGGGCGCACTCCGACTTCCAGCTCATGCGCCACCTCGCCGGCTCGCGCCGGGTCCTGATCGTCAACAGCATCGGCATGCGCATGCCGGTGCCCGGACGGACGACGTTCCCGGCCAGGCGCATCGTCAGGAAGCTGCGCAGCGTGGCCAAGTTCGTCCGGCGGGTGGGGCCGCGCCTGTGGGTGATGTCGCCGCTTCCCGTCCCCCTCTACAACAGTCGGCAGGGCCGGGCGCTGAACGCCTGGCTGATCAGGACGCAGGTGCGGGCGGTCTGCGCCTGGCTCGGGCTGCGCCGCCCGGTGATCGTGGTGACGATCCCGACCGCCTGGGACGCGGTGCGCCCGATGAGCCGCCGCGCCCTGGTGTTCAACCGCTCCGACCGCCACTCGGCCTTCCCGGAGTCGGACGCCGCCACGATCCAGGCGCTGGAACGCCGCCTGCTGGAACGTGCCGACCACGTGGTCTACGCGGGCCGCGGCCTGATGTGCGAGGAGTCGTCGCTGACCGGGGACCGCGCCCACTTCCTCGACCACGGCGTGGACCTGGAGCACTTCACCCGGGTGCCGCCCGGGAGTCAGCCGCCGGATCTGCTGGCCGTCCCGGGGCCGCGCGTCGGCTTCTTCGGCGCGCTCGACGACTTCGTGGTCGACTTCGCGCTGCTCGAACGGGTTGCCACGGAGCTGCCGGACGTCTCGCTCGTGCTGGTCGGCGACGCGACGGGCGACGTCGAGCGGCTGACCAAGTACCCCAACGTGCACTGGCTCGGATTCCGGCCGTACTCGGTGATCCCGGCGTACGGGTCGGGGTTCGACGTGGCGATCATGCCGTGGCTGGACAACGAGTGGATCAGGCACGCCAATCCGATCAAGCTGAAGGAGTACCTGGCGCTCGGCCTGCCGGTGGTCAGCACCGCGTTCGACGAGCTGGTCCACTACGCCGGCCGGGTCAGGGTGGCGCGTACGCCCGAGGACTTCATCACGGCGATCAAGGTGAGCCTGGTCGAGGGCGCGCCGAGCCCGCCTGCGGCGTTACGCGCCTCGCTGGCCGGCAAGACGTGGGCCGCGCGGGCCGCGGACCTGGCGGCGCTGGTCGAGCGGACGCCGCCCGCCTAGGCGGGCGCCCGGGGGAGGAGGCGCTGTGAAGCTGCTGACATTGTCCAAGGCCGGAGCGGTCGTGACGGCCGCCGCGGTGGCGCTGGCCGGCTGGACCTGGCTGCGCGGCCACCCGGCGAGCCCGGCTCCGAGGTCGATGACGGCGGCGTCGATGTCCATGCGCGCCCTGCCCTGGGAGGGTGGCCCGGCGGCCTACGCCGGATGGCCCGCGGCGGTGGGCGCCGGCTGGACGCGCCCGTCCTTCTTCCCCGTCGGGCTCTGGTTCGCCGCCGTCCGCCGGGGTGAGCAGGTCGCCGCGGACCGGGCCATGGGGATCAACACCTACGTCGAGCTCACCGGCGACAGCCGTCCCGGCCTGCTGCGGAAGGCGGGCATGAGCGCGCTGACCGCCCGGCGGCTGCCCGGCTCGGGCGCGGAGACGGTGGGGTGGACGCTGGCCGACAAGGCCGACGTGTGGGCGGGCATCGGCGACGCCCGCTGGACCGGCTCGGTGGGCGCGACACCGCCGCCGTGCAGGCCCGAGCTCCTGGCCTGCGGCTACACCGTCCTGCGCACGCTCGACGGCAGGCTGCCGCACGACTCTCGTCCGCGCTACGCCACGTTCGGCAAGGGAGTGGCCCTGTGGGCGACCGACCCGCAGGGGGCCAGGTTCGTCGACGACTACGCCGGCATCGCCGGGGTGGACGTCTCCTGGTACGGCGATCCGAACATCTGTGCCGAGGCCGCCCGCTGGCGGCAACTGCCGTCCGGCCGGTGCCGCCGGGCCGCGAACTACGGCGCGACCGTGGACCGGGTGCGGGAGCTGGACGCCGCCGACGGCCGCCGCAAGCCCGTCTTCTCGGTCATCGCGCTTGCCGGGCTGACGCCGCCGCAGGTGGGCGGAGCCGTGATGAGCTCGCTGATCCACGGCGCCCGCGGCATCGTCTACGACGCTCACGCCGCGGGCCCGGCGTGCCGGAGCGAGAACGTGCTGCGCAGCGCCTGCGGCCAGGCGCTCAGGAAGGCGGTGACCGAGGTCGATGGCCAGATCGACCGCCTGGCTCCCGTGCTGAACACGCAGTCCTACGCCTATGACTTCGCGCCGGACCTGGACACGATGGTCAAGGCGTACGACGGCTCCTACTACCTGTTCGCCATGCTCGCGGGCGGCAGATCGCCCGGGACGTACACGCTCACCGTGCCCGCGAACCTGTCGAAGAGCGGCCGGATCGAGGACTATCTGACGAACCGTCCCATCGCGGCCGACCAGGAGGGCCGGTTCACCGCCACGTTCGACGCGGAGCACGTCTACCACGTCTATCGCATCAGGCCCTAGCTGGGAGGAACATGGCTTTCCGCAAGGTACCAAGGTGGGCGTTCGTGCTGCCGGTGATCGTCGTGCTGTTCTGCGCGGGGTGGCTCGTCACGCGGCCGGAACCGAAGCCCGGCCACCCCGGCCTGTCCCGCATCCCCTGGGAGGGCGGCCCGGCCTACTACGCCGGGTTCGGCGCCCCGGCGAAGGCGGGCTGGACCGATCCGGCGTTCTTCCCGATCGGCGTCTGGTTCGAGTCCGTGGTCGAGGAACATGACGTACGGCTGGACAAGGAGGCCGGGCTCAACACCTACGTCGAGCTGACCGCCAACAGCAGGATGGACCTGGTCCGCTCCTCG
Source organism: Nonomuraea sp. NPDC049637 (assembly GCF_040675235.1). NCBI lineage: Bacteria > Bacillati > Actinomycetota > Actinomycetes > Streptosporangiales > Streptosporangiaceae > Nonomuraea > Nonomuraea sp. NPDC049637. Next base: position 26,460 of record NZ_JBFAOM010000050.1, read on the forward strand.
GGCATGTACGCCATCACCAGCAAGCCGCTGCCCGGCGCGGGCGCCGAGACGGTGGGCTGGATGATCGCCGACGAGCCCGACATGTTCGCCGGCCCCGGGGACGGCGTCTGGAGCGGCAAGTACGGCGGGGAAGGGCAGGTGTGCCTGCCGGACAAGCCGCCCTGCGGCTACACGGCGATGCGCACGCTCAAGGACAGGCTCCCCAAGGGGGACGGCCGCCTGCACTACGCCAACTACGGCAAGGGCATCGCCATGTGGGAGTCCGACCAGGAGGCGACCCGGTTCGTCAACGGCTACACCGACGTCATGTCCACCGACGTCTACTGGTACACCGACACCGGCATCTGCCCGGAGGCGGAGAACTTCATCAAGCTCCCGAGGGACCGCTGCCCGCGCGCCGCCAACTACGGGCGGGTCGTCGACCGCGGCCGGCAGCTCGACGCCCTGGACGGCCGCAGGCAGCCCGTCTACGCGTTCGTGGAACTCGGCTGGCCCGGCTCGAACGGCCGGCGGGCCATCACCCCCGACGAGATCGCCGGAGCCGTCATGAGCTCCCTCATCCATGAGGCCCGCGGCGTCATCTACTTCAACCACAGCTTCGGCGGCCCCTGCGCCAGCCAGCACGTGCTGCGGGAGCCGTGCGCCAAGGAGACCAGGGCGGCCGTCACCGAGCTGAACCGCAGGATCACCGGCCTGGCGCCGGTGCTCAACACCCAGTCGTACGCCCACTCCTTCAGCCCGAGGCTCGACACCATGCTCAAGGAGAAGGACGGCTCCTTCTACGTCTTCGCCATGACCAAGGAGGACGCCGCGCCCGGCGAGTACGCGCTGCGACTGCCCGGCACCCTCGCCGGGGCGCGGAACGTGGAGGTGATGTTCGAGAACCGCCGCCTTCCGGTACGCGGCGGCTCCTTCACCGACGCGTTCGCGCGGGCCGACTCCTACCACGTCTACCGGATCACGCCGTGACCGCGCCGGTGGAGGTGGGCCTGGTCGGGGCGGGTCCGTGGGCGCGGATCTTCCACGCGCCCACGTTCGCGGCGGGCCCCGAGACCAGGCTCGCCGGAGTGTGGAGCAGGAGCCGCCCGGCCGCCGAACGCCTGGCGGCAGAGTACGGGGTGCCGGCCTTCGGCTCGTACGAGGAACTGCTCGGGCGGTGCGCGGGGGTCGTGTTCGCGGTGCCGCCCGACGTCCAGGCCGCGCTTGCGGTGCGGGCGGCCCGCGCGGGCCGTGCCCTGCTGCTGGAGAAGCCGATCGCGTTGTCGGTGGCCGACGCCGAGGCGCTGGCGCAGGCCGTGACGGCCGCGGGCGTGGCCACGCAGATCGTCCTCACCCACCGGTACCGGCCGGTCATCCGCGACTTCCTGGCGCGGCTGCGCGACTTCCCCGTGTTCGGGGCGCGCGGCTGCCAGCTCACCGGCGAGTTCCTGGACGGGACGTACGACGACAGCCCGTGGCGGGCGACGGCGGGGGTGCTCTACAACACCGGGCCGCACGGGCTCGACCTGCTCGACGCCGCGCTGGGGCGGATCGAGGAGGTCAGGAGCATGAGCAACAAGGACGGCCTGCTCGCGCTGACCTGCCGGCACGAGAACGACGCCGTCAGCCAGCTCACGATCTGCGGCCGGGTGCCGCCGCGCCGCCGCAGCCACTACGAGCTGTACGGCCCCCGCGGCACGCTGACCCTCGACTTCGACCGGCTCCCGGAGGATTCGGGGGCGACCAGGGCGAACCTGCGGGCGGAGTTCGCGCATGCCGTGCGCACCGGCGAGCCGCACCCCATCGACGTGCATCGCGGCCTGCACCTGCAGCGGCTGCTGGCGCAGGCCGAACCGTCCTAGGGCGCGCCCGCCGCCGCCTCCGGAGCCGCGTCCGGCGGGACGGGGTCGGGCCTGTGCCGGCGCAGCCGGAGGGCGGGGGCCTCGACCAGGCGCCAGCTCAGCGCGGCGAACGGCAGCACGACGCAGGCCGTGGCCGTCAGCACCAGCCAGGGCGTACGGACGCCGAGCTGTACCAGCACCTGCTGGACGGGGAAGGCCAGCAGGTAGGCGCCGTAGGACAGATCGTAGGAGCCGGTGGGCCGGTGCAGCGCCGCCGGCGAGCGGAAGGCGACGAAGAAGGTCGCGCAGGTGATGGCGGCGATGGCGCACAGGTTGGCCGCGGGCGTGCCCCACGACAACCACCAGGCCACCAGCGCGGCCGGGGTCAGCCACGCGGGCGGCACCCAGCGCAGCTCCCTGACCAGCATGCCGAGGGCGAAGAACGCCAGCGGCTGCGCGGCGAAGGCCGAGACGACCAGCGGGATCAGGGGGCCGCTGTAGCCGGTGAGGTGGATGACCGTGGTGACGGCGAGGGTGACCGCCACCAGCCCGGCCAGCACCGTACGGCGCCGCAGCAGTCCCAGCGCTCCCATGACGGCCACGCCCGCGTAGCACAGGACCTCGACCCAGATCGTCCACAACGAGCCGTTGACCGCGCCTGGATAGGGCAGCCCCTCGAAGACGCCGGGCAGCGCGTAGCTCACCGGCTGGACGAGCAGCCCCCGGGCGACGTAGGTCCACGCGCCCGGTCCCGAGAAGTACCCGGCCGCGGGCAGCGTGCTCACCAGGGGCCCGAGCAGCAGCGCGGTCAGGACGATGACCAGCGCGTACGCGGGGTAGATGCGCAGGGCCCGGCGCAGCGTGTAGCGGGCGGGCGACGGGTCGGCCAGCCAGCTCGCGCTGATCAGGTAGCCGCTGATGAGGAAGAAGACGCCGACGCCGATGCCGCCGGCGCCGATCCCGCTGGCCGGGGTGAGCGGCGTGCCGTGCCCGGAGAGCACCCAGCTGTGCTCGACGACGACGGCGAACGCGCCGAGCAGCCGCAGCAGGTTGAAGGCGTTGGCCCGGGAGGAGCCGGGACCTGTGCGTAACGCGCTTGCTCCGGCCACTCAGCAGCCCCCTGGGGAGTACTCCGACGCGTCCGGAGATGTATCGATCCAGCGCGGAGCCGCGTTACCGGACGTATCTGGCGCAATGTGGACAGCCCGCGGCGTGCCGGGGCGCGAGGCGCCGGTGCACCGGCCGCTTGGCCGCCGCCGGCGGGTGGCCGGGGGCCAGCGACGAGTCGCTGGTGAGGATGGCCAGCTCCAGGCGGCGCAGCTCCTGGGAGGGTTCGAGGCCGAGGTCGGCGGCGAGGATGCGCCTGCCCTCCCGGTAGACCTCCAGGGCGTCGCTCTGCCGGCCGGTCCGGTAGAGCGCGATCATGAGCTGGCCCCGGAACTTCTCCCGCAGGGGATGCTCGCGTACGAGGTCGGACAGCTCGGCCACCAGGTCGGCGTGCCTGCGCAGGCGCAGATCTGCCTCGATCCGGTCGACCAGCGCGCCGAGGCGCTGCTCCTCCAGCCGCGTGGCCTGGTGGTGGAGGAGGGAGATGTCGCTCAGGCCGGACAGGGCCGGGCCGCGCCACATGGCCAGGGCGCTCCTGATCAGGTCGCCGCCCTTTGGATCGTTCCCGGACTGGATCAAGGTCCGGCCTCTGCGCACCAGGTCCTCGAAGCGTAAGGCGTCCACCGCCTCGCGCGGCACGTCGAGCCGGTAACCGGTGGAGCGGTGGATGATCGGCGCCCGGTCGCCCAGCGTGTGGCGCAGCCGGTGGAGTTGCAGGCGCAGGCGCCGGGCTCCGGCCTCGCCCGCGCCGCTGCCCCACAGGGCGTCGATCAGCACGTCGCTGCGAGCGACGGTGCCGTGGTGACAGAGCAGCAGGGCCAGCAGGGTGCGTTGCTGGATCGAACGGAGGGATAAGTCATGCTCCCCGTCGGTCACTTCCAACGTTCCGAGGATGCCGAACTGCATGGGTCCCCCCTGCAAGTGCCCGACTTTTCTAGACGGCAAGCATATGGGGGTTTCCTGAGGGGCGGGAGCCGTATGGGAGGAAATTGGGCTGAAACTCAACTGAAACTCAGTGATCTCACACTCAATGCTGGTCGTTGGTGTCTATAGCGACTTGGAAGCATTCGGGGGACTTGCCCGAATGGGGGGGATCGTGGTGTTTTCACTCTGGCGTCGGCGCGCTCTGGCCGCGGCCGGTGGTTTCGTGCTCGTCTCTTCTCTTACGGCCGGTGCCGACGGACGTGGACAGGATCATGCGCACGCCGCACCTGTACGCGCCGACGTGCAGCGGGCCAAGGCGGCCAAACTCGGTCCGCTGCCCAGAACCAGGCAGGGGACCGTTCCCGTCAAGCGCTCCACCACGGTCGCCAGGTCGGCCGCCGCGCTCGCGGCAGCCGCCGACGACAAGGTCGGCCTGCGCGTGCTCGTCGTCGCCGTGGACCAGGACGACTGGGGCATCGCGACCTGGCGGGCCACCCTCGACCGGGTCGGCGCCCAGTACGACGTGCTGCTCAGCAAGACCCAGGCGCTCACCGCGGCCGACCTGGTACGCCCGGACGGCGTCGGCAAGTACAACGCCGTCCTGCTGACCAACAACTCGCTGCTCTACTACGACGGCTCCAGCTATCTCAGCGGCCTCGACGCCACCGAATGGAACGTTCTATGGGCGTACGAGCGGGACTACGGCGTCCGTCAGGCCTCGCTCTACACCGCCTACGGCACCTGGCCCGAGGACTACTGCCTGCGCGCGGGCAGTGAGGGCGGTGTCGCGAGCACGCCCATCGGCACCCAGCTCACCACGGCGGGCGCCGGCGTGTTCGACTACCTGAAGACCGGCGTGAACGTGCCGATCTCGCTGTCGTACGTCTACCGCAGCACGGTCGCGCCCGGTTGCGCCGCCGACGTGGTCATGACCAGCGGCTCCGACGTGCTCGGCGTACGCAGCACCTCCGGCGACGGCCGCGAGCGCATGGCGCTGACGTTCACCTCCAACCAGTACCTGCCGCAGGCCGACCTGCTCACCTTCGGGCTGTTCCGCTGGGCCACCCGCGGCCTCTACCTGGGCGAGCAGCGCCACTACCTCAACGCCGACGTCGACGACTACTTCAACTCCACCGATCACCTCTACCCGGACGGCCACGTCGAGTCCAACCCTGGCTACCGCATGACCAGGGCCGACGCGATCAGCACGTACAACCAGCAGGTGGCCTTCACCGGCGCCAACCCGCTCGCCTCGGGCTTCAAGCTGAACCTCGCCTACAACGGCGAGGGCGCCGACCCGACCGCGCCCTCCACGTGCTCGACCCCGCCGCTCTTCAAGGACGCCCTGACCAGCTACTCGCGCTGCCGCGCCGGGGCCTTCTCGTGGATCAACCACACGTTCACGCATCCGAAGCTGAACTTCACGGACTACGCGACGAGCTACGCCGAGATCCAGGACAACCTCACCAGGGCCACCGCGATCGGCCTGACCGTGGACGGGACCGTGCTCAAGACCGGCGAGTACTCCGGTCTCGGCGTCTACAACCCCGACGTCAACAACGACATCGACCCGCCCACCGACTACGGCCTGGCCGCCTCCAACGCGGCCATGTTGCAGGCCGCCAAAGACCTGGGCGTGAAGTACCTGCACGGCAACATGTCGTTCGGCAGCCACCAGCCGTCCTGCTTCAACTGCGGCATCTACCACCCGCTCCAGCCCACGCTGATGGTGGTGCCCGACTGGCCGACCAACATCGCCTACCACAGCACGGCACCCGCCGAGGAGACGCTGTTCTACAACTCCTACTACGGGCCCGGCGGGAAGTTCCCGTACTGGCCGGTGGACCAGACCTACAGCCAGATCCTGGACCACGAGAGTGACGTGGCCATGCAGCACGTCATGTCGGGTTCGATCTACGCCCACACCTTCCACCAGGGCAATCTGCGGGACTACGGCTCGTCCAAGAACCTCGTCTTCGACTGGCTGAACGCGGTCATGGCCAAGTACAACGGCTACTACAACGTCCCGCTCCTCACGCCGGCCTGGGGTTCTCTCGCCCAGTACGTCGAGAACCGCACCAAGCACTTCGCCGGGCTGTCCGGAGTGAGCGCGGTCTATGACAGGACGGCGGGCACGGTCACCTTCGAGTCCGCCGCCGACGCGTCCGTCTTCGCCACCAACGCAGCCGCCCCCGGCGCGACGGCGTACGGCACCGACTCCATCGCCCTCCTGACGCTCACCGCCGGCGTCCCCGTCACGGTCACCGCGGGCGTGCGACCGTGAAGGTGACGCTGGTCTCCGAGGGGACCTACCCGTTCGCCATGGGCGGGGTGAGCGTCTGGATGGACCAGCTCATCAGGGGCATGCCCGACTACCGGTGGGACGTCGTGACCATGACGGTCGACGGCAAGGAGCGGCCGGTCTGGGATCGGCCGGCCAACCTGGAGCAGGTCATCTCCGTCCCGCTCTGGGGCAGGACCCGCAGGCGCTCGTCCAAGCCGCCGGGGCCCGGCTTCAGCGACGCGTACGGCCGCTTCCTGGAGATGGTGCTGACCCCGGCCGTCATGGGCGACGGCGGCGCGGAGTTCCTGGCGGTGCTGGAGCAGATCTACCGGTTCGCGGCCGAGGGCGGCGACCTCATCGGCGCCCTCACCGCCAACGAGTCGTTGTCGCAGCTCATGGACGCCTGGTACTGGAACAGGACCGACGGGCTCACCCTCGCCGACGCCATCGTGGCGGGGAACCTCATGGGCCACATGTTGCGCCCGCTGTCGGAGCCGCCGCCGCGCACGGACCTGATGCACGTCGCCATGAACGGGCTCAGCATGCTCATGGCGATGACCGCCAAATGGCGGTACGGCACCCCGATCGTGCTCTCCGAACACGGCGTCTACCTGCGGGAACGCTACCTCCAGTACGTCAACGAGCCGGTCTCGCACGCCGTGCGGGTCTTACTGCTCAGCTTCTTCCGCCGCCTGGCGGGGGCGGCGTACGTGGCGGCCGACCGCATCGCGCCGCACTCGACGTACAACCGGCGCTGGCAGGTTCACAACGGCGCCGACCCGGCCCGCATCCGGGTGATGTACAACGGCGTGGACCCGGCCGACTTCCCGGTGGCCACCTCCGACCCGCCCCAGCCCACGATCGTGTTCATGGGCCGGGTCGACCCGCTGAAGGACCTGCACACGCTGATCCGCGCGTTCGACATCGTCCGGGACAAGGTCCCGGGCGCCCGGCTGCGGATCTTCGGAGGCGTCCCGAAGGGCAACGAGAGCTACCAGGAGAGCTGCCTCGACCTCATCGACGAGCTCGGCCTGGAAGGCTCGGCGGTGCTGGAGGGCCGGGTCGCGACCCAGGTGGACGCCTACCACGCGGGCCAGGTCGTGGCCCTGACCAGCATCTCCGAGGGCTTCCCCTACACCGTCGTCGAGGCCATGGCCTGTGGCAGGCCGTGCGTCGTGACCAACGTCGGCGGGGTGGCCGAGGCGGTGGGCGACACCGGGTTCGTGGTGCCGCCCCGCGACCACGCGGCCGCCGCCGACGCCATGGTGCGGCTGCTGCACGACGCCGAGCTGCGCCGCAGGCTCGGCGCGCTGGCCAGGCAGCGGGTGCTGAGCCGCTTCACGCTCCGGCAGTCGCTCGACGACTACCGCGCGGTCTATCGCGAGCTCGTCGGGGCGCGCGCGTGACCGCGGTGGAGCCCTCCCGCTCGATCGACGACCTCATCGAGCCCATGGGCACCGGGGTCTTCCGCGCCGTCGAACCCCTCCAGGTCGCGGCCATGCTGGAGTCCCAAGGGCTGAACGACAAGATCGCCCGCGAGCAGTACGGCCACGCCGACATCTTCGCCCTGGCCGAGACCGCCTACTTCCACGTCAAGGCGATGAACCGTCCGCAGGCGCGCACCCGCACGCCGCTCAAGCGGGCCAGGCCGGCCGCCCAGATGTTGCACGGCCTGCTCTACGCCCTGCCGGCGGCCCTGCTCCCGGCCGCCTCCGGCCTGGTGGGCAGCCAGTGGCTGATGCCCGGCCTGGTGCTGACCACGGGCTTCGGCTGGATCGTCGGCAGCGCCGCGGCCCACCTGGGCTATTCGCTGATCGCCCAGGGACACCCGCGCTCGGCCGGCCGCGTGCTGCGCAGCGGCCTGCTCGTGGGCGTGCTGGCCGCCGCCTTCATGGCGGGCACCGTCGCCATCTCGCGCGACGGGCCGGTCATGCTGGTCGCCCTGTGCGTCATGCAGATGGCCTTCCAGATCGCCTCGGGGATCCTGCTGTTCTACCGGCGGGAGGGCTGGCTCGGCCTGATGATGGCGCCGGCCGCGGTCGCGGGCCTGGCCTACATCGTCATCGGCGACCGCTGGGTGGGGCTGCTGACGATCTGGGTGGGCCTGATGTGCATCGTGGCCACCGTGGCGGGCGCGCTCAGGCTCACGCTCACCCGCGGCCCCGACGACGCCGCCGAGCCGCCGCTGCGCACGCTCGTCGAGGCGAACGCCCGCGCCCTGGCGCCCTCGCTCGTCTACGCCCTGTTGAGCGCGGTGTTCCTGCTCCAGGCCGAGGGCCGGTACGTGCTCGAACGGGCCGACATCGCGGTCGCCGGCGCCGGGCTCGTCGTCGGCATGGGGATCCTGGAGTACCGGGCCCACTCCTTCGAGGACGACGTCCGGGCCGCGATCGGGGAGGTGCGCTATCCGGCCGACTTCACCCGCCGCGGCCGGTGGCTGCTGGCCAAGGGCCTGTTCGTCTGCCTCGCCGCGCTCGCCGTCCTGTCGGTGCTGCCGCTGGGATTCCTCTACGCGACCGGCGACCTGACCGAGGCGAGCGTCGCCATGGCCGTCGCCCACGTCGTCATCGGCGGCGCCTACTTCGTCGCCTTCCTGCTCGCCAACCAGGCCAAAGTGATCCATCTGTGCATCGCCCAGGCGGTGGCGCTCGCCGTACACCCCCTGGGCCGCCTCTTCCTGCCCGCCGGGCACACCGCGCTGGCCGACGTCCTGCTCTTCGCGGCCGCCGCGTCGCTGTTCCTCGTGATCCTGACCGTCCTGATGAGCCTCGGGCTCAGGGACGTCAGGCAGTACAGCTGATCCTTCACACCAGGAGACCACTGTGCACGTCGTCATACTCGCGGGCGGCAAAGGAGTCCGCCTGCGCCCGTACACCTCCGCGCTGCCCAAACCGCTGGTGCCGATCGGCGAGGAGTACGCCATCCTCGACATCATCCTGCAGCAGCTGACCGCCCAGGGTTTCACCGCGGCCACGCTCGCGGTCGGGCACCTGAGCCCGCTGATCCGGGCGTTCGTGGGCGACGGCTCCCGATGGGGGATGGAGGTCGACTACACCGAGGAGGTCAAGCCGCTGTCCACGATCGGGCCGCTGTTCCCGATCAGGGACCGGCTGCCCGAGCAGTTCCTCGTCATGAACGGCGACGTGCTCACCACGCTCAACTACGCCGACCTGCTGAACCGGCACATCGAGACCGGCGCGCCGCTCACCGTGGCGACCTCTCCCCGCGTGGTCAAGATCGACTTCGGCGTGCTGGAGACCCAGGGCGGCCAGATCGTCGGCTTCCGCGAGAAGCCGCTGCTCAGCTACCTCGTGAGCATGGGCGTCTACGCCCTGTCCCGCTCGACGATCGAGCACTATCCCGAGGGCATGCCGTTCGGCTTCGACGAGCTGGTGCTCGAACTGCTGGCGCGCGGCACCCCGCCCGGCGTGTACGAGTTCGAGGGCTACTGGCTCGACATCGGGCGGCCCGACGACTACGACGAGGCCAACGCCCGGTTCGACGAGATCCGGCCGTTGTTGTTGCCGGCCAGGGACCCGGTGCGATGACCACCATCGTGCTCTTCGGCGCCACCGGCTTCCTCGGCCGCCAGGTCAGGGAGCTGCTGGCCGGCGATCCCCGGCCCGCACAGCTCGTCTGCCCGGGCCGTGCCGACCTCGACCTGCTGTCGGCGGACCCCGGCACGGTGGCGGCGTTCCTGCGCGAGGTGGCCCCCTCGGTCGTGCTCAACTGCGTGGGCCGCATGTCCGGCGGCCACGCGGAGCTGTTCCGTGGCAACGCGGGGGTGACTGCCCTCCTGCTGGAGGCCATGGCCGTCGCCGCGCCGCGCGCCCGGTTCGTCCGGCTCGGCTCGGCCGCCGAGTACGGCCCCGTGCCCTACGGCCACGTCCAGCACGAGGAGGACCCGGCCAGGCCGATCACCGCGTACGGCATCAGCCACCTGGCGGGGACGCTCCTCGTCGAGCGGACCCGCGAGATCGACGGCCTGTCATTGCGCGTCTTCAACCCGGTCGGGCCGGGCATCTCCGCCGACAACGTGCTCGGCCGGGCCAGGGAGCTCATGCGCGCCGGCCGCGCCGACCTCGGGCCGCTGGGCGCGATGCGCGACTTCGTGGACGTCAGGGACGTGGCCGACGCAGTGGTCCGCGCCGCGTTCGTCGCCGAGCCCGCCGAACGGGTGATCAACGTCGGCAGCGGGAGGGCGGTCGCCGTGCGGGAGGCGGTCAAGCTGCTGGCCGAGGTCTGCGGGTTCACCGGGGAGATCCGCGAGAGCGCCCCCGTCTCCGGCAGGGCCGGCGCCGCCCCGTGGAGCCGCGCCGACGTCGGCAGGGCCTGGGACGTGCTGGGCTGGCGGCCCTCGATCCCGCTCGCCGACTCGATCAAGGCGATGGCATGAACGTCCTCCTGGCGGGCGCGCTGCTGATGTCGCTGACGGACGTGCGGTCGTTCACGTACGTCCTGCAGGACTACCCCGCGGGCCGCCTCGACACCGTCGCCCGCGCCCCCCACCAGCTCGCCATCGTGGACCTGTCGCGCGACGGCACCACGAAGGGCTACTTCCGGCCCGCCGAGATCGCCCGGGTGCGCGCGAGCGGCAAGAAGGTGCTGGCCTACTTCGAGATCGGCTCCATCGAGACCTTCCGCACCGAGTACCGCGGGCTGCCGAGGGACCTCGTCCTCAACGTCTGGCCCGACTGGCCGGACGAGCGTTTCGTGCGCTACTGGGACCGCCGCTGGTGGGACGTCGTGGTCAAGCCCCGCGTGGATCAGGCGCTGCGCGCCGGGTTCGACGGCGTCTACCTCGACACGCCGCTCGCGTACGAGGAGATCGACCTCAAACGGGTGCCCGGCGAGAGCCGCGCGACCCTGGCCAGGAAGATGAGCGACCTGATCGTCCAGATCAGCGGGTACGCGAAGAAGGTCCGTCCCGGCTTCTTCATCGTCCCCCAGAACTCTCCCGAGCTACGGCTCCAGCCCGGGTACGTCCGGGCCATCGACGGCATCGGCATGGAGGAGCTGTTCGTCAAGGCCACCGACAAACCCTGCGTCGAGGACTGGTGCCGGGAGAACCTGGCGCACGCCCTCGCCCTGCGCAAGCTCGGCAAGGCCGTGCTCGCCACCGACTACGCGCGCAGACCGGCCGGCATCGCCGCCGCCTGCGCCGCCTACCACCGCTACGGCATAGCGGGGAACGTCACCACGGTCGAACTCGACCGCGTGTCTCCGTCCTGTTCAAAGAGAGGATCGTGAAATGCCGAAGACAGTCGGCGTGATCGGCATGGGCTACGTCGGCCTGACGCTGACCGCCGCCCTGGCCCGCAAGGGTTACACCGTGTACGGCGTGGACAACAGCCCGCACGTGGTCGAGGCGCTGTCCGGCGGCCGGATCCACGTGTACGAGCCAGGGGTCGAAGAGGCCTTCGCCGAGCACCTGGGCAGCTCCATCTTCATCTCCGACCAGCTCCCCGAGCAGCGGCTCGACGCGGCGATCCTGTCCGTCTCCACCCCGGTGGACCTGTCCACGGGCCGGCCGGACCTGAGCAACCTGTCCGCCGCCGCCGAGCACGTCGCCGAGCGTCCGGAGACGCTGGTCGTCGTCCGCAGCACCGTGCCGGTCGGCACCAGCAGGAAGGTCGTGCTGCCTCCGCTCACCGCCCGCTGGGGTGGCGCGAAGGTCGTCATGGCGCCCGAGCGCACCATCCAGGGCCAAGCGCTGCGCGAGCTGGTGGAACTGCCCCAGGTGATCGGCGGGCTCGACGAGGAGAGCCTGCGGGCCGGCGTCGAGGTCTTCCAGGGCCTCGCCGACCAGATCGTGCCCGTCTCCAGCCTGGAGACCGCCGAGATGGTCAAGCTGTCCAACAACTGCCACACCGACCTGATCTACGCCTTCGGCAACGAGATCGCGCTCATCGCCGAGCAGCACGGCCTGGACCCCCTGGAGGTGATCAGGGCGACCAACCTCGACTACCCGCGGCCCGACCTGGCCAAGCCCGGGTACGTCGGCGGCGGCTGCCTGTCGAAGGACCCGTACATCATGATCGCCAGCACGTCGCGCAGCCCGTACCTGGTGGGGCAGGCGCGCAAGCTCAACGAGCGGCTGCCCGCGCACGTCGCCGAGCGCGTGGTCGAGCTGGTCCGCGAGGCGTTCGGCCGCACCGAGGGGGTCACGCTGTCCGTGCTCGGCTGGGCCTACAAGGGCTGGCCGGCCACCGACGACATGCGCGGCACACCCGTCGCCGACATGGTGCCGGTCTTCCGCGCCGCCGGGCTCACCGTCCTCGGCCACGACCCGATGGTCACCGACCAGGTCATCCGCGAGTACGGCGGCGAACCCGTCAGCCTGGACAAGGCGTTCAGCGACGCCGACGCCATGATCGTCATCAACGACCACCCCGACTACCGGGCGTTGGAGATCGGCGGCAGGCTCGCCGGGTCGGGGCTGCGGGTGGTGTTCGACTCCTGGCGCATCCTCGACGAGGCCGCCGTCGTGCGGAGCGGCGTGCGCTACGCCGGCATCGGCTACACCGCCAAGGAGGTCGTGGCGTGAGGACACTGCTGCTGGGCGGCGCCGGATTCATCGGGCTGCACCTGGCCCGCCGGCTGCTCGCCGACGGCCACGACGTCACCGTCGTGGACGACTTCTCCCGCGGCCGCCGCGACGACGCGCTCACCGGCCTGGACGTCGAGGTGCGCTCGGCCGACCTCACCGACCCGGCCGCGTACGCCGCGATCGAGCACGGCTGGGACCAGATCTACATGCTGGCCGCGGTCGTCGGCGTCCGCAACGTCGAGAAGGACCCGGCCAAGGTGATCAGGGTCAACACGCTGGCCCTGATGCACCTGCTCGACTGGCTGAGCCCCGGCGACCGGCTGTTCTTCGCCTCCACCAGCGAGGCGTACGCGGGCGCCGTCACCACGGGCCTGGCCCCCGTGCCGACGCCGGAGACCGTCCCGCTGGTGATCGAGGACGTCGGCTCGCCGCGGTACACGTACGCGATCAGCAAGCTGCTCGGCGAGGCCGCGGTGCTGCACACCGCGCGCGCCAAGGGCTTCGAGGCCGTCATCGGGCGCTTCCACAACGTCTACGGCCCGCGTATGGGCGCCGACCACGTGATCCCCGAGCTGTCACTGCGGGCCGCCCGCGGCGAGAACCCCTTCACGCTGTACGGCGCCGACCAGAGCCGCGCCTTCTGCTACGTGGACGACGCCGTGGAGGCCGTGGTCAGCCTCATGGACACGCCCAAGGCCTTCGGGCAGATCGTGCACATCGGCAACGACACCGAGACCAACATCGGCGACCTGGCCGAGCTCGTCCTGAGCGTGGCGGGTGTCAGTCCGGAAAGGCACGACGTGCCCGCCCCCGCCGGATCCGTCGCGCGCCGCTGCCCCGACCTCACGCTGCTGCGTGAGCTGACCGGGTACGAGCCCCGCGTCGGCCTGGAGGAGGGCGTGCGCAAGACGTTCACCTGGTATCAGGAATCGTGGAGACCATGACGCAACTGCCTATCGCGTTCTACTACGGGGCGGGGCACCTCGACCGGCTGTCCAGGTTCGACAAGGTCGTCCTTCAGGCCGAGGAGAACTACTACAGCACGCAGGAACTGAGCCTGCTGCGCGAGCGCGGGGTGCAGACGCTCGGCTACCTGTCGCTGACCGAGGACGTCGGGCCGCCCGCCCCCTGGCAGCGGCAGGAGCGCAACCCCGACTGGGGCGGCGCCTTCGTCCACTGCGGCGACCCGCGCTGGGTGGCGCACGTCGTGGAGCAGGCCAGAGCGGCCATCGCCCGCGGCTTCGACGGCCTGTTCCTCGACACGCTGAACATCGAGTTCAACTACCCCGAGGACCTGCCCCACCTGCTCTACCTGATCGCCGCGATCAGGGAGGAGGCCCAGCCGGACTACATGCTGGCCAACCGGGGGTTCGGGCTGCTGCCGCAGCTCACCGGGCTGGTGGACGGCATCCTGTTCGAGTCGTTCTCCGCCCGCTGGGTGGACACGGACTCGTACGCGCCGTGGCCCGACGACGTGCTGGAGACGCACGCCGAGGTGGCCGAGCGGCTGCTCGGCCACGACGTGGACCTCTACGCCCTCGACTACGCCGAGGACGAGGAGCTGACCGACTTCGCCTACCGCAGGGCGCGCGAGTTCGGGATGTTGTGCTTCGTCACCGATCGCGTGCTGTCGAAGATCTGAGACGCCGCCGTCCGACGGACGGCGGCGTCTCCCTTCTGTACCGGTCTGCTGCGCCTGGCGTCAGCCGATGCGCCAGGTGTCGCCGCCCAGCAGCAGCTCGCTCAGGTCGCCGGGGCCCTTCTGCGCCACGGCCTCCTCCAGCTGGTCGGCCATGAGCACGTCGTAGGCCGGGCGGTCGACCTGGCGGAAGATGCCGATCGGCACGTGCTCGAAGGCCGGCTCGTCGAGCCTGCTGAGGGCGAAGGCCACCGACGGGTCGGGGTTGTGGGCGTCGTGCACGAGGATCTGCTCCTCGCTCACGCCGTCCCTGGCGACGACCTCGATGCCGCCGTTCGCGCCGCGCACGACGGCCTTGGACGCGCTCACGATCGGCTGGCCGTGCTCCAGGCGCAGCGTGATGTCGTCGCGGACCGCCGGGTCCTTGAGCTGCTCGAAGGCGTTGTCGTTGAAGATGTTGCAGTTCTGGTAGATCTCCACCAGCGACGTGCCGCGGTGGGCCGTGGCCTCGCGCAGCACCGACTGCAGATGCTTGCGGTCGGAGTCGATCGTGCGCGCCACGAACGACGCCTCGGCGCCGATGGCCAGCGAGATCGGGTTGAACGGCTTGTCCAGCGAGCCCATCGGGGTCGACTTGGTGATCTTGCCGACCTCGGAGGTGGGCGAGTACTGGCCCTTGGTCAGACCGTAGATCCTGTTGTTGAACAGCAGGATGTTCAGGTTGACGTTGCGGCGCAGCGCGTGGATCAGGTGGTTGCCGCCGATCGACAGCGCGTCGCCGTCACCGGTGATCACCCACACCGACAGGTCCGGCCGCGAGGCGGCCAGGCCGGTCGCGATCGCGGGCGCGCGGCCGTGGATCGAGTGGAAGCCGTAGGTGTTGAGGTAGTACGGGAAGCGCGAGGAGCAGCCGATGCCGGAGACGAACACGATGTTCTCGCGCCGCAGCCCCAGCTCGGGCAGGAAGCTCTGCACCGCGGCCAGGATCGCGTAGTCGCCGCAACCCGGGCACCAGCGCACCTCCTGGTCGGACTTGAAGTCCTTCAGCCCCTGCTTGACGTCGGTCTTGGGAACCAGGCTCAGGCCCTTCCCGTTCACCAGCTCAGTCACTGTCGATCACGTCCTGAATGACTCCGGCCAGCTCCTCGGCCTTGAACGGGAGCCCGCGCACGCGGTTGTAGCTGATCACGTCGACGAGGTAGCGGGCCCGCAGCAGCAGCGCGAGCTGGCCGAGGTTGATCTCGGGCAGCAGCACCTTGTCGTAGCTCTTGAGCACCTCGCCGGTGTTGGCCGGCAGCGGGTTGAGGTGGCGCAGGTGCGCCTGGGCGACCTTGCCGCCCTCGCGCCTGATGCGCCGCACGGCCGCCGCGATCGGCCCGTACGTCGAGCCCCAGCCGATGACCAGGACCTTGGCGTCGCCGTCGGGGTCGTCGACCGCGAGGTCGGGCACGTCGATCCCGGCGATCTTGGCGGCCCGGGTGCGGACCATCAGGTCGTGGTTGTCCGGGTCGTAGGAGATGTTGCCGGTGCCGTCGGCCTTCTCGATGCCGCCGATGCGGTGTTCGAGGCCGGGGGTGCCGGGGATGGCCCAGGGGCGGGCCAGCGTCTCGGTGTCACGCTTGAACGGCAGGAACTCGCCGCCCTCACCGTTGGGCTCGGTCGTGAATTCCTGCGAAATGTCGGGCAAGTCGGAAACTTCGGGCAGGCGCCACGGCTCCGAGCCGTTGGCCAGGTAGCCGTCCGAGAGCAACATGACCGGCGTGCGGTACTTGACCGCGATGCGGGCCGCCTCGACGGCCGCGTCGAAGCAGTCGCTCGGCGACAGCGGCGCGACGATCGGCACCGGCGACTCGCCGTTGCGGCCGAACATGGCCATCAGCAGGTCGGTCTGCTCGGTCTTGGTCGGCATGCCCGTGCTGGGACCGGCGCGCTGGACGTCAACGATGATCAACGGCAGCTCGGTGGTGACCGCGAGGCCGACCGTCTCCGCCTTCAGCGCCACGCCGGGGCCGGAGGTGGTGGTCACGCCCAGCGCCCCGCCGAACGCGGCGCCCAGCGCCGCGCCGACGCCCGCGATCTCGTCCTCCGCCTGGAAGGTGCGGATGCCGAACCGCTTGTGCTTGGACAACTCGTGCAGGATGTCGCTGGCCGGCGTGATCGGGTACGAGCCCAGGAACAACGGCAGCTTCGACTGCACGCTGGCCGCGATCAGCCCGTAGGCCAGAGCCTGGTTCCCGGAGATGTTGCGATAGACGCCGGGAGCCAGCCTGGCCGGCTTGACCTCGTAGGAGACCGAGAACGACTCGGTCGTCTCGCCGTAGTTCCAGCCCGCCTGGAAGGCCGCGATGTTCGCCTTGGCGATGTCGGGCTTCTTGGCGAACTTCTGCTGCAGGAACGAGATCGTCTGCTCGGTCGGCCGGTGGTAGAGCCACGACAGCAGGCCGAGGGCGAACATGTTCTTGGCGCGCTCGGCGTCCTTCTTCGAGATCTCGAAGCCTTCGAGCGCCTTGACCGTCAGCGAGGTCAGCGGCACCGCGTGCACGCGCCACTCGCTCAGGGAGTCGTCCTCCAGCGGGTTGGCCGCGTAGCCGACCTTCTGCAGGTTGCGCTTGGAGAACTCGTCGGTGTTGGCGATGATGTCGGCGCCGCGCGGCAGGTCGCCGAGGTTGGCCTTCAGCGCCGCCGGGTTCATGGCCACGAGCACGTTGGGCGCGTCGCCGGGCGTCAGGATGTCGTGGTCGGCGAAGTGGAGCTGGAAGCTCGACACGCCGGGCAGGGTTCCTGCGGGGGCGCGGATTTCGGCGGGGAAGTTGGGCAGCGTCGACAGGTCGTTGCCGAACTCCGCCGTCCCCGCGGTGAAGCGGTCGCCGGTGAGCTGCATGCCGTCGCCGGAGTCGCCGGCGAACCTGATGATCACGCGGTCGAGTTGCTGGACCTGCTTCGTCACAGCTCAGTCCTCCTCGACGCGCCAAGGCGCGGTTGCGTTGGGCGCGTTCTCTGTTTCCATGCTAGATCCTCGGAAGGTCACGCGTTTGCCAGCCGCGAAAGCGGGTAACGCGGTCGGAAGTCAGGGTGAGGCGGGAGAACGACGACACAGCCCTGACGCGAGCCTGCAGAGGTCTACATGCAGGCGTGCGAAGAGGACGGTTCGGGTCACGAGCGCCAATGATACGTCCCCCCAACACGTGTGCTACGTCAGGGGCTGCTTACGCGACTGCTGGTTCCCCGACTCGTACAGGCGTCCGGCGCGCATCGCTGCGGAGCCGTACAACTCTGGAACGGTCACGAAGGTGTAACCCTTCCCGCTGAGTTCTTTCAGGATGCCCGGAATCGCGTCGATCGACTCGGGGTTGGTGTCGTGCATCAGGATGATCGCGCCCGGATGGGCCTTGCGCACGACGCGGTCGGTGATCTCCGACGCCTTCGCGCCGGGCTCGTCCCTGGAGTTCACGTCCCAGCCGACCAGCGACAGTCCCAGGTCGCGGGCGACGTCGCGCACGTCCTTGCTGATCGCGCCGTACGGCGGGCGGGCCAGCGTGGGCTCCTGCCCGATCGCCGCCCGGACGGCGTCGTCGGTACGCCGGAAGGAGTCGGCGATCTTGCTGGTGGCCTGCTTCGACAGGTCCCGGTGCGACCAGGAGTGGTTGCCGACCAGGTGACCCTCCGCGCTCATCCGGCGCAGCAGGCCCGGCTGCGCGATGGCGTTCGTCCCGACGGCGAAGAAGGTGGCCCGCGCCTTGCCGGCGGCCAGCAGGTCGAGCAGTCGCCCGGTCCGCGGCCCGGGCCCGTCGTCGAACGTCAGCGCCACGCACTTGGTCCTGGCGCAGTTCACGCTCCCGGCCCGGTTGCTGGACGCCTCGGGGCTCGCCGTCGTCTTCGGCGTCGTCGTGGGTCCGGCCGGAGGGGCGCTGCGGGCGGCCTCCCGCACGCTCTCCTGTGCCCGGCGTCCCAGCTCCGACAGCAGCGGCGCGACCCGTCCCGCCTGGACGGCCACCGCGACCCGGCCGAGCGAGCACGGCCCGATCTGGCAGTCGTCGAACTCGACCACCAGGTCACCGCTCCGGTTGAAGGCCATGGAGTCGAACTGGCCGGGGTCGGCCCGCAGGCCGTCCCGCTCGACCTGCGGCCCGCGTCCCTTGAGCTGCTCCTTGACCAGCGCCGCGAGCCGGTCCAGCGCCTGCGGCCCGCCGAGCAGCGCCGTGGACCCGCCCGCCTTGCCGGTACGCGGGTCGAACCAGAAGGTACGGGTGGAGTTGCCCCAGCTCGCGCCCAGGAACTCGCCGGTGCGCAGCCGTACCGCGACGGCCTCCGGGGAACGGGCGGCGAGCTGCCAGTCCACGTTCAGCTCTGGACGCGGGTAGTCGCCGTTGACGCTCTTGGCGGCCCGGAAGTCCCGCAGCTGCCGCTCGGCGTCCGCGCGCAGCGCGCGGTTGAGGCCCGGCGCGTCGGCCAGTTCGGGGTAGCTGATGTGCACGAATCTGCTGTGGTCGTCCTCGTTCGTGATGGTCGCGGTGGACAGGCCGACGACTGTCGCGGGGTCGACGAAGTCGATCGCGGTCGGCTCTGCCGGGACCACCACGTCCCGCTCGGGTGCGGCGGCGGCCAGCCCGCAGCCCCCGGCCGAGAGGGCCAGCAGAGCGATTCCAGCAAAGAATCGCGTTTGGTGCATGTCTGTCAGGGTATGTGGGGGACCTTACCTTTTGCCCCGTCTTGGGGTTATGGGGTCTGAGGTTTGACTGGGTTACGATCACGTCATGGACGGCTACTTCGGGTCCTACGTGCTGGTCGCCGTGCTGTTCGCGATCGGTGTCGCCATCGTCGCCGGGGCCCTCACGGTCAACCGGCTCCTGCGGCCCACCAGGCCGACCCCCGAGAAGCTGACCACGTACGAATGCGGCGTCGACCCGGTGGGCGACGGCTGGGCGCAGTCGCAGGTCCGCTACTACGTCTTCACCTACCTCTACGTCGTCTTCGCCGTCGACGCCGTCTTCCTCTTCCCGTGGGCCACCGTCTTCGACGCGCCCGGCTACGGGGTGACGACCCTGGTGGAGATGTTCGTGTTCCTCGGCTTCATAGCCCTCGGCATCCTGTACGCCTGGCGCAAACGCGTCCTCAGCTGGACGTAGATCGCTCTTGACGTTCTCGTGCCGTCTCGGCACATTTGTCTGCCGTGTCGAGCACCGGCAAGGGATGGGCGGCGCGCCGGCAGGCGGCCGTCGTCCACGGCCTCCACCGCGACGTGATGCGAGCCGCCCGCGAGGGTGACGCCGTTCGGGCGGGCGGATCGGCCGGGGTCGCGCGGGCCGCCGGTTACGCGCTCGCCGCGCTGGTCCATCTGCTCCCGTGCGCCTTCCTCGTCCTCGGCGGCTACCTGGTGACCAGGTTCACCATCCTCAGCGTGCCCCTCGGGATGATCGCGCTCGACGTCGCCTGGTTGCTGCGTCCCCGCGTCGAACGCCTCCCGGGCGGCGCCGAGACCCTCACCCGGAAGAACGCCCCGCGCCTGTACGAGCTGATCGACCGGATCGGCGACGAGGTCGGCGCGCCGCGCACCGACCTCGTCGTGCTCAGCGGCGCCGCGAACGCCGCGTTCACCACGTACGGCTGGCGTCGGCGCCGTCTGGTGGAGATCGGCTACCCCCTCTGGATGCTGCTGACCCCGGCCGAACGCGTGTCGGTGATCGCCCACGAGATGGCCCACTCGCGCAACGGCGACGCCAGGCACGGGCTCGTCGTGGGCAGCGCGTTGTACTCGCTGGACGAGCTGCGGGAGGTGACCCGGTTCTGCTGGCAGCCGGGTGACGGCCTGTCCCGGCTGGCCGCCGAATGCCTGCTCGCGGTCGTCGGGCTGCCGGTGCGGGGGCTCATTATCGTCCTGGAGCTGCTGGTCTACCGGTCGTCGCAGCGGGCCGAGTACCGGGCCGACGCCATCCAGGCCCGCGTGGGCGGGACTGAGGCGGCACTCTCCCTGATGGATGCCCTGAGAACCCGCGTCGTGCCCGCCGACCATTTCCTGATGACGCAGACCCTCGCGGTGGGCCGGCAGGACCTGTGGGCGGAACTGCGGGCCCACGTCGCCGGCATCTCAGAGGCGGAGGTCGAACGGCTGTGCGTGGAGACCGGGCTGGACGAACTACGGGTCGACAGGACGCACCCGCCCACGCACCTGCGGAAGGAGCACCTGGCCGCGCTCCCGTACGCGGAGGCGCGGGTGCGGGCGCAGGCCATGGAGGAGATCGAGGAAGAGCTGGCGACGCCGGCCGAACGCGTGGCGCGCGGCCTCAAGGAAGACGCCCAGTCGGCTCTGTACCGCTGAGGACGCCGCCGGGCGCCGTGGGCGCGTCCTTTGCCTGACCTGCGATTCGCGCAAGAATGGGCGACATGGCAGCAACGGATCTCCCGATGCCCACCGTCGGACCTGTCTCCAGGCTCGCGCCCAAACCCATGCGGTTCGTGCTCAACTGGGGGCGGCGCTATTCGCTGTGGGTGTTCAACTTCGGGCTGGCCTGCTGCGCCATCGAGTTCATCGCGACCTCCATGAGCAGGCACGACTTCATCCGGTTCGGGGTCATCCCGTTCGCCAACGGCCCTCGTCAGGCCGACCTGATGATCGTCTCCGGCACGGTCACCGACAAGATGGCCCCCGCCGTGAAGCGCCTCTACGAGCAGATGCCCGACCCCAAGTACGTGATCTCGTTCGGCGCCTGCTCCAACACCGGCGGCCCCTACTGGGACTCCTACTGCGTGACCAACGGGGTCGACCAGATCATCCCCGTCGACGTCTACGTGCCCGGCTGCCCTCCCCGTCCCGAGGCGCTGCTCTACGGGATCATGAAGCTCCAGGAGAAGATCGCGGGGGAGAAGCTCAGCGACCGCTACGTCTGGTCCCGCTCCCACGGCTCCGAGGACCAGGCGTGAACGCCGCCGTCGCCGCCCGCTTCGGCGAGCGCGCCGAGATCAGCGAGTCCTACGGCGAGACCACGGTCGACGTCGCCCCCGCCGACTGGATCGAACTGCTGACCTTCGCGCGCGACGACCTCGGCCACGCCTTCTTCGACTGGCTGACCGGCGTGGACGAGCCGCCCGACGCCTTCGTCGTCGTCGCCCACGTCTACAACCTGGACACCCGCGCGCGGCTGCTGCTGCGCACCCGGGTGCCGCGCGCCGACCCGCGCCTGCCGTCCGCCGTCGGGGTCTACCGGGGGGCGAACTGGTACGAGCGCGAGACGTACGAGATGTTCGGGGTGATCTTCGAGGACCACCCGTACCTGGTGCCGCTGCTCCTGCCCGACGGCTTCGAGGGCCATCCGCTGCGCAAGGACTTCGTGCTGGCCGCCCGCGTGGCCAAGCCATGGCCCGGGGCCAAGGAGCCGGGCGAGTCAGGGCACGGCGCCCCGAGCCGCCGCAAGACGCTTCCGCCCGGAGTACCGGCCGATTGGGGTCCGCCTGATGCTTGAAGTGGTGCTGAGCTTCGTCGTCATCCTCGTCGTGTTCCTGGTGCTGCCGCTGATCGTCGGCCAGACCGAGCACAAGGTCATGGCCCACATGCAGTCGAGGCTCGGCCCCATGTACGCCGGCGGCTTCCACGGCTGGGCGCAGCTCATCGCCGACGGCGTGAAGTTCATGCAGAAGGAGGACGTCATCCCGGCCGCGGCCGACCGCCGCGTCTTCATGATCGCGCCGGGCGTGGCGCTGGTCCCGTACCTGGTCGTGCTGATCGTCATTCCGCTCGACCGCGGCCTGGTCGCCGTCGACCTCGATCTCGGGCTGTTCTTCGTGCTCGCCGTCATGGGCGTCGGGGTGCTCGGCGCGATCATGGCGGGGTGGTCGTCGGCCAACAAGTATTCGGTGCTCGGCGGCATGCGGGCGGCGGCCCAGCTCATGTCGTACGAGCTGCCGCTGGTGCTGGCGGCCTCGTCCGTGGCGATGGCGGCGGGCACGCTGTCGATGCCCGGCATCGTCGAGGCGTGGCAGTGGTGGTGGCTGCCCTGGCAGGCGATCGGCGGCGTGGTGTTCTTCGTGGCGGGGCTGGCCGAGCTGCGGCGTCCGCCGTTCGACATGCCGATCGCCGAGTCCGAGATCATCATGGGCCCGATGACCGAGTACACCGGCATGCGTTTCGCCCTGTTCATGCTCTCCGAGTACGCCGGGATCGTCGTCCTGTCCTTCCTGACCACCGTGCTCTTCCTGGGCGGCTGGCACGGGCCGTTCCTGCCCGGCTGGATCTGGACGCTGATCAAGGTCTTCTCGCTGGCGTTCGTGGTCATCTGGCTGCGCGTCACCTATCCGCGGCTGCGTGAGGACCAGCTCCAGAAGCTCGCCTGGGCCGGTCTGGTGCCGCTGGCGCTCGTGCAGCTCGCGCTCACCGGAGTGGTGAAGGTCCTCGTCTGAGTTTCGCGCCGGCGGAAACTTTACGTCGCCTTTATCCGTCATACCCGGCATAGGGGGCCCCGGATGAAGGGGACGATTCGTGAACGCGCAAATCCTGCCCGTCGCGGGTGCGATGAAAGGCGCCCGCTGCCCGAAAGTCAGCCTCTCCTCCGACGGCCGCACCGTGACCGTCACCGACAGAGCCAGGGGCCGTTCCACGACCCTGACGCCCGCGTCGCTCTACCGTTACGACTATTCGACAGACGGTTCCGGAAAGAGGTCGCGGTTCCTGAAAGGGGTCGCCGCCCTCGACCCCGACGGGCTCGTCCTGCTGGACCTGCCCGGCGACTGGCACCCACCCCACCTGCGGGACTTCGCCGCCAAGGCCCGCCTCCCGCTCCGGGACGGCCGGGACGACAGCTCTGCACGTGCGCGCCGGATCCTCGCCGCCCGCGCCCCCGGCTGGGAACGCATCCGCGGAATCCCGGCGCCGCGGACGGGCCGATGGAACCTGGCGCTGGGGGTGTGCGCGGGAATCGCCGGGCTGGCGTTGATGATGTATCTCGGGGCCGCCGGAATGTGGGGCGCCTGGCGCGGCTTCTCGACCTTCGGACATTTCCTGACGGACCTGATCCACGCCAAATGGCTGATGGTGGCTTTCAGCCCCGCGTTGCTCGTCGTGCGGCCTGTGCTGGGCGGGATACATCGGTGGCAGGAGAAGCGTGGCCTTGTCGTGGGGCCGCCTGGAGGGCCGCATCTGCGGATGAAGTCGTCCCGGAGGTTGTCGGTGTACCGCCCTTCGGGGGTGATCACCGAAGTTCCGGTCGAACCGGGCAGCAGCCTCCTCCGGTACCGCCACGACGACCTGTGCGGCGTCTTCCTCCTCGACCCCGCGGGCAACCCCCTGCTCCACCTGCCCGGCCGCTGGCCCCCGGCTTCTCTCCACCGCTTCACCGAACGCCACGGGCTGGGTCTGGCGATGCACCGGATCTCCCGCGAGGAATACCTGACCCTCACCACCCACTCCCCCCAAGCCTTCCCCTGACCCCCGCGTCGTCGCCCTCGAAGGGTCTCCCTCACCTCCACCGTTCCTGCCCCTTGGGCAGGGGTGACCCGCTTTCGCCGTACGGCGCTTCGGGGTGGGGTGACTCGCTGCGATCCCCGGTCACCGGGGGCGGTTGTGCGGTGGTGCCCGCCTGTACGGGGGTGGCCGGCGGTCAGTGGACGATCGCGACCATCACGTCCGACGCCGACGGGCGTTCCTGGGGGCGTTTGTTCAGGCATGCCCCCACCACACCGCGCAAGGCGGGCGGCAGCGGCGACAGGTCAGGATGAAACGTGAGCACCCGGTTGAAGACGGCAGGCACGGTGTCCTCCCCGAACGCCGGACGCCCGGTGGCCGCGAACATCATCGTCACCGCCCAGCTGAACACGTCGGACGCCGGCCCCACAGGCTCCCCGGTCAGCTGCTCAGGCGACATGTACGGCGGCGTCCCCACCATCTTCCCGGACGTCATGGTCATCCGATCGAGCGCCCGGGCGATCCCGAAGTCGATCACCCGCGGCCCGTCGTGCCCGATCAGGACGTTGCTCGGCTTGAAGTCACGATGCACCACCCCGGCCTTGTGGATGGCCGCCAGCGCTCCGGCTGTGGATAACGCGAGCCGCGTCAGGCCGTCCTCGTCACGGGGGCCGTGGCGCCGTACGAGTTGCTCCAGCGACGGCCCCTCCACGTATTCGGAGACGATGTACGCGTGCTGCCCGTTGATGTTCACATCGAGCACCCGGGCTGTGGAGAACGTGGCGACGCGCCGAGCCGCGTCCACCTCCCGCGCGAACCGGGTGCGGGCCGTCTCGTCGACCAGGTCGTGCAGCACCTTGACCGCCACCCGTGCCCCGTTGGGCGCCATGGCCAGGTAGACCGCGCCCTGCCCGCCGCGCCCGAGCTGGTGCAGCACCCGGTAGTGCCCGATCCACTCCGGCTGCCCGCGATGTTGCTGATGGGTGGGGGCCGTGGTCCGTTGATGCAGGTCGGCGGGCCGGTGTTGCGGTGTGGGCGTCTGTGCGGGCGCGTGCATGGGCGCCTGCGTGCGCACGGGGGCCTGCGCGTGCACGGGGGCCTGCGCGTGCACCGGCGGCCGGTGGCGCGCCCGCGCCATCACCGGCACCAGGACGGCCGAATGGGCGACCCCGCCGATCCAGGCGATCACGAACCCGAACGAGATCAATGTGGACATCGGCTCGGGGATGTTGTCGAAGTCGTCGTACAGCATGATGGCGATGACGAACGAGCCGATCAGGACCAGGTAGACGCAGGCTCCGATGGCCTGCCAGGTGCTGCGCAGCCAGAATGCCGCGAACCCGATCGTGAACGGGGTCGCCAGCCCGCACGAGATGAGGGCCAGGCTGGCCCACCCGATGGCGGCCGCCCACGCCCCGCTGCTGGGACGGACCGGATGGCTGTACGGCATGGCCGAGAGACTATCGCCATGCAGTCGCTCATATCGGACAGTCACCCAGCCTGTGGATAACTTCCACAGAACCTGTGGACAGCTGTGGAAAAACTGGGGACAACGGTCTTGGCTCATTCACCTCCGCCGCCAAGTACGTCATGATGTTGAACCATGGCGCGGATACCGGGAGTCGGACTGGCGAAAGGGCTGTCCATCACTCTTCGCCACATGCTGCGCAAATCCGTCACCCAGCAGTATCCCGAGGTCAAGCCGGCTCTTCCGCCGCGCAGTCGAGGCGTTATCGCCCTCGTTGAGGAAAATTGCACCTCTTGCATGCTCTGTGCCCGAGAGTGCCCCGACTGGTGCATCTACATCGACTCCCACAAGGAGACGATCCCGGCCCCGGAGGGCGGGCGTCCCCGCCAGCGCAATGTGCTCGACCGGTTCGCCATCGACTTCGCGCTGTGCATGTACTGCGGCATCTGCATCGAGGTCTGCCCCTTCGACGCGCTCTTCTGGTCTCCGGAGTTCGAGTACGCCGAGGGTGACATCCGGAACCTTCTTCACGAGAAGGACAAGCTGGCGTCCTGGACCCAGACCGTCCCGCCGCCGCCCGCCCACGATCCCGGCGCCGAGCCTCCCAAGGAGCTCACGGCGGCACCTCGCCGTCCCGCGGCCCGTACCGGAACGACCCGCCCCGGAGCGGCGCCGGAAGCACCCGGCCCCGCCGGAGCCGCCCGCCGCGCCCCGCGAGAGCGGGAGCGGGAGGGCGCCACGGGCGAAGCAGCGTCAACGGCGCCTCGGGAGGGCGCCACGGGCGAAGCAGCGTCAACGGCGCCTAGGGAAACGGGCGCAGCTCGCCCGGGTGCCGGCCCGCGGGGCGAGCGTGCCCTCAGGGGAGCGACGGGCGTCCCGGGCGAGGGCGTGACCGAGCCGGGCGCCGCCGAGCCAGGAGCCGCGCCCCCGGGAAGCGGAGAGCCGGGAAGCGGAGAGCCGGGAGTGGCTGCCTCCGGTGCGAACGCCGGCGCCGGCTCCGAGACCGGCGCCGCATCGGCGCTCGGCCCCGACTCCGCCGTCAGCGCAACCTCCGGCGCCGAAGCGGCGCGCCGCCCCGAAGGTGGGGAAGGCGTCCCTGCCCCCGAGGGTGACGCCGGACGGACGGGCGCAATTCCGCCTTCTGGGCGCACCGACGCGGGCCCGTCGGTCGTCGAAGAGTGCGCCGGCGCGGACCGGGAAGAGCGGGCAGGCGAGAAGGCCGGCTCCGCGGAAGCGCCCGAGGCCGCTCCCGGCGAAGGCCCGGCCGCGCCCCCTGCGGGCCGCCGCGAGCGTACGCGCAGGCCCATGTCGAACGTACGAGGCATCCGTCCTCCAGGCTCTCTCCCGCCTACCCCGCAGGCGGCCGAACCGCCCGCCGATGCACAGGACGAAGAGCCGGAAGGCACTCGCCCGTCCGACACGAAGGCGCCGAAGCCGTCAACAGCGGCAAGCCCGTCAGACGTGGCGGAAGGCGACGTTCCCCCCGCGGCTGAGGGCGTCGCGCCGCGCGTCCATGACGACGACGCCGCCGCTCCGGCGGGCGAGGCCGCCGTTCCGGCGGGCGAGGAGCCGAACCGCCCATCCGGCCAGGCCGGCCCGGCCTCTGACGAGCGCCCGCCGCGCACGCCTTCATCCACAGGCGAGCCGCCCTCGAACGGGTTTTCCACAGGCGCGGGTGAACCGGCTCCGGAACCCGGCCCGGACGAGCAGACTTCTTCCGCGAGCCCCCGCAGGCGCCGGATGGCGGACCCGAGGTCCATCCGACCGCCGGGGCGGCTCGGCCCTGACGACACAGAGGAGTCCGAGGAGGAGTCGTGACCGAGGCGGTGCCCTCCTACCTGTCACCCACCGGGCAAGAGATCGTCTTCTTGCTGCTGGGAGCGGTAGCGGTTGGATCGGCGCTGCTCGTCGTCACGACCCGGCAACTCGTCCACGCCGCCCTGTGGCTCGTGGTCTCCTTCGGCGCGCTCGCGGGCGGCTACCTGGTGCTGACCGCCGAGTTCGTGGCCTGGGTCCAGGTGCTCATCTACGTGGGCGCGGTGGTGGTCCTGATGTTGTTCGGCATCATGCTCACCCGTGCCCCGATCGGCCGTTCCGCCGACCTCGACAGCGGCAACCGGCCGGTGGCCGCCCTGGTGGCGGTGGCGACCGCCGCGGTCCTGGTCACGGTCGTGATCGACGGTTTCCGCACGGCGTACACCCCGCTCACACCGGGCCAGGGGGCGGCGAAGGAGCTGGGCGCCAGCGTCTTCGCCACCTGGGTGCTGCCGTTCGAGGCGCTGTCCGTGCTGCTGCTCGCCGCATTGATCGGAGCCATCGTGCTGTCCCGTACGGACATTCCCGGCTCGCCGCCCGATCAGACCGGGGGTCACTAGTGCACATCGTCTACCCGGCGGTCGTCTCCGCGCTGCTGTTCTCCGTGGGCGTCTACGGCGTGCTCGCCAGGCGCAACACGATCCTCGTGCTGATGTCGGTCGAGCTGATGCTCAACGCCGTCAACCTCAACCTGGTGGCGTTCGACGTGTGGCTGCGCGACCGGCTGCACAGCGGTCAGGTGCTCACCCTCTTCGTCATCGTCATCGCCGCCGCCGAGGTCGGCCTCGGCCTGGCGATCGTCCTGGCCCTCTACCGCAACCGCCGCACCGTCGACCTCGACCACCTCCGCGACCTGTCCGAGCCCGCCGACGAACGCCCTGACCTGGTCCCGAGCTCCGCCTCCGCCGGCACCGGCCCGCCCTCTCTCAACGACCACCCTCCGGCCTCGCCGACCGGCCCGGGCCGGCCCCTCTCGGACGACCGCCCCGCCCGGCGAGGGGGCGAGCTGTGACGACGTTCCCGCTGCTGGCCGTGTTGCTGCCCGCCATCGCCGCCGCCACCGGCCTGCTGCTCTCCCGCTGGCCGCACGCCCGCCCCGCTGTCCAGGAACCCCCATCGGACAGAGCGCGGCTCGCGGCTGCCGAGAAGATCGCCGGCGAACGCGCCAACACCCGAGCCGCCTGGATCGCCGTCGTCCCGACCGCGGCGTCGGCCGTCCTGGCTCTGTGGCTGGCCTGGGGGCCGGGCTTCGCGTTCCTCGAAGGCGGCGTCCCCTCGGCGCCGGTGGGCCGCACGTACGGCTCGATCGTCACCGGCGGCGTCCCGATCTCGCTGACCCTGCTGGCCGACGACCTGTCGGCCGTCCTCGGCGTCCTGGTGACGCTGGTGGCGCTGGCCGTGCAGGTCTACTCGGTCGGCTACCTCAAGGACGATCCCCGCTACCCCTCCTACAGCGCGTTCATCAGCCTGTTCACCAGTGCCATGCTCCTGGTGGTCTACGCGGGCGACCTCCTGGTCCTCTACGTCGGCTGGGAGATCATGGGCCTGTGCTCCTACCTCCTCATCGGACACTGGTGGGAAGACCGGGGCAATTCGCGTGCGGCGGTCAAGGCGTTCCTCGTCACCCGGCTCGGCGACGTCGGCTTCCTGTTCGGCATCTTCGTCCTCGGCACGGCGGCGGGCAGCTTCCGCGTCGCCGACGTGCTGGCGAAGGTGCCCGACATGTCCGCGGCCACCCTGACGACGGCCACCATGCTGCTGCTGTGCGGCGTCGCCGGCAAGAGCGCCCAGGTGCCGCTGCACACCTGGCTCCCCGACGCCATGGCCGGCCCGACCCCGATCAGCGCGCTGATCCACGCCGCCACCATGGTCGCCGCCGGCATCTTCATCGTGGCCAGGCTCTATCCCGCCTTCCTCGCCGCCCGTCCCACGCTCGACGTCCTGGCCGTCGTCGCGGCGGTCGGCATGCTGGGCGCCGCACTGGCCGCGTTCGCCCAGGACGACCTGAAACGCGTGCTCGCCTACTCCACGGTCAGCCAGCTCGCCTACATGGCCGGCGGCCTGGCCGCGGGCTCCGACCGGGCGGCCGTCTTCCACCTGGTGACCCACGGGGCGTTCAAGGCGCTGCTGTTCCTGTGCGCGGGAGTGGTGATCCACCACGTCGGTTCCAACCTGATGACCCAGATGGGCGGGTTGCGGCGCGAGCTGCCGGTCACGTTCGTGACGATGACGGTGGGGTTCGCCGCTCTGATGGGCCTCCCGCCGGCCAGCGGTTTCTTCAGCAAGGACGGCGTCCTGGCGGCCATGGAGGGCGCGCTGTCCGGCAGGGGCCTGACGGACGCCGCCGCCCTGCTCCTGTACGGCTGCGCCCTCGCGACCGTCGCCGTCACCGGCGCGTACGCCACCAGAGCCTGGCTCCGCACGTTCTTCGGGCCGCCGCGCGTGGTGGCGCTCCCCGAGCCCGAGCCCGGCACGGCCCACGTCGTCGACGTCACCGAGGCTCCCAAGACCATGCTCGTGCCCGTCGTGCTTCTCGCGGTCCCCGCCCTGCTGCTGGGCTTCGCCGGGCAGCCGCACGTCGAGCTGGCGGTGGCCGCGATCAGCGTCGTGCTCGCCCTGCTCGGCGCGGGTGTCGTCTACGCCGTCTGGCGCGGCGATCCCGTCACCGACCCGGCTCGCCTGCTCGGCCCTCTACGGGTGCCCTGCGAGCGCGCCTTCTACGTCGACGACGTCTACGCGGCGCTGTTCGTCCGCCCGATCGCGGCCCTGGCCCGGCTGGTCGTCAGAACCGACGACGTGGTCGTGGACGGCGCCGTCCGCGGTTCGGGCCGCACCGCCCGCGGCCTGTCCGGATGGCTGCGCCTGGCCCAGAACGGCAACGTCCAGCTCTATGTCAGCGGCGTTCTCGCCGGCGTGATCCTGATCGCGGTGGGGGCGGTGATGCTCACATGACGGGCTGGCTGTCGGTCGCACTGCTCGCCGTGCCCCTGCTCGGCGCGCTTCTGCTGCTCCTCGCCCCCGGCGCGCTCCGCCCGGCCCTGCGCGCGTACGGCTTGATCTTCTCGGGGGTCACACTGGCGCTGGCCCTGGTCATGGCGGCCACGTTCGACCACGGGCGGCCGACGAGCCCGCAGTTCGCGATCGACCAGCCGTGGATCCCCGGCCTGGGGCTCCGCTTCCACCTGGGCGTCGACGGCATCTCCCTGCCGCTGATCGTGCTCACCGCGCTGCTGACGTTCCTCTGCTTCGGCTACCTGTCCTGGGGGCGGCCCAGCACGCCGGGCCGGTTCCTGGGGAACAGGCCGAGGGCGCTGGTGTTCACCCTGCTGGTGCTCGAAGTCGGCATGATCGGCACGTTCCTCGCCCTCGACCTGCTGCTCTTCTTCGTCTTCTTCGAGATCGTGCTGATCCCGATGTACTTCCTGATCGGCATCTGGGGCGGCGCCGGGCGCCGGGCGGCGTCGGTCAAGTTCATCCTGTACACGCTGCTCGGCTCGGTCGTGATGCTCCTCGGCCTGCTGCTCGTCTGGGCACGCACCGGCACGCTCGACATGGCCGAGCTGGCCGCGGCCCACGGCGCGGGCATGTCCAGGTCCGTGCAGGTCCTGGCGTTCGTGGCGATCGGTGTGGGCCTGGCGGTCAAGACGCCGATGTGGCCCCTGCACACCTGGCTGCCCGACGCCCACACCGAGGCCCCGACCGTCGGCTCGGTGCTGCTGGCCGGAGTGCTGCTGAAGATGGGCACGTACGGCTTCGCCAGGATCGCCATCCCCGTCCTTCCCGAGGGGGCGACCGCGGTGGCGCCGTGGCTCGGGGCGTTCGCCGTGGCCGGCATCGTCTACGGCGCCCTGGCCTGCCTGGCCCAGCGTGACCTCAAACGCATGATCGCCTACTCCTCCGTGGGCCACATGGGATTCGTCCTGCTCGGCTTCGCCACCCTGACCCCCGTCGGCGTCAACGGCGCCCTGTTCGCGAACGTCGCCCACGGCCTGATCACCGGCCTGCTGTTCTTCCTGGCCGGCGGGATCAAAGATCGCTACCACACGGCCGACATGCCGGGCCTCGGCGGCGGCCTGCTGGCCACGATGCCGCGCCTGGGATCGGTGCTCACGTTCGCCGCGATCGCCTCGCTCGGGCTGCCCGGCCTGGCCGGGTTCTGGGGGGAGATGCTGGCGCTGCTGGGGGCGTTCCAGCCGGCGAGCGGCCTGCCGCGTGCGCTCTTCCTCGCGTACATGGTGATCGGCGGCCTGGGGGCGGTCCTGACGGCCGCGTACTTCGTGCTCATGTTGTCCCGCGTCACCCACGGCCGACCGTCGGGAGCCGCGCGGCAACAGGAGGCCCCGGACGAACGTCCCGTTGCGCCTCTCGGCTCGGCGGAGTCGCTCGCGGGGCAGCCGGCGACCGCGACGCTCGAAGCTGGGAACGCCACGCAGCGCATCGACGACGTCCGGTCCTACGAAGTGGCGGCGTGGACCCCGCTGGTGGTCCTGATCGTGCTCTTCGGGCTCTGGCCCGGTCTCCTGCTCTCCCTCACCACGCCGGTGGCGCAGACCCTGCTGGGAGCCCTGCCATGACTCAGCAGATCGACTACTTCGTCATCGCGCCGCCGCTGGCGTTGGCGGTCGTGGCCGGGCTCGTGCTGCTGCTCGACGTGTTCCTGCCTGTCGCGACGCGTACCCGCACCGCGCTCGGGCTGGTGACCCTGGCGGGGGTCGTCGTGGCCCTCGGGTTCGTGATCGCGCAGGCTGCGGGCGGCACGTCCCGGGCGACGTTCTGCGTGCCGCCGGATCTCGCGACCGGGGGAGCGGGCACGCTCTGCTCGTTCGTCGCCGACCGGTTCACGACGGTCTTCGCCGGGCTGGTGCTCGTCGCGGCCCTGGTGGTCGTGCTGATGTCGATGACGGAGCTGGCCGGGGGCGGAATCCCGGCCGGTGAGTGGTACTTCCTGCTGCTGTGCACCCTCGTCGGCGCGGTGACCCTGCCGGCCTCCCGCGACCTGATCATGCTCGTGGTGGCGCTCGAACTGGTCTCGCTCCCGGTGTTCGCCCTCACCGCGCTCCGGCGCTACGACGGCCGCGCCTCCGAGGCCGCGGTCAAGCTCTTCGTCGTGTCGGTCGTGTCCACGGCCGTCATGCTGTTCGGCGTCTCCCTCCTGTACGGCGCTTCCGGGGCGGTCCACCTCTCCCGCGTGGCGGCCGTCCTGGGCGGCCGGATCCCGGCACCCGGAGCGGCGGCGGGCACGCACTCCACGGTCTTGGCGACGGCCCACGGGCTGCCGGCGGTCGTCACGGTGGGCGTCGTCCTCGTGGCGGCCGGGTTCGCGTTCAAGATCGCCGCCGTGCCGTTCCACTCCTGGGCGGCGGACGTCTACCAGGGCGCGCCCGTCCCGGTGGCGGCCCTGCTGTCGGTCATCTCCAAGGCGGCCGGGTTCGCGGGGCTCATCCTGGTCCTGGTCACCGGGCTGGCCGGCCAGTCGTCCACCTGGGGGCCGGTGATCGCGGTCGTCTCGGCGCTGACCATGACGGTGGGCAACTTGCTCGCCATGCGTCAGCGGTCGGCCGTCCGCATGCTGGCCTGGTCCTCGGTCGCGCAGTCCGGCTACGTCCTGGCCCCGCTGGCGATCGCCGCCACGGCGGCCCCGTCCCAGGCCGCGTCCCAGGCCGCGACCGGCACATCCGTCGCGTACCTGGTCATCTACGCGGCCATGAACCTCGGCGCCTTCGCCGTCGTCATGCTCGTCTCCAGGGCCGCCCCGCGCAACGAGCTCGACGACTATCGCGGCCTGGTCCTCCGCAGCCCGGCGGCCGGCATCGCGCTGGCGTTCTGCCTGGTCTGCCTGGCGGGGCTGCCGCCGGGGCTGGCCGGCCTCTTCGCCAAGGTCTTCGTGTTCCGGACGATCGTCGAAGGCGGCCTCGGCTGGCTCGCGCTGGTCATGGCCGTCAACACCGTGCTCGGCCTCTACTACTACGCCGCCTGGGCGGCCCGCCTCTTCGCCCCTTCCGGGGAGACGCGTCTGCGTGGCTCGTCGCCGTCCGCGTGGCTCGCTGTCGGCCTGGCCCTGGCCGTGGCGATCCTCTTCTCGGTCGCTCCGCAGGTCGTGCTGGACCTGACCTCCTTATCGGCCACGAGCTGACCGCAGGCCGGTCATGACACCCGGCTGTCCCCACGCGGGCAGCCGGGCCGCAACCCGTCCTGCCCCCGGCGAACAGGGGGTAAGTCGCGCTCCGCCCGCGGCTGAGCACGCCGGGGAACGATAGACCGGGTCGTCGTCGTTGGACGAGGTGAAACCCGGACCACGAAGGGGGGAGACCTTGCACCACAACGGTCTGCGTACCGCCATCCTCCTGGGAGGTCTGTCCGCGTTCATCGTCGTGATGGGCGCGTGGCTGGGGGGTGGCACCGGCCTGCAGATCGCGCTCGTGCTGGCCCTGCTGAGCAACGGCGTCGCCTACTTCTTCTCCGACCGCATCGCGCTGTCGGCCATGCGGGCCAGGCCGGTCAGCGAGGTCGAGCATCCCACGCTCTACCGCATCGTCCGCGAGCTCTCCACCGAGGCGCGCCAGCCGATGCCGCGGCTCTACATCTCCCCGACGGTCCAGCCCAACGCCTTCGCGACCGGCCGCAGCCCACGGAAGGCCGCCGTGTGCGTCACGTACGGCCTGACCCAGCTGCTCGACGAGTCCGAGCTGCGCGGCGTGATCGGGCACGAGCTGTCCCACGTGTACAACCGGGACATCCTGGTCTCGTCCGTGGCCGGCGCGCTGGCCACGATGATCACGTGGCTCAGCTACGTCGCCGTCTTCTTCGGCGGTTCCGACGACGACGAGGGGCCCGGATTCTTGGGCGCCCTGCTGATGATGATCCTCGGGCCCGTGGCGGCCGGGATGGTCCAGATGGCGATCTCCCGCACCCGGGAGTTCCAGGCCGACGAGTCGGGCGCGCGGCTCACGGGCGACCCGCTGGCCCTGGCCTCGGCCCTTCGCAAGATCGAGATGGGGGCGCGCAGGCTGCCGCTTCCCGAGAACAGCCGCCTGACGTCGGCGTCCCACATGATGATCGCGAACCCGTTCAGCGGATCCGGCTTCGGCCGCCTCTTCTCGACGCATCCGCCCACGTCGGAGCGGGTGGCGAGGCTGGAGCGCATGGCCGGCTACCGCCGCTGACCTTCCCGGCCGGCGGGAGTGCAGGGGACACGTCCGCGCTGGTAGCGCCAGAGCCGCCGAAATCGACCGAGAGCCCCGAACGGGGCTCACCCGTCATTCTCGGCTCTTCGGCGGACTTGCTGCAGCGATCAGGGCCTTCCAGCGACGTCGGGGCTACCCGGGTTCTCCGGCCGCCGTGATCCTCCGCAGGATGGCGGGCAGGTCCTCCGGGAAGAAGGTCTCCTCGGTGCTGTCGAGTTCCTCCGCGCTCCACCACCGATGCCCGGTCGTCGTCTCCTTCTCGATCTGCTCCATGTGCTCGAACGAGACGGCGGTGTCGTGCACCCGGATCGCGAAGAAGGTCTGGTCCTGTGTGATCGCATAATCAGACCAGCAGAACTCGATCGTGCTCGTCCCGTACGGTCCGGTGAACTCCGCCACCTCCCGCCGGATCCCGACCTCCTCGTACAACTCGCGCGCGGCGGCCTGCCGAAGCTCCTCCCCGGCCTCCGCCGCGCCCCCGATGGTGAACCAGAACGGCTTGTCCGGCAGTTGCGGATCAAAGCCGTGCAGCAGCAGCACCCGGTCGTTCGCGTCAAGGGGCAGGACACGTGCCGTGAAGCGGCGCAGGGGGATCTTCGTCACGGTCGTCGAGCCTACGATGCCGGATTCGCCCGTTCCAACGCGAACGCAGGCCCGAGGCACAAGAAGGCGCGTACGCCGCCATGTGCCCCGGAGGCCGACCTGTTAGCGGTAGTTCACGAATTGCAGGGCGATGTCCAGATCCTTGCCCTTGAGCAGAGAAATGACGTCCTGCAGATCGTCCTTCTTCTTGGAACTGACCCGCAGTTCCTCGCCCTGGATCTGCGCCTTGATGCCCTTGGGACCCTCGTCGCGGATCAGCTTGGAGATCTTCTTGGCGTTCTCCTGGTCGATGCCCTCCTTGAGGGTGACCAGCATGCGGTATTCCTTGCCCGACAGCCTGGGCTCGCCCGCGTCGAGGATCTTCAGCGAGAGCCCGCGCTTGACCACCTTGTCCTTGAACGCGTCGAGTGCGGCGTTGGCGCGCTCCTCGCTGTTCGCCTTGATCTCGATGTTGTCACCGGTCCAGCTGATGCTCGCCCCGGTGCCCTTGAAGTCGAAGCGGTGTCCGATCTCCTTGGCCGTCTGGTTCAGCGCGTTGTCGACCTCCTGGCGGTCGATCTTGCTGACGATATCGAAAGATGAATCGGCCAAAACACCCATCCTCTCGGCTGTGAAAGCGTTATTCGGGATCCCGCCCCTCCGCCGTACGCGAAACAGCTCCGTCGTACGCCGAATGCGCGGACCCAGCGAACGAGCCTAGCCAGCATCGGCGCGCAGTGCAGTCCACGTCGGCGCGAGGCGGCTTGATGCCGGGTCCTTGGCGACGGATCATGCCTGTGGACCCACATTTCGCAGTTTCCGATCGTATTGGTAGGGATCATGCGAGTCATCGGAGCCGGCTTCGGCCGTACCGGAACCTTGTCCACGAAGACCGCGCTGGAACGTCTGGGCTTCGGCCCATGTCATCACATGACGGAGGTGCTCCAGAATCCCGTCCACATCCGCCGCTGGCTGGACCTCGCCGAAGGCCGTCCGGTCACCTGGGAAACCCTCATGTCGGGGTACGACTCCTGCGTCGACTGGCCGGCCGCCGCATACTGGCGCGAACTCGCCCACCACTACACCGACGCCAAGGTCATCCTCACCGTCCGCGACCCTGAACGCTGGCTGGCCAGCATGAACGCCACCATCTTCAAACAGTCGGCCCGCGCCCGCACCTGGACGGGCCGGACGATGGCCACACTCTCCCGCCTCCTCGACACCGACTTCGCGGCCTTCATCCGGATGACCCGGCTGGTCGTGAGCGAGCGCGTCTTCGGCGGCGGCATCCCCGACACCGAACTCGCTCTGAAGATCTTCACCGAACACGTGGAGGAGGTCAAAGCCACCATCCCCCAGGACCGCCTGCTGGTGTTCGAAGTCGCCCAGGGCTGGCAGCCACTGTGCGACTTCCTCGACGTACCCGTCCCGGACGAACCCTTCCCCCGAACCAACGACGCGGCAGGCTTCGACCAGCACGCACGCGGGATGGGACGCCTGCTGTTCCGGCGCAGCCGGTGACCACGATCCGGCTGGGGACAAACTGGTGTCACGTACACCTCGGAAGTCCGCTATTCTTCTGTCTGTCGCCGCGAGAGCGGATGGCACGGCAGGTTGCCCGAGTGGCCAAAGGGAGCGGTCTGTAAAACCGTCGGCTCAGCCTACGCAAGTTCGAACCTTGCACCTGCCACCAGCAGTAGCTGCAGGTCAGAGGCCCTTCGGGGCCTCTTCTGCGTTTCAGGGGTATGCAGCCGCGAGCCGCCCTGAGCGGCCGTTTGTCGCTGGTCACGCAATATACGCGCAATGATCTTGGGCGTGTTTTCCCTGGTCGGGGCCGGCTTTTCGGGGGTTGATGTTCCCCTGAGACGCAAGCGAGCCCCGGAGATCATCCGGGGCTCGGTGTGGAGAGGCAACGTCAGGCTGCCAAGGCGTCAGCGATCCGGCGATTCGCGATCTCCTGTTGGCCGTCGATGCACTTGGCATAGACCCGCAGGAGCACGTCAACGCTGTGGCCCGCCCGCTCGGCCACCTCGGGAGCCGAGACGCCCGCGTTGAGCCAGAGGGACACCGCCGCGTGTCGCAGGTCGTACGGTCGTTTGGCGAGCGGAGAGGCGACCTGGGAGGGCGTCAGGGCGAGCTTGCGGGCTTCCTGCCACACCTCTGTGTATGCCGTCGAGGCGACGACCCCGCCCCGCTCGCTCTGGAACAGTCGTCCTTCGGGGCCAAGGCCGAACTCGTCGATGTGTTGCCGAAGGATCTTCACCAGAGTTGGCGGGATGGGCACGGGACGCACGTCGTCACGTCCCCGGTGCTTGAGCCCGCGTTCCTCGTGGGCGTCTCCGGTGTCTGTCCACTGTCTGTTGACCTCAGGGCGTGATACGTCGATGAGGAAGCGTCCCCAGCCGGTTGCCGGAAGGTCGCAGTCCTCCCTGCGGAGGGCGATGGCTTCGGCGGGGCGTAGAGCCGCGTAGTACATGCAAGCGAACAGGGGCATGAGCCGCCGGCCTCGCCCCCGCCTGCCTACGTAGGTCACCGCGGTCAGCAGCTCTTGCGCCTGGCGAGGGTTCACCACGATTCGCGGGTCTACTGTCTCGGTCGTCTTGGCCGGCTTCCATTTGATCCGGTGCAGCGGATTTGCCGAAAGCTCTTCCAGCTCTACGGCGTACTCCAGGAGCGCGTGCAGCACGGCCCGCTTGCGCCTGATCGTGTTGGCGCTGGCGGCCTTGCCGTCGAGCCGGAGTGCGATCGCGTCGAGTGCCAACCGGACGGTCTTGGCCTCGCTGAGGGCGGCCATATCGAGCGAGGCGCTTTCGAGCCAGCGGATCACTCGTGCTGCGTCCGGGGGAGGAACGGGGCGCTTGCTCTCGGGGAGAAGCGCGTACTTACGCAGGGCCGTCCGCAGCGACTCCACGTCAGGGCGGCCGGGGCGGTCCTTTACGAGGGCGGGAAGTGCTGTGGAGAGGGCATCCGAGACGCTGTCGCGGGTCTTGGCCGCCGCGTGAGGCCACTTCATTTCTATGTACGCCCGGACGAAGTCGAATATCGTACGGGCGCTCTTGGCCTGCAGCATGGACAGGGGGAGTCCTGTGTCGATGTCGAACAGTTCGCCACGCTTGGCCGCCTGCCGGAGGTCGGACAGGAGGCTTTCCGCGAGCGCCTTGGTTCTGAGCGTCTTCGACTTCTGCCGGCCGCCGACCTTCCAGCGGACAACGAAGGACGGCGTCTTGCTCGACTCGTTCCGAGTGATCGTCCAGAACTTCACGTCGTAGGAGGTGTTCACGCCGCCTCCCGGAGGTTTTCCAGCCACGCTGTGAGCTCGCTGCGGTAGATGCGGATCTCCCCGTTGGGCAGCTTGAAGCCCTGGGGTGCCTTGCCGATCTCACGCCAGCGGTAGAACGTTCGGCGCGAGATGCCGCCGAGCGCGTCGAGGATTTCGGGGACCGTCATCGGCTTGTCGTCCTTCATGCCGCCCTCCCTTCGACTGCCGGAAGATCTTGGCCCGCTGCTTGGGCTTCGAGTTGGGCCATGTGGGCTCGCCAGCGTTGGCGTTCGGCCACGGTACGGAGGAGACGGACCGCCAGCGGCGGCACGTTGGAGTCTCCGGCCGGGACGGGCCTCCACACGTAGCGATGTGGGTCTCGCGGTTGGTCGGTCTGGCCGAGGGCTTCCAGGACCCAGGTGCGGCGGTCCTGCTTGTGTTCGGCCAGCGTCTTGTTCGACCACTTGCGGGAGACCAGGACACGGCGTCCGGCGTAGCCGAGGTGTTGGGGCTTGTGAGCCTTGCCACGACACCGCCCCGGGACCATTCCGGCCTTGGCTCCCTTGGGCTGTACGCCGTAACGGAGCCAGTTGGCGCAAGTGGGCGAGCAGGGTTCGAAGCGCAACGCCTCAGCCCGGCGGGCAGCATGATCGCGGCGAGCCGGGTCGTCGGCGTCGAGGCTTTCGCCAAGTGACTTGGTCAGGTATTTCGACAGGTAGCGGATGCACTGGTCGGCGTCGGGAGTGCCGGCCAGGACGCCTTGCACGTCCACCTGGGTGCCGAAGCGGATCACGTGCAGGGGTTCGGCCGTTTCGTCGGTGTCGAGCTGGTCGAGGGCCTCGTCCCAGGTGGGCAAGACGGGGGCTCACCCCGAAGCGTGGACACGGGTTGTCATGCGGCGAGCAGCACCTTATCGGTGGTTTGCTGCTCGTAGTCGATAGGGCTGAGGTAGCCGAGGGCGGAGTGTCTCCTTCGAGTGTTGTAGCGAGTGATCCACTTGAAGACGGCCAGGCGGGCCTCACGCGCCGAGGACCAGCGCTTGGCGCCCTGCAGCGTTTCGCGTTTGAGGGTGGCGTTGAACGCCTCCGCCGCGGCGTTGTCGGCGCTGGTGCCGACGGCTCCCATGGACTGGCGCACACCGAGCTCGGCACAGACCCTGGCGAACTCGGCCGAGGTGTACTGGGCCCCGTGATCGGCATGGAAGATCGCGCCGTGCAGACCGCCCCGTGTCGCAGCGGCCGCGCGCAGCGCGTCGCTCACCAGCTCGGCGCGCATGTGATCGGCGATCGACCAGCCCGCCAGCCGCCGCGAACACAGATCCAGCACGGTCGCCAGATACAGGAACCGGCCCTCGCCGACGGGCAAGTAGGTGATGTCGCCGACATAGCGCTGGTTCGGGGCCGGCGCGGTGAAGTCCCGCCCGATCAGGTCGGGCACCTTCTGATGCGAGGGTT
>NZ_JBFAOM010000051.1:0-64613 GCF_040675235.1 Nonomuraea sp. NPDC049637
GCGATCGACGCGGCCTTGGCCAGGTCCCGCTCGCGCAGTGCCGGCGTCGCCGCGATGACCTGCAGGCGTGGTTCGGCGAAGGGGCGGTTGTCCTCGAGGAGGTGCTCGACCTTGCGGAAGGCGTAGAGCAGCAGGTCGAGCGGCTGGAGACCGTCGGGTGCCTCCGCCACCGCCTGTACCAGGGACGCGCGCAGGTCGGCTTCGCCGTCGAAGAGCACCTCGCGTTTGTCGGGGAAGTGCCGGAAGAACGTGCGTTCGTTGAGGCCGGCCCGGGCGGCGATCTCGGCCGTGGTGGTCCGGTCGAACCCGCGTTCCCGGTACAGCTCCAGGGCCGCCTGCTGCAGGCGGCGGCGCGCTTCTGCTCCGCTCCTTGGCACGCTCCGCAGGATACCGCATATGCCAGTGACTGACGCTACTTGACGCCAGCGACTGGCGTTACCTACAGTCAGCGACTGGCGCTACGTAGCGCCAGTCACTGGCATTAAGGGAGAAGGTCTCATGCATGTCTTCGTCACCGGCGGTTCCGGCCAGACCGGCCCCGCCGTCGTCACCGAACTCATCGCGGCCGGTCACACCGTCACCGCTCTGGCGCGCTCGGACGCCGCGGCCGCCCGGCTGGCCTCGCTCGGGGCCACACCCCACCGCGGCTCCCTGGACGACCTCGACAGCCTGCGCAGCGGCGCCGAGGCCGCCGACGGAGTCCTGCACATGGCCTACGGCGGCGACTTCTCCGCTCTCGACGACATGACGAGGCGCGACCGGACGGCGATCGAGACGCTCGGCCGGCCGCTGGAACACTCGGGCAAGCCGCTCGTCGTCACCTCGGGCACCCTGGTCATGCCCGCCGGCCGGGAGAGCACCGAGCAGGACGAGCCCGACGCCACCGGGATCGCCGCCTTCCGCCTCGCCGGGGAGCGCGCGTGCCTGGACTTCGCCACCAGGGACGTACGCGCCGCCGTGGTGCGCCTGGCTCCCACCGTTCACGGTCCCGAAGATCATGGTTTCATCCCCATGCTCATCGCCACCGCGCGGAAGACCGGCGTATCCGCCTACGTGGGAGACGGCACCAACCGGTGGCCCGCGGTGCACCGGCTCGACGCGGCGGTCCTGTTCCGCCTGGCGGTGGAGCAGGCGCCCGCGGGCAGCGTGCTGCACGGGGTGGCCGAAAGCGGCGTCACCTTGCGGAGCATCGCCGAGACGATCGCCCGGGGCCTGGGGGTGCCTGCGGTCTCGCTGACGCCCGCCGAGGCCGCCACGCACTTCGTCAGCCCGTTCATGGCCGTCGCGTACGGGTTCGACGGGCCTGTCTCCAGTTTCCGCACGCAGGAGCTGCTCGGCTGGTCACCCGTACACCCGACCCTGCTCGAAGACCTGGAGCACGGCGACTACCTGAGGTCCCCGCAGCACTGAGGAAGTCGCTGCGGAACGGCACCTGCTGGGACGGCGCCCGCGTGGTGTCATGGCCGTGTCACGGAACGGCCGGCAGGTCAGGGCGTGGGGCCGGCCTCACGGCGGGGCCGTGGACGATCCGGTCCAGGCAGTCGCGGAACAAGTCCTCGACGGTGCGGCCGGGGCACCTTCTGGCTTGTCGCCTGCCCGGGGGCCGAGTACGGGCCGTCGCCGGCGCCGAGGACCGGGCACGACTCAGGCCCGACCTGCAGGTCACGTCCGCCTTCGCGAGCAAGCGGAGCGTCTGCCTTGCTAGGGGGTTGGTCGCTTGCGTGCCGGTTCAGGTGAGCGATCTTCGCCTGCGTCGTTTGCGCCGAGTGGACGTGGGTCTTCGCCCCAAGGCAGCACTGTCACGGATGTTTCCGGCCGGCAGGACGGGCCGTGACGGTGGGCGAGGAGAAGTAGTGCGCTTGTCCCTGTCCTCATCTCGGCGTGCCCGCGGACGGTTCGGCCGCCGGCTTGCCCTGGCCGCCGCTCTGGCGCTGGCGCTGGCGGGCAGGCCCGCTCTCACTGTGCCGGCACACGCCGCGTTCCCGGGCACCAACAGCAAGATCTACTACTATCAGCTCACCGGCAACGGCGACATCTACTCCGTCAATCCCGACGGCACCGGCGTCACCCAGCTCACCAGCGGCTCCGATGCGGCCAATGGCCCCGCCGGTTTCTCCGCCGGCGGCACCCAGATCGTCTATGCCGCCAGCAGCGACCTGGTGGTCATGGACGCCGACGGCACCAACGCCACCACGCTGGGCATCGACGCCTTCTGCGAGCACCGACCATCGTTCCGGTCTCGAACGCCGGAGGGTGCTTGATCACGGTTTGGTGTCGCGCGACCGGATGATCTTGACGTGGGAGCACCCATGAGACGTTATTAGAACACATGTTCCCATGTTGGCGGGAGGCTCTCGTGTTTCCATCCCTGGTTCGCCGATTAGCCGCTTACTGCGGCGCCGCCGGCCTGATCACCGGCCTGCTTACTGTCACGGCCCCCGCCGCCTCGGCAGCTGGCACCCCCACCGACCTCGGGGTCGCCGACTCCTACGCCGCGGACCTGGCCGTCGGCGGCGGCCGGGTGTTCGTTCCCGCCGGCGACCGCATCATCGTGGCCGACACTGACGGAAACCTCACCGGCGGCGTCGTCACCGGCCTGCCCGGCGTCCAACAACTGGCCGTGAACGTGGACGGCACCCGCCTGTACGCCGCTCTCACCGCCTCGAACGAGGTCGCCGAGATCGACACCGCGAGCCTCGCCGTCACCCGCCGGATCGACCTGTCGGCCCACCCCTGCCCGTCCACCCTGGCGTTGCTGGGCGAGCGGTTGTGGGTGGGGCACGGATGCGACAACGGCACCGGCGGCGTCGTCGGCCTGGATCTCAGCGCGAGCGTCCCGGCGCCCGTGGCTGTCGGGGGCGAGCACCTGCGGCCGCCCGTGCTTGCGGCCGCCGGCGACACGCTCGTGGTCGGCCAGACCGCCCTGCACGACGCCGACGTGCTGGTGTATGACCTGGGCGAGGGCGCCCCCGCGCTGCGCGGCACGATCGAGGGCGAGGAGTCGCACATCGACTCCCTGCGCGATCTCACCCTGAGCTCCGACGGCGGCACCCTGTTCAGCGCGGCCGACGCTCCCGGTCACCTCTCCAGGTACGACACCAGGACCCTGGCGGCGACCGGCACCTACGGCGCCGGCTGGAACGGGTACCTGTCCGCCGTGGCGCTCGGCTCGGACGGCGCGTACGTCGCGGCCGGAGGCCCGTGGGGCAGCACCGACCTCACGCTCTACGACGCCGCGACGGGCGCGGAGCTGTTCGCGGCCGACCAGCCCGACGCCGAACTGCTCCCGGACGGCGTCGCGTTCTCCGGCACGGACGTCTTCGCGCTGCTGCGCAGTTCCACGGACCGGCTGCTGCTGTGGCGAGTGACGGGCGTCGCGCTGCCGGCCACCAAGCTCACGGTGACGGCCCCCGCAGTCGCGTACGTCGGCTCGCCGATCACCGTCGAGGGGCGGCTCACCGGCGCCGATGGCGAGGCACTGGGGCTCAGGCCGCTCACGGTGATCCAGTACCTGCCCGGCTGGACGAAACTGCCGATCACCGGCGTGACGACGCGGCAGGACGGCACGTTCACCTTCCAGGACACGCCCGTCTTCGAGCTGCCGCCGTACGTCGGCGAGGTGATCTACTGGGTGTTCTGGGACGGCGACGACGGCCACCGCCGCAGTAGCGTCTCCGGCCTCGTGACGGTCAAGCGCGAAGCCGCGCTCACCCTGACAGGGCCACAGTCCGGCGTCGCCGGCACGGCCGTGGAGCTGAGCGGCGTCCTGACGGAGGGCGGCAGGCAGCCCTCTCCGGGGGCCACGCTCACCGTGCAGCGCACCCTGTACGTCAAGGGCACCAGCGGTAAGACCGTCAAGCTCCCGGCGGTGAGGGTGAACGCCGACGGCACGTACACGTTCACCGACACGCCCGCCAGCGTCGGCAGGTACAGCTACCTCGCGAGCTACGCGGGGGACGGCGGCACCGGACCGGCCCAGGCCACCCATCAGATCATCGTCAAGTAACCGGACAACCGGTGCCCGGCCGCCGGGCCGGGCACCTCGGCCGGAATCCGACCGCGCGAGGTGGAGCGGCAGTCACTGGCCAAAGGCTCGGCCGCGACCGCGCTCCTGCACGTCGAGCGATACGAGTGCCGTCAGCAACCGGCGGGTCTCGGGCAAGGTCAAGGGATGCGGTCGTCGGTGACCCTGGGCGGTTGGGCGGCGGCGTTGGCTGTCAGGAGGGCCAGGGCGAGCATGGCCAGGGTGATGTGCCGCTGCCAGGCCGTCCAGCCGCGGACCTGGTAGTGGTCCAGCCCGACCTGGCCCTTGGCGGCTTGGAAGGACTCCTCGCCCGCCCAGCGGATACCGGCGATCTTGACCAATGCCCCGCACCAGGCGGCGCTCGGCCGGCGTGAGCCGTGCCGGAATCTCATGGTCCTCATGCCGACGAAACTTCACTTCTCCTGCCCCCTTGCCTGTAGGTAGTTGATGTCCCCCATGATCGGCTTCGTAGCGGGATGGCCGGGGCTTCGGGGCCTGGTCTCGACCACGTGGATCAACTCCTTCGTCAACGGGCCGCTTCGACCGACGATCGCCGTCAGGCCGTCTAAGCCGCTCCGACGTCA
This sequence comes from Nonomuraea sp. NPDC049637, assembly GCF_040675235.1. Lineage (NCBI taxonomy): Bacteria > Bacillati > Actinomycetota > Actinomycetes > Streptosporangiales > Streptosporangiaceae > Nonomuraea > Nonomuraea sp. NPDC049637. Next base: position 4,609 of record NZ_JBFAOM010000051.1, read on the forward strand.
GCCGGCCACGGTGGCGGGCGGCGGTGGCGGCGGTGTGGTGTAGGGCGCGACCAGTGCTCGCGTGGCGAGCGCTGCCTTGCCGGAGAAGGGCATGGGTGTTCCTTTCGGTAGGTCGGCCGCGGACGAGGAGGGTGAAGTCCCTGACACAGATTCATGCTGGTGAGCTTCTTGTGTGAGCCCTGTGCGGCGAAGGTTCGGGGGCGTAGGCGAGTCGAGGTCGCGCCTACGCCCCCGCATGTCCCGGCCAGGAAGCAGGATCAGTTGATTGAGGATGCCCGACAGTTTTGAGGGCACGTGGCCGATGCTGGTCTTCCCATGGGGGGCCGCTGAAGACACCACGTGACTGCGAGGCTGATCAGGGTGAACGACGTTCACTCCGCGTCGGCGGGGTGCCGATGTGGGAGCCCCCGTGGGCTAAGGTCTGCTGTCTGCTCGATGCCGGGCGCGCGGGCGTGGGCGGAGGGTTCCAAGGTGACGATGGAGTGGCTCACGCCGCAGGACGTCGCGCAGACCGTGGGGTTCATCGCGAGCCTGCCGCCCCGGGCGAACCTCCAGCAGGTCACCATCATGCCCACCGGCCAGCCCAGCTGACCGTCCCCGCCCGCCGCGCTCGAACGCCCACCAAAGTACGGTCCTGCCGTGCCGAAGGTCGGCTTCGCCCGCCATCTCCTTGATCGGGCACGGCAGGGCGGCCGAGACTCGGTCGCCATGGAAGAGATGCTGACCGAGGCCGCTCGCCGCCTGGGTGTCACCGGCGCGCAGGTCGCCGTGCTCGCCGACGGCGAGTTGCGTGAGGCCGCCACTGGGGTCGCCAACGCCGAGCTGGGCACGCCGATGGACCCCCGCACGCTGATCCAGATCGGTTCGACGACCAAGCTGCACACCGCGGTGCTGGTGATGACGCTGGTCGACGAGGGTGTGCTGGACCTGGACGCGCCGGTCGTACGCCGGCTGCCGGAGCTGCGGCTGTCCGACGCCGCCGCCACCGCGTCGGTGACGGCCCGTCACCTGCTGTCCATGACCAGCGGGATCGACAACGGGTTCTACGACGACCCGGCCGACTACCTGGCGACGCTGTCCGGTATGCCGATGCTGTTCGCCCCGGGTGAGGGCTACTCCTACAGCAACGCCTCCACCGTCGTCTCGGGCGCGCTGGTGGCGCGACTGACGGGGTCGAGCTGGGACGAGGCGTTGCGGCGCAGGGTGTTGGAGCCGCTGGGGCTGCGCGAGAGCCTGACGTCGTGGGAGGAGCTGCCGTATCACCGGGTCGCGGTCGGGCACGCGCCCGACGGATCGGTGGTACGGCCGTGGACGTTCTCGCGCGCCTCGGGGCCCGCGGGGAGCACGTTGTGCTCCACGGCCGCCGATCTGGTCAGGTTCGGCGAGCTGTTCGTACGGGCGGGGGCCGGTGTGCTGTCGGCGGAGGCGTGCGCCGCCATGCAGGCGCCGCAGGTGTCGCTGCCGACCAGGAGGTTCGCCGACCGCTGGTGCCTGGGGCCCTACCAGCGCGATCTCGGGGGAACGACCGTGCTCGGTCACAGCGGGACGAACCTGGGCGGCTCCTCGACGCTGCTGTGGGTGCCGTCCACCGGCGTGGTCGTCGCGGTGGTGTGCAACAGCCCGCACGCGGGCTATCCGCTTGCGGCCGCCGTGACCCGCGAGCTCCTGGGAGCCGGTGCCGTGGACGTGGAGCCGGTGACGCGGCTCACCGCCGACGCGGGCCCGTACGAGGGCCGATACGCCGCCTGCGACCTGCGCTACGAGGTGACCTCGGTGGACGGGGTGCTGACGATCACGCTGGAGGACGTGGCCTCGGGCGCCGTCAGCCCGCCGGTGGCGCTGCTGCCGCTGGACGAGCACCGGTTCCTGCCCGAGCAGGACCTGTCCGGCGGGCGGGGCTGGGATCTGGCGTTCGCGGTCCAGGACGGCCGGGCGGTACGCCTGCTCAACGGCGGCTTCGCCGCCCGCCGCATCGCCTGAGCCCAGGCTCGGCCGACCGGCCCGGCGTCGCGGGCTCAGGCCCGCCCGACCAGTCCGGCGTCGCGGGCTCAGGCCCGCCCGACCAGTCCGGCGTCGCGGGCTCAGGCCCGGCCGACCAGCCCCGCGTCGTGGGCCAGCAGCGCGGCCTGGGTGCGGTTGGCGCAGCCGAGCTTGCCGAGCAGCCGTGACACATAGCCCTTGACCGTCGTCTCGCTGAGGTAGAGCCTGCTGCCCGTCTGGGAGTTGGACAGCCCTTCGGCCAGGCAGACCAGCACCTCGGTCTCGCGCTCGGTCAGGCTGTCGACCAGTCGCCTGGCGGCCCGCCTCGCGGGCTCGGCGGGGGCGAAGGCCGCCACCAGCCGCCTGGTCAGCTCGGGCGAGACGACGGCGTGCCCGTCGGCGGCGACCCTGACGATGCCGGTCATGTCCTCGGGGTCGGTGTCCTTGAGCAGGAAGCCCACCGCGCCCGCGCGCAGCGCCCGGACCGCGTACTCGTCGAGGTCGAATGTGGTCAGGATGATGATCTTCGGTGGGCGCGGCAGCCGGCAGGCTCGCTCGGTCGCCGTCAGGCCGTCGACGCCGGGCATCCTGATGTCCATCAGCACGACGTCCGGCGCCAGCCGGACGATCGCCTCGACGGCCTCGGCGCCGTCGTGCGCCTCACCGACCACCTCGATGTCGGCGGCGCGGGACAGGATCGCTCGCAGGTGGGCGCAGACCATCCGCTCGTCGTCCACAAGCAGGACCCTGATCATCGGGCGCTTCCCCTCCCCTTTCCGAGCAGGTGTCCGGGCAGTTGCCCGGGCAGTCTGGCCGGCAGTGTCGCCAGCACCTCGAATCCTCCCGTCTCGGTCGGCCCGGCGGCGAACGCGCCGCCGACCAGTTCCACCCGCTGCCGCAGGCCGAGCAGCCCGGTGCCGGACGACGGCAGGCTCAGGCGCATCGGCTCGGCGCGCGCCGGGTCGGCCGGATGGTTGCGCACCTCGACGCGGACCCCGCCGTCCCGAGGGCTCAGCCGGACGGAGACCGGCGCGCCCGGCGCATGCTTGCGCACGTTGGTCAGCGCCTCCTGCACCACCCGGTAGGCGGTACGGCCGAGCGGCGCCGACAGCTCGATCCGCTCGTCCTGGCTCAGCGACACCGGCAGCCCCGACTCGGCGACCAGGCGGGAGACGTCGAGCAGCGTCGGCGGCGGGGCGAGATCGGCCGGTTGCCGGTCGTGCAGCACCCCGACGACCTCACGCAGCTCGCCGAGCGCGCGCCGGCCGGTGGCGCGCAGCTCCTCGGCGGCCGTACGCACCTCGGGCGTGGGCGCGGCCATCCGCAACGAGCCGGCCTGCAGCACCATCAGGCTGACGTGGTGGGTGACCACGTCGTGCATCTCGCGGGCCAGCCGCGTGCGTTCCTCCAGCCTGGCCTGCTCGACCAGCAACCGCTGCTCGTGTTCGGCGCGTTCGGCGCGTTCGGCGAGCGCGGTGTTGAGCCGCCGCTGGCTGTCGGCGTAGAGGCCGAGCAGCGTCGCGGGGATCACTACCAGGCCGCAGATCGCGACGAGGTTCAGGGCCGTGGCGAGGTCGGGCGCCTCCCACAGGTGGCTCAGGACGACCAGCGCCAGCCCGGCCACCGCCACGAGCAGCCGCCGGTCGCCGCGGTGGGCGCCGAGCGAGTACAGCGCGAACGGCATCGCCACCGGCACCTCGACGAAGCCGAGCGGGATCATCGCCAGCGCGACGGCGAGGGGGAAGCGCCGCCGGCCGAGCAGCGCGACCGCTGCCACGGCCTGCACCCACAGCCCCTGCCAGGGCACGTCGGGCACCAGCGCCATCGGCACCGCGCCGCTGATGGCCAGATCACTGCCGACGCCCACCACGCCCACGGCCGTGGCGAGCGCGACGTCCCCCGACAGCCTTCTGACCCGCGCGTTCATACCGCCACGCTATCGATCCGCGCAGGCCGGAAGGATCCGACGAAAGTAGGATGCCGGTGCCTACGATCCCCACAGGACAGCCCCCGTTCGGCGCTCGTGCGGGCCTGCCGCGTCGCGTGATCCTCGATGCGTGAACGATCTTCCAGGCGAACACGCCTCCCTGACCAGGCAGGACGCCCGCGCGATCCTGGGCGTCACCGGCAAGGAGGGCGACACCGCTCCCCTGCTGCGCACGCTCAGGGAGCACGGCGTCGGCCTGTCGTTCCTGGTCGCGCTGACCGTGCTGGCCGTGGTGGACAACTTCCAGACCCAGGTGTTCGGCGTGCTCGCGCCCGAGATCGCCGCCTCGCTCGGGATGGACGCGGGCTCGCTGTCGGGGATCGTCGCCGCTCAGGGCGTGGCGACGGGGATCGCCCCGTTCGCGGTGGCGGCCCTGCTGCGCCGCCACCCCCATCGGGTACGGCTGGCGGTGGGCACCGGGTTCGCCTGGAGCCTGACCACGCTGTTCACCGGATCGGTGGCCGGGCCCGTCTCGCTGGCCGTGCTGATGCTGGTCAACGGGGCCACCACCGGCACGGTGGCGGTGCTGCACCCGCCGCTTCTCGTGGACGCCTACCCGCCGCCCGCCCGCATGCGGGTCATGTCGCTGTACTCGGCCTCGTCACCGCTGGCCGGCGTCCTCGCGCCGCTGGTCGTGGCGGGACTGGTGTCGTGGCTCGGCATGGACTGGCGGGCGGTGTTCGCGACGTTCGGCGGGCTGTCGCTGGCGGCCTGCCTGTACGCGCTGCGGCTGCGCGAGCCCGTGCTGGGCCGCTGGGACGTGGCCGAGCTCCAGGCCAGGTCGGGCAGCGCCGTACCGGCCGCGGACGCGGGGACGGCGGAGTTCGGCGGATTCCGGGCGGCGTTCGCGCGGACTCTGCGCATCCCGACCGTCCGCCGGATGTGCGTCGGCTTCACCGCGGTAGGGGCGCTGGCCGCGCCGTACGGGGTGGTGGTCTCGACCCTGCTGGAGCAGGAGTACGCGCTCACGCCCGGCCAGCGCGGGCTGTTCACCGGCGCCGCCGCCGCGGTCTCGATCGCGGCGCTGGCCGCCTTCGGGACCAGGGCGGAGGCGGCCTACCGGGCGGGTCCGGCGCGGTTCATGGCGCTGTCGGGCGCGGCGCTGGCCGCGGCGGCCACGGCGTTCGCCCTGTCCGCGGTGGTGCCCGTGCTGTGGGTGATGCTGGCCCTGCTGGCGCTGGGCCAGGCCTTCCTCGCGGTGATCGGGCCGTGCCTGTTCATCGGCGCCCTCTCGGTCGTACGGCCCGCCGACCGTCCGCACGCCATGGCCGCGCTCGGTCTGATCATCGCGGCCGGCGGCCTGGTGGGCGCCGGGCTGCTGGCCCTGGCGACCGCCTTCCTCGACCTGCGCGGCGCGCTGCTGTTGCTGCTCGTCCCCGCGGTCCTCGGGTCATGGTTCATCGCGACCATCCGCAAGACCCTCATGGGCGATCTCGACGCCCTCATCGACCACGCGATCGGAGAAACCAAGTGATCGACGCCTATCGCCGCGCCGAGGCGCTGCACGTCTCGCGGGAGGCGAAGCTCGTGCACCGCTCGGCCGTGACGCCGGTCTGGGAGGAGGACTCCTTCTGGTACCTGGTGAGCACCCCCGAAGGCCCCCGCCAGGTCAGGGTCTTCCCCGAACGGAAGGAACGGGTGGAGGGCCCGGCCCCGGCCGCCGAGCCGGTGCTCCCGCCCGAGCTCACCGGTGCCCAGACCTCGCCCGACGGCCGTTTCACCGTGACCTGCGAGGCCGGCGACCTGCTGGTGAACGGTACGCGCGTCACCCGCGACGGCGAGCCCGGCCACGCCTACGGCCTGCCGAGCGACCAGAACCGGATGCCGATCGTCGCCGCCCAGCAGGGCATGACCACGCCCCCGCTGCTGGCCTGGGCGCCCGACGGCCGCCGGTTCGTCACCCACCGCGTGGACCAGCGGCACGTGCCCACGCTGACGATCACGCAGTCGTGCCCCCCGGGCGGCGGCCGTCCGCTGGCGCACACCCTGCACTACGAGATGCCCGGCGACCCGCTGCCGACGGTCACGCACGCGATCTTCGACGCGGAGACGGGCGAGCGGGTCGACGTCGCGCTCGGGCCGCTGCCGTTCACGCACGACGCCCCGCTCAACCTCGACCGGATCTGGTGGGAGGACGACGACACGCTGTGGCTGCTGCACTGCACCCGCGGCAACCGGGGAGCCGTACTCCACCGCGTCGACGCCAGGACCGGCCGCGTCGAGGTCGTCCTGGAGGAGCACGCCGAGACGGTGGTGGCAACGGCCCCGACGATCGTCGTCGCGCCCCTCGTGCGCACCCGCGGCGAGGAGGTGCTGTGGTACTCCGACCGGTCGGGCTGGGGCCACCTGTACCTGTACCGAGGCGGCGAGCTCGCGAACGCCGTCACCACCGGAGAATGGCTCGTCCGCGAGCTGCTTCAGGTCGACTGGACGGCCAGGCAGGTGCTGTTCCTGTCGGGCGGGCACGGGTCGAACCCCTACGACCGCCGCCTGTGCCGCGCGGACCTGGACGGGGGCGAGGTCACCGTGCTCACCCACGAGGACGCCGACCACCAGGTCCACGTCTCCCCCGACGGCCGATGGCTCGTCGACACCTACGCCACACCCGGCACGCCGAGCGTCACCGTGCTGCGCGACGCAGCCGGAGCGCTCGTCATGCAGCTGGAGCAGGCCGACCTCAGTCTGCTGGAGAAGGCCGGGTGGCGGGCGCCCGAACGCTTCACCGTCAAGGCCGCCGACGGCGTCACCGACGTCCACGGGCTGCTGTTCCTGCCGGGCGACTTCGACCCGGGCAAGCGGTATCCCGTCCTCGACTCGATCTACAACGGGCCGCAGATCACCCGGCAACTGCGCACCACCCTGCGCGGCTACACGCTCGACCCGTGGCTGCTCGATCCGGCGGGCGGCGCGCCGTCGCTGGCCGCGCTCGGCATGGCCGTCGTGGTGCTGGACGGGCGCGGCACGCCATACCGGGGGAAGGCGTTCCAGGACGTCTCCTACGGCGACCCGGCGGTGACGGCCGGGCTGGAGGACCACGTGGCGGCGATCACGCAACTCGCCGCCGAACGGCCCTACCTCGATCTGGAGCGGGTGGGGATCACCGGGCACTCCGGCGGCGGCGCGGCCACGGCCAGAGCAATGCTGACCCATCCCGGCTTCTTCCACGTGGGCGTCGCCTCAGCGGGCGACTACGAGCACGACGGCTACTACGCCGTCTGGGGCGAGACGTACCAGGGGCCGCCGCCGCAGGACTACGCCGCGGGCTCGATGCTGCCGCACGCCGGCGCGCTCGCCGGCAAGCTGCTGATCATCTTCGGCGAGATGGACGACAACTGCCATCCCGGCCTGTCGCTGCGGCTGGTCAATGCGCTGGTCGAGGCCGATACCGACTTCGAGATGCTCATGGTGCCCAACGCCGCCCACGGCTACCTGCACGCGGAGGCGCACGTGCTGCGCCGCACCTGGGACTTCCTCACCCGCCACCTGATCGGCGCGGAGCCGCCCGCCGGATACCGCATCGACCCGACCTTCGGAGCCGCCGCATGAGCGCCGCCCTTCCCGACCTGCTCCCCGATCTGCGGGCCGATCTCCACGCGCTGGCCGGCGAGCACGGCGTCACCGGCGCGGTCCTCGCCTTCACCGCCGGCTCCACCGCTGGCGCGGAGGTGGCCGCCGCCGCTACGGGAGTCCTCAACACCCGTACGGGCCAGCCCGTCACGACCGACTCCCTGTTCCAGATCGGCTCGATCACCAAGGCGTGGACGGCGACCCTGGTGCTCCAGCTCGTCGGCGAGGGACGGCTCGACCTCGACCAGACCGCGCAGTCGGTGCTGCCCGGGCTCGCGCTGCCGGAGCCGGTGACCATCCGGCAGTTGCTGGCGCACACCGGCGGGTTCGAGGGAGACGTCTTCGCCGACACCGGCAGGGGTGACGACGCGGTCGACAAGCTGGTCGCGCTGCTCGCCGACGTGCCGCAGCTGTCGCCGCCGGGCGCGATCTGGTCGTACAACAACGCCGGGTACGTCGTCCTCGGGCGTGTCGTCGAGGTCCTGCGCGGCCTGCCGTTCAACGCGGCGCTGCGCGCGCACCTGATCGGCCCGCTGGGGCTCACGCACACCGCCACCAGCGCCGACGAGGCCATCCTGTACGGGACGGCGGTCGGGCACGCCGCCGGCGAGCCGGTCTCCACCTGGTCGCTGATGCGCTCGAACGACCCGGCGGGCGCGAGCCTGGCGATGACCGCCGCAGATCTGCTGACCTTCGCCCGCGCCCATCTGGCCGACGGCGCGCAGGTGCTGCCCGCGAAACTGGCCAGGACGATGCGGGAGCCGCAGGTCGCCCTCCCCGACCTCGGCCGGCCCTCCAGCTGGGGTCTCGGCTGGGAGGTGCAGGAATGGGCGGGCGGCACGGTCGTCGGGCACGACGGCTCCACCCCCGGCCAGGCCGCCACGCTGAAGCTCGTACCGGAGGCGGGGGTGGCCGCGGTGCTGCTGACGAACGGCGGCGACCCCGACCCGCTGGTGGCCGAGCTGCTGACGCCCGTGCTCGGCCGCCTGGCCGGGATCAGCGCGCCGCCGCCCGTGAAGCCGCCCGTGCCCCCGCTACCCTTCGACGTCGGCCGCTACGCCGGGCGCTACGTCTCGGAGGTGACGGCATGGGAGGTGACCGGCGACGCCGAGGGCCGGCTGTGGGTGACCGTCACGCCGCTCGGCGCGATGGCCGAGCACGGCGCGCCGCAGACGTTCGAGCTGGCCAGGCTGCGCGGCGACACCTTCGTGTTCGCGCAGGCGAGAGGCGGGACGCACGCGGCCGTCGCCTTCGTCGGCGACGACGACGGCCGGGCCCGCTACCTGCACACCGGACGGCTGAACGTACGCGATCCCCTGCGAGGACCGTTGGGCCGGACTGCCGGCTAGACCGGCACGGAGGGGTTGTAGAACAGCGCCCCGATCCGTTGTCCGGTGGCCTTGCGTCGCGTCATGTTCAGCGAGACCTGCGGCCCGTCCGGCTTCGCCCAGTCCACCGGCACGGCGAGGGTGCCGCACTCGGCTCCCGGCTCCTTCCCGCAGGCTCGCCAGTCGATCGCGTCCTTACTGGTCACGCGTACTGCTCGGCTCGCCTGGGCCGTCCCGGCGGCGGGTGCCGCCGGGACCGCTGCCGCGATCAGCGCCAAGCCCGTGACGAGAGGGGGCCATTTGATGATCTAGATCGTCTCCGGCCCACCGGCCCCCGCCATCGGCCTTTCGGACCGGCCGCATCGGCCGAAGGACCGATAGTTCATCGGCTCACGTTCGCCCTGGTTCACGGCGTGACCCGCAGGCCCTCCAGCAGCGTGGCGAGGTAGCGGCGGGCGGTGGCGGCCCGGTCGGCGGTCGCCCCGCCGTGCACCTGCGCGGCGTAGGCGACGCCGCACATCAGCGGGACGAGGTCGTCGGCGGCCAGGCCTGGCCGGACCGCTCCGGCCTCCCGCGCTCGCCGGAGCAGCGTGTCGCCCGCCGACCACAACGCCTTCTTCAGCTCCGTCGTACGCGGCAGCGCGTCGGCCGGCGCCGCGGCGACCGGAGCCAGGGAGGCGTCGCTCACCTGGGCCTCGACGGTACGCATCAGGAAGCCCTCCAGCGCGCGCCAGGCGTCGGCCTCGGCCAGCGCCCGCTCGCCGTGGGCGGCGAGGGCTTCCAGGCACGGCGTGGCGACGGTCTCCAGCAGCGCCTCGGGCGTGGCGAAGTGGCGGTAGACGGTGCCGACCCCGACGCCGGTGCGGCGCGCGACGTCGTTGAGCTGCAAGGGGACGCCTTCGTCGACCAGGGCACGGGCCACGGTGACGATTCTGTCCCAGTTGCGGGCCGCGTCCTTGCGCAGTGGCGTCGTCATGGGCCCAGGTTAACCGGATCGTCCATCCAGTTGCGGCCGGGTCAGCGGCGCGTGGCGTTCGCTCAGCGCGCGTACCGCGTCGGCGATGCGGGGGTCTGTCGCCACGCGGAAGGGCGCGGCCGGGCCGCCGTGCGGGCCGATGACCACCCCGGTCCGGCCCTTCAGTGCCTCGTCGGTGGCGGCGACGACGGACGACCGGGCGGCGGCGGAGGCCGGGCCCGACGTCGAGCGTTCGAATCTGCGGCGCACCAGCGGCCACAGCAGCCGCAGGGCGGGCGAGACGATCTTCGGGTCGGTCATGGTGCCGTCGGTCATGCCGGTCGCGGCGCCGCCCGGGTCGGCGGCGAAGACCGACACGCCCGTGCCGTCCAGGCGTGCGGCCAGGTCGAGGGTGTAGGCCAGGTTGGCGAGCTTGGCGCGGCCGTACCAGTGGAAGCCGTAGTAGCCGCCAGGCGGCTCGGCGGCGTCGAACACCCGCTTGGCCGCGACGACCGCGCCCGAGGTGACGTTCACGACCCGGCTCGGGGCTCCGGCGGCGAGGGCGGGCAGCAGCAACTCGGTCAGCAGGTACGGCGAGAGGTGGTTGACGACGAACGACGCCTCGACCCCGTCGCGTTCCTGCCGGTCGGGGAACATCGCCCCGACGTTGTTGACCAGCACCGTCAGCTCCGGATGCGCGTCGGTGATCCGCGCGGCGAGCATGCGGACCTGGTCGAGCGAGCCGAGGTCGGCCGCGAGGAACCGGGCGGGGTGGGCCGCCCCCGCGGCGTTGATCTGCTCGACCGCCTGCGCGCCCCGCCCGGCGTCACGGCCGACCACGGTGACCGCGAACCCCGCCCTCGCCAGCCCCGACGCCGTCTCCAGCCCGATCCCGCCCGTCCCGGCCGTCACCACAGCGGTCCTGTTCATGCCCTGCCCCCTCATACCGGATAAGTCATCCATTTATTGGCACTGTAGCACCTATCCGGATGACCCATCCGCTTTACGCGGGGGGCCTGTGGGGGACCGCAGGCCGGCAGCCGCTTATGATCGCGCGGTGCGGACATGGACGGAGCGCCCTGGCAGAACCGACGTCGAGGCGGTCGTCCGCCGCTACTTCGGCCTGCTCCGGGCCGGGCGGATCGCCGAGGCCGAGCAGCTCGTCGACCACTCCTCGATCCGGCACGTGCTCAGGGCGCTGTGGACGGGCTCGGCCGGAGCGGACGCCGATGCGGAGGAGGCGGATCGCGGCCCCGCCGCCGGCGAGGAGGAGCGGGACCTGTCCTGGCTCGGCGAGCTCGACCTGGGAGGCATCCGCTGGGGTCACACCGACAGCCATGTCTGCGCCGAGGTCACCTACCGCGCGCGGACGATCGAGGTGTCGCTGGGCTTCTGGGTCAAGCCCACGGACGCCGGCTGGGTCCTCGCGGGACCGTCCACCCTCTGGTAGGGAACCGGCGGAGGACAATCGCGGGGAGGGCGGCCATGTCGGCGGCGGCCAGCGCCTGCCGGGCGGGCTCCAGGAAACGCCGGCCGGCCTCGGTGAGGCGCACCCCCTGGCCGCCGCGATGGTGGCGTCGAGCCCGTCCCTGCCCCGCACGGAGACCAGCAGGTCGGTGTACACCGCGTCCTGCGCGAAGACCTCCGCCAGGACGGCCTGCCGCGCGGCGGCGTCGGTCTCGTTCCACGCGGCGAGGTAGCGCTGGACTAACTCGTTCATGTCGCTCATGTCGTTCTCCTCAGTGATCCTGCTCTCTTGTGACCACCAACTTACGGAGGCGGGAACGGCGCGGAATCTGACGTGCTTGAGTACTTCGGTACCGGAGTTGACCGTCGATCATGGTGAGCTGGATCGCGGCCACACCGCGTGCTGTGAGAACCCGGCCCACGTGCCTGACGTGCCTGACAAGCTCATCGGTCTCTGACCTGCGACAAGATGGCAAGAAGCCACGATAACGCGCTTTCGTTGAACGCCTCCTCCCGCTCCTTGTCGGAGGACTTCATGACGACTGAGCGGTCCCCACAGCGACCGCCGGCGGGTGATCGCCAACACGGTGTCGCTGCACTCGATCTCCACGTCTGTCTCGGCTGGGAGCCTCTTCGTTCCCTCGAGGATTTCGGCCGCGGCACGCATTTCCTTCGTGGTAGGAGCAGGGGCGTCGCCACCAGGCATACGAGGCCGATGACGATGCTGGCAGTGGCCCAGTGCCATCCCCGGTGAGCAGCGTCGGCCGCAGCCTGCCGACCCGAGCGGGGGCCTGCTACGACGAGGACTGGAACCCGCGGGCGCTTCCCGGGGGCTGCGCGCCGGACGATCGCGTCCGGCGCACGTGCGGGTCCGCTTTGCGGCGGCCCGCACGTGCCGGCAGGAGCTCAGTGCCCCGTGGGACATGTCTTCGCTTGCCGTGCCCGCGTGGAGGGTGTCATTCGGAGGCGTAGGAGACCAGGCAGCTTCCCGCGCCGGCGGCCAGCCCGGTGGTGAAGCCTCCGATGACGCCGACCGCGATGCCGAGACCTCCGCTGAAGGCTCCGGCGATGCCGCCCGCCAGGGCGGCGGCCCCGCCCCAGATCAACCCTTGTACGGCGCAGTTCTGGGTCTCGCTGAGCACCCGCCCGGTCGGGTCGGTGTAGTTGACCGGGTTGCAGGCGGCGTAGGCGTAACGGTTGCCGCGCTTGGTGTCGCCGAGGAAGGTCAGCGAGTCCTGCTGGGTGAAGCGGCCGGTGGCCGAGTTGTACCAGCGCTGGCCCAGTTTGACCGGTGAGATGTCGGGGGCCAAGTTGAGGCCGCCTGCGTAGCGCAGGATGTTGGTGCCTGGCACGCTGCCGGTGGTGGCGACGGTTTGGCCGTAGGCGTCGTAGGAGTGGGTGGCCGCCACCGTGCCGGACGCGTCGACGACCGCGGTGACCGAGCCGAGGGCGTCCAGGACGTAAGCGTAGGCGCCGGAGGAGCTGATCAGGCCGAGCGGGGTGCCGCGGCCGTCCCGCTCCACGTAGTTGGTGACCGAGCCGTTGGCGTACGACTGCAGCCACGGCTGCTCGTTCTGGTCGCTCTTGCCGTAGACCAGGCTGAAGGCGCCCGCGGACACGAGCTCGGTGTTGCCGCGGTCGGCGTAGCGGTTGGTGGTCGTGGTGCCGTCCTTGCCGCGGCTGGTGAGCTGGCCCGCGGCGTTGTAGGTCATGGTGCCGAGGAAGCCGCTGGTGGTCTGGTTGCCCGCACCGTCGAAGGCGGCGTTGTCGCCGTCGATCTGGTTGGCCGAGTTGAAGGTGTAGGAGTGCTGCTGGGCGCCGTCCTTGCTGTCGGTGGTGCGGTTGCCGTCGGCGTCGTAGGTGTAGGTGTAGTCGTGACCGTGGACGTTCGTGGCCTTGGTCAGCCGGTTGGCCTTGTCGTAGCTGTAGACGGTGACCTCGCCGCTCTGCTCGTCCTTGGCCGAGTACCGCAGATCGCTGTCGTTGCCCGAGGTGGTGGCGCAGGGCGTGCCGGCCGAGTAGCAGTAGGAGAGGTCGGAGACGACGTCGGAGTCCGAGGAGGCGCGGGTGGAGGTGATGCGCTTGATCCGGCCCGAATCGTCGTAGGAGGTCTTGGTACGCAGCGCGTAGTGGGAGTCGTCGGGGGAGTTGAAGGAGGTGCCGGTACGGCGGCCGTCGTCGTCATGGGTGAAGCGCCACTTGTGGCCGCTCGCGCCGGTCATGGACGACATGAGGTTGCGGCTGTCGTAGGCGTAGGTGGTGGTGCCGCGGCCGTCGGTGAGGGAGATCAGGTTGCCGACCAGGTCGTAGGCGTAGCGCAGAGTGCCTCCGCCGGAGGCGGAGGTCCGGGTGAGAACCTGGTTGCGGGCGTCGTAGGCCCAGGTGGTCGCGCCGGAGGCGTCGGTGCGGGTGGTGAGGTTGCCCGCCGCATCGTAGACGTAGGCGACGGCGGGGGTGCCGTCGGAGAAGGAGGCCCGGGTGATGCGGTCGCTCAGGTCGTACTCGTAGCTGGCCTTGCGGCCGGCGCCGTCGGTGCCGGTGAGCAGGCGGCCGAAGCCGTCGTAGGTGAAGGTCCGTACGCCGAGGCTGTTGCCGGTCGGCGGGGTGATCTTGGTGAGGGTACGGAACGGGGTGCCGTCCCACGGGTCGGTGTCGTAGGCGTACGTGGTGGAGTTGCTGCCGTTCTTGGGGTCCGTGGAGGACTTGACGGTGCCGTCGTCGTTGTAGTCCACCTTGGCCTTGGCGGCCGTTGCGTCTGCGGAGGAACTCAGGTTGCCGGCGCCGTTGTAGGTCAGCGTCGTCTTGTTCTTCTGCGGGTCGGTGAAGGAGGAGGGCTGGAAGGCGGCGGTCGGGTTGGTCGAGGTGGCCGGGTTGGCGTAGGCGAGCGTGGTGGTGGCGCCGGTCGCGGCCTTGCTGGTGGTCATCGATTCGCCGTTGTTGGCGCCGTAGGTGTTGGTTGTGGTGCCGCCCGTGGCCGTGACCGACGAGGCCACGTCGAAGAAGGGTGTGTACGCCCGCTTGCGGGTGTGCCCTGCCGGGTCGGTCGTCTCGGTGATCCGCTTGCTTGAGGAGTTCACCTTGTACGTTGTGTGCGGCACCGAGGAGACGGGCTGCGCCTGATCGGTACCGGCGTCGGCCACCAGGGTCTGCGTGGCGGAAGGATAGGTCAGCCTGGTGATCGAGGGTGCCCCGGAGTCGTTGACCTGGGTGACGGAGGTCACCCGCCGGTCGGCGTCGTAGGCCAGCCGCAGTTCCTTGCCCCGGGCGTTCCTGATCGAGGTGAGCAGGTGGCCGGAGGCGTAGCCGAACTCGACGCGTGCACCTGTGGGGTCGGTCAGCGAGGCGAGTTCTTTGCCGGAGTTGTAGGCGTAGGTCACGGTGCGGGTGGTGCCGGTGCCGTCGCTCTGCCGGTATCCGCTGATGGTGCCGTCGGCGTTGGTGGTGACGTACACCAGGCCGGGGTCGTCGCCCGCCGCCGCGCGGGCGGCCGCGGCCGACAGAGTGCCGCGCGCGATGAACTCGACGTCCACCGGGTCGCCGTCGACGTAGGAGAAGTGGGTGTAGTTGCCGTTACGATCCTTGTTGGAGTCGAGCCGTCCTGAGCTGTCGAACAGCAGTTTGCGGCCCTCGTCGTGGTAGGTGAGCGTCCAGTCGCCCGCCGAGTTCTTGGTGAGGTCGGCCTTGAACTCCTTGGGCGAGGCGTAGGAGGTGGTCGAGCCCGATTTGAGAGTGAACTTCCCGTTCACGCCGTCACCGTCCACCAGCAGGACCGCGCCGTCCTCGGCCTCGAACAACTGCTGCTCGAACCCCTCGCGGGTACGCCAGCCGTTACCGAGCAGGCCCTCGTCCATGCCGTGACCGAGCAGCAGGCTGTTGTAGACGGCCCCGAGTGTGACGGTGCGGCTGAGCGCGGGCTGGGTCAGGTCCGCGGTGCGTACGAGCGCGTTGCCCGAGCCGACGTTGACCTTCACCTCCACGTGGTCGGAGACCTGGTAGGTGAGGAAGGTGCCGTTGCGTGTGGGGCCGGTGCCCACGGGAGGGTCAGGTTGCGGCGGCCAGAAGGCCGCGGCCGGCGCGGCTGGGGCCAGAGCGGTGATGAGCGCGGTGACGACACCGGCGCACAACAGCGTTCGCAGGCGCATGGGCGCGAACTCCTTCACGGAGGGGGTGGGGACACCTGAAGATCAGCCCAGGTCTGGACCGCCGCAAGGGATGGAACAGAAATGGACGGTATTGCACGCTCTCGTCCGGGTAGATCTGGCGGCGGCACAGCGATCAGCACGTACCTTCGTCAGCCGGCAGACGCCACAGGGGACGCCGATGACCGATCATCGTCTCGCCGACCGGGCACCCGATCCCTCTCAGGCCCGCACTCCGGACGACTATGTCGCCCTTCTCAACGAGCTGCGGCTGTGGTGCGGCAACCCGTCCCTGCGGCGGTTGCGCCAGCTCGGCGGCCTCGTTGTCGCGCCCTCGGGGGCGAAGGTGCACGCCTTGGCGCCGAGCACGATGTCGTACGTGCTCACCGGGCGCGGCCTGCCTCGGCTGCCCAAGCTGGAGTTCGTACGGGGGTTCGTCGGGGCCTGCCTGGCGTCCTGCGGCGACCCGGCGAGTAGCGGCCCCGAGGTGGAGCGCTGGGTCACCGCCTGGCGCCGCCTGGCCCGCCCCGCCACCGGCCAGCCCCCTCCCCCGCCGCCCTCACCGGACCCCGGAGCTCCCACGACGGTCCCCGCCGCCGTCCCGGAGGTCGTCGGTGGTGCTCCTGCGACGGTCCCGCGCGAGGTGAAGGGCTCCTCGCCGGGGCGGCGGACGCGGCGCCACACCATGACGGCGATCCTTCTGGTGGGCGTTCTGGTATGGGGATACTCCGTGAGCACCACACGACCGCCGCACCATCCCGCGCCCGCCTTCCCTCCCACCCGGGCGGCGCCGCTCGCACCCGCCAAGGCCGCCCCCGCCGCCAACGTCGAGGTGGCCGCCAGGCTCGACGTGTCGGTCTCCGGCGACCGCGTCTTGGCCACGGGCACGACGCTCCAGGCGGGGGCCTCGTACCGCGCTTATCTCGCCTTTGACCTGCCACCGGCGACGGGCAGGCGCGTGAAGAGCGCCCGGCTGCTGCTCTGGAACCACGCCTCACCCGGCTGTGGGGCCGCCCTGGACGGGGGGATCGAGGTCCGCCGCGTGACCTCCTCCTGGTCGGACAGCACTCTCACGCCTGGCCGCCAGCCCGGCACCACCACCGAGGGAGCGGCGGTCAGCCGCGCCGCCCACGGCGGCCCGCACTGCGATGGTGGCTACCTGCGCTTCGATGTCACCGGCATCGTCCGGGCGTGGACGGCCGGCGAGCCCGAGGACGGCCTCCAGGTACGCGCCCACGACGAGGACGACCCGCACGCCTGGCGCAGGTTCTACGCCGGTGAGCGCGGCGAAGAGGGCGCGGCGCCCCGGCTCGACATCGTCTACAACGCCGTCCCCGGGACTCCGTCCATGCTCGGTCAGTCCATCGGCACCTCGCTGACCCTGAGCGCCGCCGTGGCCGACCCCGACGGCGAATGGCTGGACGCCGAGTTCGAGCTCTCCGTGGCTCCGGCCCACGGCACGAGTACGAGTACGGGCATGGTGATCTGGCGGGGCAGTGCCTCGACCCGAGCCGGACGGCCGGGCACGGTCACCGTGGACCGGGCACTGCTGCGACCGGACGTCCTGTACCGCTGGCGCGTCAGGGGCGACGACGGCACCGACACCGGCCCCTGGACGGGCTACCGCTACGTCCGCCTGCCCGGAACGGGCGTCCCGACCTCGCCCACCGCGGGGGCCGGTGAGCGCGGCGCTTGATCGTCCGGGCGGTGCCGAGGCGGTGAGAGCTGACGCCTGACGAAATTGAGGGTCAGGCCAGCTGCCTGGCTGACCACTCCGTCGGGCCTCTCCAGGGGTGCCACCGGAACGGCGCGATCCGTCGCTGCGGCACGGCTCGCCACGGACGTACAGCCAGTACGGGTGCCGCTGCCCGGAATGCCAGGCCACGCAGACCGGCTGCACAGCAGCGCGGCGGTGGCTGGAGGAGACCGCTGCCGGAGCGCGGTGAGACGAGGCCCGACCGCACGAGCGGCGATCGTGGCGCCGAGGCTGCGGCTGGTGTGGGCTCAGCTGTTTGGTCCGGCGTGCGTCGCGGATCAATGGCTTCGGCTCCGGGCCGGTACCGATATGGCGCTCCAACCCCGCAAGCCCTATTGTCGCCCATCGTGAAGCCCCTCAAGATCGCGGCACTCGCCTGCGTCGTCCTCACCCCCTTGACCGTCACGGCGGCCGCGCACGCCTCGGCGTATCCCGTGACGAACCCCGTGCTCGTCAAGAACGCGTTGTACCAGGCCGGGCCGCTGCCCACCACGACCTGTGACAACCTGCCGGACGAGCCCACCACGCCCGCCGAGGCCCGCACCTACATCAACGAGGCCCTGCGCTGCCTGGAGAACACCTGGGGACAGCACCTGCAGAAGGCCGGCCTGCCCTATGAGCCGGTCAAGGTGCGGTACGTGACCCGCCTGCCGAAGAACTACTGCGGGTCCGAGGACGGCAGGACGATCCAGGCGTCCGAGGTGTGGTATTGCGACTGGGACCGCACGCTGTCCTTCAAGATCGGCAAGTACTGGCTCCTCGGGCCAATCACCGGCCTCGATCTCTTCAACACGGTCGCCGGCACCTACAGTTACCACGTGCAGAAGCAGGCCGGACTCTACGACGCCGGCGAGAACCTCAGAGCCGCCAGCAAAGCCGAGCACCTCGAGCAGGGGCGGCGCATCCACCAGCAGGCCGAATGCCTGGGCGCGGCCTTCACCAAGAGCGTCTGGCCGCTGCCGGGCAAGACCGAGCGGGACTGGGAGAAGGTTGCGGCGTCCTTCTACCGCGACTCCGCCGAGTACGGCAAGGCCGCCAACCGCAAGCGGTGGGTCAAGGCCGGCTTCCGCACCGCCGACCCGGCCTCCTGCAACACCTGGGCGGCAGCCTCGTCCAAGGTCTCCTGACGCGATTCACCCCGGCCCGGCTGTCCAAAACAGCCTGATCGCCATAGGAGGGTTGCCGTAGTCCTCGGGAAAGATCCGGCGGAAAGGGCCGTGGCCTGGCGTCTTCAATGACCGTGTAGTCGGTCTGGGGGTAGACCCCAGCAGCTAGTGTTCTGAGTCCTTAATTCGATTGAGATATGCGGCGATGGTCTCGAAGATCTCCTCTGCGGTCTTGATCCAGACGAACGCCCGGGGATTGTCGTTCCATGTGTCGATCCAGGCTTTGAGTGCGCGTTCCAGATCGGTGACCGAGGTGTAGGACCCGCGCCGGATCATCCGGCGGGTGATCTCGGCGAAGAACCGCTCCACCAGGTTCATCCAACTGGAGTAGGTGGGAATGAAGTGCAGGCGGAAGCGGGGGTGAGCCAGCAGCCAAGCCTTGACGACCGGTGCTTTGTGCGTTCCGTAGTTGTCTAAGACGAGGTGGACGTCCAGCTCGGCGGGTGTCTCGCGGTCGATCTGGTCGAGGACGTGCGGAACTCCACCGAACGGTGCCGGCGGCGGTGGGCGGAGATCACCTTGCCCGAGGCCGCATCCAGGGCCGCGAACAGAGTGGTGGTGCCCGCCCGGATGTAGTCGTGGGTCTGGCGCTCGGGGACCGCCGGCATCATCGGCAGCACCGGCGAGGAGCGGTTCAGCGCCTGGATCTGGGACTTCTCGTCCACGCACAGCACCAGGGCCGCCTCGGGCGGGCTGAGGTAGAGGCCGGTGACGTCGCGGACCTTCTCGATGAAGAAGGGGTCGTCAGATAGCTTCCACTTGTCGACCAGGTGGGGTTTGAGTCCGAAGGCCCGCCTGATCCGTGAGACGGCGGTCTGGTTCAGTCCGGTGCGCTCGGCCATCATCCGGGTCGACCAGTGCGTGCCGCCGTCGGGCGGGGGTTGTTCCAGGGTTTGCCTGATGACGTCCTCGACGTGGCTGTCGATGATCTTTCTCGGCTGGCCGGGGCGGTCCTTGTCGGACAGTGCCTGTAGGCCGCCGTCGATGTAGCGGTTGCGCCACTTACCGACCGTCTGCTGCCAGGTACCGAGGTCGCGGGCGACCTCGGTACCTGGCAGCGCAGGATGATGCGTGCGCGCTGTGCCATGACCTGCGCCGATGTTCGCCGGCGCGCGACCTGTTCCAGTACGCGCCGATCCTCTTCGCTGACAAGCAAGGGCCGTCGAGGTCTGCCACGCTTCGCCATGCAGACATCATGCCTATTTATTCATCGAATTAACGACTCAGAACCCTAGCGCGCGGCCGAGCGGGCCGCGCTCGACGCGGGGTTCAGGACGGCTGCGGCACCGGGATGAGCGGGGGCGTCGTCAGGGTGAGGCGGGTGGCGGTGGCGCGGGCCGCTAGTCGATGTCGCGCGTCCTGCGAGCGGCTGGCCGCCGCGGCGGTCCCCGGCGGCACCTCGACCCGGAACGGATGGTCGGCCGCGTATCGGTCCTTGCGCACGCCGGTGAGCGTCCAGCAGACCTTCTGCCCGGGGGCGCCGCCCGCGATCCCGAACCTGTCCCCCGCCAGTTCCTGGCTGACGTGCAGGTTCGGCGCGGCCGCGCCGATCGGCGTGAGCTGGTAGCAGAAGGCGGCGTTCAGCGCCGACACGTAGGCGGGCAGGACGACGGTGGCCGCGCCGGCGGCGTCGAGGGTGACGGTGCCGTCATAGAGGTTCTTGCGCTCCGCCGCGTGGACCCCCGCGTGCTGCAGGTAGCGGTCGGAGGCGGCGGGGTGGGGGATGAGGAACGCGTTCTCCAGGTACGTGACCGGGCCCAGCGTGTCGAGGCCGGTGTCCACGGCGGTGAAGCCCTGCAGGATGGACGGGCCGCGCGCGTACAGCGCGGCGCCCTCCGTGCCGGCGGGGGCATGACCGACCAGGCCGAAGCCCAGCGGCGACACGGCGATGCCCACGACTCCGTCGGAGCCCTCGGCGCTGACGCCGGCGCCGTACTCGCCGCCGATCGCCCGTACCGCGCCGCCCGGCTCCCCCGCCGCCTGGGTGGCCGCGTTGGTCGCCACCACGGCCCAGCGCCCGGCGTTGGCGGTGGTCGCCTCCAGGCCGTGCTGCAGGTTGCCGGTGGCTCGGACGCCGGCGCCTGCGTCCGCCGCCGTCCCGGCGTTGGTGCCCCAGAGGCCGCAGCTCGCCCCGCTCTCCGTACGGCCGACGGCGCCGAAGCTGGCCTGGGCCTGGCCGAGCAGGCCGTACTTGGTGCCCTTCTGCCAGACGTGCAGGCCGTGGCCCTTGGTCGAGTTGGTGACCAGGGTGGTGGGTCCGGCGTCCGTGCCGGCGTCGTTGGTCCGGCCCACCAGCAGGGGGTCGCCGGCGGAGGCCGAGGCGGCCGAGGGTAAGGCGGCGGCCGCGCCCGCGGCGAGCCCCGCGGCGCCGACGGCGAGCATGCGCCGTCGCGAGGTTTCCGACATGTTGAATTTCCTCTTTCCGTTTTCTGTGTCGGAAACAGAAGAATGCACCGGGGAGAGCGCTGTCAATGCACGAACGATGTCCGGACGATGAATTCTTTCAAACAAATGCAGGCTCTTGACAAAAATTGCCACCGACTCAATTCTGGAGCGTCGGCAATTGATCCCGAGGAGGATCCGTGCGATTACGAATGCGAATTCCCGCGGCATTCTGCCTGCTCGCCGCGCTGCTCGTCACCGACCAGTTCGCCGCGACCGGAGCGTCGGCCGCCGCCCCGCCCGCCAACCTCATCTCGAACGGTCCTTATCCGAGCGACGACAGCGCCAGCAAGTCCGCGACGCCCGCTCTTTCCGTTCACGCCCCTGCCCGTCCCGGCAGGCCCGTCCCCAAGGTGGACTTCGAGATCTGGGACGGCGACCGGACGGCCGCGCTGGCCACCGGCACGGGCACGCGCACGACCACCGGCCGGGTCGTCTGGACGGTCCCCGCCGGGAAACTCGTGGACACCGCCGAGTACGCCTGGCGCACCCGCGTCACCGACGGCGGCGCGGTCGGCGCCTGGTCGGAGTTCCATCCGATCGGTGTCGACACCGTGGACGGCGCCGACATCCCCGCCGAACCGCCCACCCCGGGCGCGGTGGAGGGCCTGACCGTGGCTCCCGCCGTCGGCGGCGCCTACCTGACCTGGCAGGCCGCCGATCCCGGCCCCGCGGCGAGCGTGGGCAACTACGTCCTGGAGGCCCTGCCGGCCAACGGCTCCGGGCCCGCGATCGCCCAGGTCGTCGTGCCCGGCACCCAGAACTACGCCGCCTTCACGAGCCTGGCCGACGGCGACTACGTCTACACCGTCACCGCGCTCAACGACTGGCACGCGGGACCGCTCGTCCAATCGGCGCCGGCGCGGCCCGCGTCCGCCCCGCAGCAGCCGGAGCTGTACACCCAGGTCGCCGGCGAGTACCTGACCGCCCAGGGCAGACTGCTCACCGGCGCCGCCACCACGCCGCAGGACGCGGCCGAAGCCGGCGCGTACGGCGAGGCCATCCGCGACGTCGTGCTCGCCAACGGGCCCACCGCCGTGGACCAGCGCGAGGACCAGAGCCGCGCCAAGCTGCGCTACGCCGGCTACGACTCCGGCCTGTCCGACGTCGCCGTGGTGCCCTCGGCCGACGGCCGCGCGGTGACCGTGTACGCCACCGTCACCGAGCACCTCACCCAGCAGGCCACCTACAAGGACGGCCAGACCGAGCAGGTCACGGAGGAGGACGGCAACCGCTTCACCTTCACCTTCGCCACCCCCGCCGCCGCCCGCACGGCCTCGGCCGCCCCGCCCGTGCTCACCGCGGCGACCACCGAGGACGCCGCCCCCGACTCAGGACTCCCGCCGGCCGGGATCACGACGAAGGACGACGACGACGGACCGCCGCCGGAGCCCCTGGCCATGGACGAGAACGGATTCGTCGAGGGCCCGCCGCTGCTCCAGACGAAGGTCAGCTCCGACGCGATCGCCTGGTACGCCTGGAAATACGCCTACAACCGCAACAAATCGTACAAGGTTAAATCGGGCACCGACTGTACGAACTTCGTCTCCCAGGCCATGCGTCACGGCGGGCTGAAGATGCGGCGCGGCTGGTATCGCAGTGACAGCTACTGGTGGTACAACGGCGTCTGGCCGAATTACGGCTCGTTCACCTGGTACGCCGCCCACAATAACTGGAACCACATGTGGAAGAAACGGCGCGCCGTCTTCCGCAGGTATTTCAACCAGGCCGTGAAGGGCGACATCCTCTACTTCGACCTCAATGGCAACGGCTCCATCGACCACGCGGCCATCATCAATGGCGTCAAGGACAACCACATCTGGTACGCCCAGCACACGAAGAACGCCTACAACGTGCACCTGAACGCCAAGTGGCGGCAGTACCCGAAGATGCGCGTCTACATAGCCCACGTCACGGGCTGACCCGCCTGCCACGGCAGGAGGACGCCGGAGCGCTTCTTGACCGTCCGTCCTTCGTCTAGGGTGTGGCCCGGCCTCCGGCTTCTTCGGTGGGCCGGGCCCTTTCTCTTCGCCGGGAGACGACATCGGACTCCGATGCGCGGACGCACTATCGCAAGCTGCTCGCGGAGAACCCGGACGTGATGTTGTGCGTTACGTGGATCGAGCGCATGCCGGCCACCGAGGCGCTTCTCGCCGCGGGAGGGCAGGAGGACGGGTGCGTCGGCGCCGAGGCGCCGGTCAGGAACGGCGTGGGTCGTAGTTCCGGAATTCAGCCAGGCGAATGTCGCTCCGCGGGAGCAGCGGGAGCCCGCTGCTGGAGTCCAGGACCACACGGCGGCCCAGGGGCTCGCGCAGCGTGACGCCGATCCGGTCGATCTTCCCCATCGCATTGCAGAATTCCACCTCGTCCTGCCGGACGTCGACGTCCACGACTACGGCTTCGGCCGTCTCATGAACGCGCGAGCCGTACGTTGTGTCGCAGGTGCCGTGCAGATAGCTCAGCTGAAGATTCGTCGGCGCGCGCACCTCGTACGTCTCCACCTCCTGGATCCCGTCGGCCAGCGGTCGCGGTGGCCCGCCCATCGCGGCCGGGTCCACGGCGACCCGCCGGATCGGCGCCGGCATACCCTTCACGGTGAACTCCCACGTGGGCACCCGCACGTCTCCCCGGCTGCTGGGCGTTGTGGCCTCGCCGCGCGCGACCGCGATCACGCGCAGCGGCCGGCAGCCGTTAGCGGGACACTCCTCGTCGACGAAGGACTTGGGCTTGCTGAGGCCTGCGTAGACGGCCGTGGCGGCCAGCACCGGCACGCTCATGGTGCCGCCGTCGGCCCAGCGTAGTTCGGCAGGAGCGGGCACCTCGGCCGGCAGTTCGGTCTCCAGCTTCCAGGCGCTGTTCATCATGCTCTGTCCGACCCAGTGGGGCATGTGCGCCCAATCGAGTTCCAAGGTCAAGTTGCGCAGTGGGACGTATCCCTCGGTCCAGGGCCCGCGCTCGACCGAGTTCCGCCAGCGTTCGGCGATGTGCCGGGCCCGGCCGGTGAACGGGTCAGCACTGACCGACGCGTCGGAGCCGCAGGCCGCCGTGAGCACGAGGAGCACTACGGCTGGAAAGATCCGCATATCCGGTAGACGTATCAACGGGTGATGTGGTTGCTCGGCGTTCCCGCTCACCGGCCACCCCGCGGACATCGCGGGCTGCCTGCTCCGCCGCCTCAGGGCCTGCCGCGCCGTGCGCGTGGGAGCCGCGGAACCGGCGAAGCACGCGGCTCGTGGCGTTGTTCACCTCAATCACCACCGGGCGCGACGCGTCCGCCAGAATCCGGGACACGGTGTCGATGATCTCGGCGGTCGCGGGTCTCCATAACCTCCAGTGGCGCGTTCAGGTCGTGGATGTAGTCGTCGAAGCGGCGTACGTTGTCCTCCTGGTAGGGCGACATGATGGCGACGTTTTCGCGATGCGCCGTCTCGCCCTCGCTGCGCAGCTGGTTGAGCACTGCCCGGCCTCCAGTTCCTGGCTGCCCCGATCCGGCTCCCGCTCGGCCTGACCGCCCACCTGGAACCCGTCCTGCTGGCGTCGGCGGGGCCCGGCGGCTCAGCGGCGCGCGCGCGGGCTGGCCGACGAGCCTGCTGAATACGTCGTCGTCATGAGCGCCCCGCACGACGTCCTGCGACTGGCGGAAGCGGGCGGCCCGGCCGATACCGGGTGCCAGTAAGAAACGTGCCACACGGCCCAAACGGGGGGCATCACCGCAGGTCGCTTTGGGTGACCTTGACACCTGGGGTCTCCGGCTCAGCGAATCCTCTCCCACATGGCGCGGGTCATCTCGTACTCGACCTCGCCCAGGTGCGTACCTGGTAGCGCATCGTCGAACTGCGGGTAGTACGTGCGTACGTACCGCATGCCGATGGCCTGCATCACCCCCCGGGATCCGGCGTTGACGGCCATGGTCTGCGCGATCACGCGACTCTGCCCGACCGTGTCGAAGGCATGCCGCAAAAGCGCCAGGGACGCCTCGCTGGCCAAGCCTCGACGCCAGTACCGGCGAACGAGGCGATACCCCAGATCCGAGACGGTGGGATCGTCGGGCTGATCGGGACCATGCGCCGGTGGCAGCATCATGAGTCCGATGAACTCCCCCTCCTCCTCCCGTTCCGGTGGCGTCGAACCTCGCCCCCCGCCATCGCGGACGAAGGCCATCCAGAAACCCAAGCCGTCCACCTTGCGCGTCAGGGCCATCCGCCGCGCATGAGCGGCTACCACCTCGTCCCTGGTCGGCGGCCGTCCAGCGAGATAGCGAAGCACCTCGGGATCGGAGTCGAGTCGAACCTCCAAGTCGAGGTGCCGGTCGGCGAGCGGGACCAGCAGCACACGCTCGGTACGCAAGATCGGTTGAGGCATGCAGTGACCGTCGCACATTGTCGGCGGCGAAGCGATCCGATTTCGCATGAATCCGAGCGCAGGACCCTGAATCCCGCTGGCTGCCTGGTTGCCCCCGCCACGGGGACACGGCTTGCCTGTGGTCCCGTGGCTGCTGATGTGCGGAGGTGAACGCTGCCTGGACCACGGCCCTGGAGCACAAGAGCGCGCGGACGGCCGCCGAGAGCAAGGCCGCCAGCCAGACCGCCGCCGCCGTCCACGCCCAGGAGGAACAGCAGAAGGAGTGGGAGCGCGCCGAGCAGCTTCAGCGCAGCAACCAGGAGCTGACCAGGGCGAACCGGGAGCTCGGCAAGGACCTGGCCGTCGCCGCGCGGCGCCTGGAGGAGACGCGCGGCCAGCTGGCCGACGCGCAGTCCGTGGCCCAGGCCGCCACGGCGCGGGCGGAGGTCGCCGAGACCCGGGCGGCCGCTCTGGAGGAGGCCAAGACCACCGCGCAGGCATCGGCCCGGGAGGCGGACGCCCGCGTCGGCGAGCTCCTGGCACTGCTGCGCCAGCGCGACACGCCGGCCTGACCAGCCGCGGACGCCGCAAAGACGTCAGGCCGGGGACGGGCCCCCGGCCTGCGGAAGGAGGGATCGACATGGCGGAGGGAGACATCGACCGCATCGCCGTGGCGCTGCTGCGCAAGCTGCGGCCCGAGGTCCAGGCCGAGTTCCTGGCCAGCCCCGAGTTCCGGGAACTGCCGGACGCCGACCCTCAGCGGCTGTATGAGCTCGACGCGCCGCCCTGTCGGAAACCGAACGCCGACGGTCCCGACGCCGCTGACCTCGCTGACCAGCCTCGCCTCAACCGCACACAGCATCATGGCACTGACGCTCATCTCGTTCGGCTACCTACACGAGATGATCGTAAGAATCGTGGCAGGAGCCTCAAGCGAGAGGGATGGCAGCCGGTCACGGCCTGTGACCCGCGTGAGTCGGATCGTGCGACAGTAGCCGGTGCTCACTCGGTCCCGCCCGTGCCGATGGTCAGATCAGTGACCGTCACGTAGGTGACCATGAACACCCCCGGCCAGGCGCGCAGGCTCGCCTGCACGGTGTCGGGATCGATGCCCGGCCGCAGCTTCACCAGATACGCATCAGGGTGAGTGGCGCCCCATGGATGGCTGCCGGGAAACCACTCAGGCAGCTCGTCGGGTGAAGCGTAGTAGACCGTATCAGTCTGCGGCATCGACACCAGGCGCCGACTGATCGCGTCCTTTGTCGATTGCGAGGCGGTCGGCTGCAAGATGACTGCGGTCACGTCGCTGTGAGCTGGCTTGGTCATGGCGCGGACGACCAGATATCCGCCGACGCCCATGAGGCTCACGCCGAGACAAACCGCCAATATGATCACAGCGAGCAGCCCCGGCCGCTTCCGGACCGGACGGTGACCCGGCGGCGGTATTGGCGCGGGATACTGCCGATATGGGGGCTGGTTCACGTCAAGCAGCCTAACGGGGGCTTCTCCCCTCGTTCAGGGCTTCTGCGGAGGGATTCTTACCATCCCCCATACATGGCCCGCCCCCATACATGGCCCGCCGCCCGAGGTTGACCGCGTCGAACACGTTCGCCACCGCCTGCGCGACCCGGCGGCCGCGCCCGCAACGGCGGCATCCTCGACCTCGATGGCCGTGCCGAGCACGTCCAGCAGATCGTGCTCGGCACGCACCGTGAACCGGTCCGTCGACCTGGAGACCGCGATCGGTCAGCAGCTGACCTACTCCTACTCGACCGCGGACCTGTTGGGAGACCGGGTCGAGAAGTTCGTGCAAGCCGCGCGCGCGGCGATCATCGAAGCCTGCGGTCCCGGCCCCTACACTTCGCCCGCGACGACCTCAGCCTCGCGACCGCCGGGCTGGCGCTCGCCGAAGCGCACGAGGTGGTGTCCGGCCTCCAGCATCACCTCCTCACCGCCCAGGCCCAGGCCGCCGTCGACGCCGAACAGAACTGCGCCCACTGCGGCCGGGCCCGCGCCCGCAAGGACACCCGGCAGATCGTGCTCCGCACCCTGTTCGGCACCCTCCGCCTGGACAGCCCACGAATGAAGACCTGCCCGTGCACGCCGTCGGAGGCCGCGACGTTCAGACCCATCGCCGCGGCCCTGCCCGAGCGCACTGCCCCGGAGCTGCTGCTGTGGGAGGCCAAGTACGCCGCGCTCACCTCCTACGGCACCGCCGCGACCCTGCTCGCCGAGGCCTTCCCGCTCGGTCGGCCCCTGCACGCCACCACGATCCGCCAGCAGGTCGAGCGCACCGCGACCCGCCTGGAGAACGAACTCGGCGACGAACGCTTCAGCTTCATCGACACCTGTCCGCGGGACCTGGAGACCATGCCCCGCCCCAACCTGCCGCTGGTCGTCGCCCTGGACGGCGGCTATGTCCACTCCAGCAACCAGACCTCCCGGCGGGACGGCTGGTTCGAAGCCGTCACCGGCCGCTCCACCCCACCGGCGGCGGCGAGGACATCCGCGACCTGCCCCGCTACCTCAACCCCCAGGCCGAGCACTACCTCGACTGGTTCCACATCACCATGCGCCTCACCGTCCTGCGACAGAGCACCCGCTCCCTTCGGCCGCCGGCCGCGGACGTCGAGGACTACGAACTCCTCTGCGTGAACGAGCCCGACGACAAGCAGCGCGCCTTCCACACCCGGCTGGCCGAGTTCCGCACCTACATCGACCGCAATCAGCACGAGATCCCCAACTACGGCGAACGCCACCGCAACGGCGAAGCCATCTCCAGCGCCACCGCCGAAGCCACCGTCAACCACGTCATCAGCCGCCGCATGGTCAAGAAACAGCAGATGAGATGGACACCCCGCGGCGCCCACCTCCTCCTGCAGATCCGTACCCGCGTCCTCAACCGCGACCTTGAAGCGGGCTTCGCCCGCTGGTACCCCGGCTCAGATCAAGCACTCAGCCTCGCGGCCTGACCCGTTCCCACGGTTTCTCCCGGTCTCGCTCTGGCTTTGATCCTTTCCGACGACCATCCGGCCGGCTGGTCATCGGACAACTCGTCGGCTAGGTCAATCGGCCGTGCTGGCGTGCGCGGCGATGATTCGCCAGCCGTGTGTCTCGTCGTATATCCAGGTACGGGTGTAGCGCATCCTGGCCGCGAACGGCGTACCGGAGACGGTCCCTTCGACGGTGCCGAGAAACCACGTCACTCCGGTGCGCCCGTCGGCGAGCACGGTCAAATCCTCCTCGGTCACCTTCGTCATCACCTGTGTCCGAGTGCGGTGCAGCTCCAGGTCGTCCGCCTTGGTGGCAGTGTTCGCGCCGAAGGTGAAGATCAGCCGATCATCCAGCAGCCGATCCAGCGCCTCGACATCTCCAGCGAGCTGCGCGGCCTGGAGCCGGCGCTCGGCGTCCCGCAAGTCCTCCGTCATGAGGTCCACCCTCCCAGCCGGGGCCGCATCCGTGCCAGGGCGTTCACGCTCGGCTGATCTTCGCGAGTCCAGAAGGCTTCCCGACAGGCCGTTGCCGTGATGCGGTGAACGGCTCGGATCGACTGGCCATCCGCTCATCAGAGAGTTCTCTGCGGCGGGACCGACGGTGAGCTGCGCCGGGAGTCGGGGGGGGGTGTGGAAGCGAACCGGGCCGAGATCGCTCAGGTGTAACCACATGTGCACCAGTGACCCGTGATCATCGCTTGGAAAGGTGTGCCAGGACACCGTCACCTGGAGCAGCTTCCGGCTGACAAGCTCATCCGCGGGGGGCACGACGCCATGGTGTCACGGTGGTTCGGGCGTTTCCGTGGCGTTTGCAGGAGGTGGCGGGCGGCTTTGGCGTGGCCGGATGGCGGTCTTGTCGTCGATGCCGAACACGGCGCAGGGGAAGTCCGCTGAGCGCAAGGTCTTCGGCCTCGCCACTGGACGTCCGTCTCGCTTGATCTTTTACGCGTCAGCCCGGCAGCCAGTGCAGTTCGTACGCCAGGGTTCTGGCGACGGCACGGACGCGGCGGTGCAGGGGCGACGGGTCGTGTGGGAGGACCAGGTGGATCGTCAGGCTGGGGGCGCCCCGTAGCGGTCGCCAGGTGATGTCGGCCGGTGATGCCGCGACCGCGGCTTCTCCGGCCGGGGCGAGGGTGAGCCCGTCGCGCAGGTCGCGCTGAGACATGTCGAAAGAGACCGCGGGCGTGTGGAACCGGGGGTGGGGTCGGGTGTCTCGGAACAGTGCGGCCAGCTGATCGTGGATCACGGGGTTGGCCGCACGGTCGGGGAGTCGCAGCGGATACGCGGCCGCGTCGGCGATCTCGATCTCCGGGTGTACGGCCAGCGGATGGTGCTGCGCCAGCTGGACCCCGATGCGCTGACGCCGCAGCAGGAACCGGCGCACACCACGGCCCGGCTGTTCACCGCGGGTGATCCCGGCATCGATGCGGCCGTCGGCGACCGCCGGGGAGATCTCCGGTGTCGCCATCGGGACCGCGCTGACCTCAAGTCCGCTGTTGTCGCGAATCAGCCTGTCCACCAGGGCCGGAGCCGTCTCGGCCCCGGTGCTGAGGCTGTATCCGATGCGCAGCGTGCCCAGTTCACCGGCCGCCGCGCTCCGGGCGGCGTCCCATGCCCGGTCCAGCGCCGCCAGCGCGGGCGGCGCGGACTCCGTCAAAGCCGCACCGGCCGTGGTCAGTACGACGCTACGCGTGTTGCGGATCAGCAGGGCCGTACCGAGTTCGGCCTCCAGTCGGCGCATCCGGGCGCTGAGTGCGGGCTGTGCGATACCGATCCGTGCGGCCGCGCGGGTGAAGTTCAACTCCTGCGCCAGCACCAGGAAGTACCGCAGGCTCACCGTATCCGGCGCCACTTGGCCTCCCCGCCGATTGATAACGATCCGTTCTGAGTCTATCCCGTACCGATCTTTCCCTCGACCGCACATCAAGCCCTAACCTGCGCATATGACGACAGAACTGACCGCGATACGGGACTTCGCACCCACGCACACCGCCGACTTCGAGTCCGCCCTCACGGCTCTGGACGGAGGTCGTCATGCATAAGTTGCTGGTCCTGTATCCCGAGCCCGCCGACCCTGACCACTTCCGCGACTACTACGTGACCAAGCACCTTCCGCTGGTCATGGAATGGCCCGGTCTGCTTGCGTGGCGCTACAGCTTCGACGTGGCGGCGACCAGGGGAGAAAAGCCGTACTTCGCGGTCTTCGAGGCCGAATTCGCGGACGCCGCCGCCATGGCCGCGGCCCAGTCGTCGCCGCAAGGGCAGCGGCTGACCGCCGATGTCGCCAACTACGCCACCGGCGGTGCGGTCGTCATCCACTATCCGGTGCAGGACGGCACCGGCTGAGGCAGGACGGTACGCTCCGGGACACGTCCGGTCGGCCGCCGGCCAAGCCCGGCTGTCGGCGGACGCCGTTCGCGGGTGCCGGTTCGCCGAGCGTCAAAGGAGGGCCGATGACCTGGCCGGATGTCACGGTGGTCGACGCGTGCGTGCGGCGCGACGGCCGGGGCGGCAGCCCCACCGCCGTCACCGACGACGACCCGGCCGCGACGGACGCGGACCGGCGTGCGGTCGCTTCCGCGGCCGGCACCTCGCACGCGGCGTTCCTCGGCCCGGGGCGGACGCCGGACGGTGGCCGGCCGGTCCGGTTCTTCACCGCCACCGCCGAACTGTCCGGCTGCGGCCACGGCACCGTTGCCGCGCAGGCCGTCCGGCTGGCCCGCACCACGCTGGGCGAGCTGAACGACCGCCAGCACACCGGCGGGCGCACGTTCGACACCGTCGCGATCCGCCGCCCCGCCGGCATCGAGGTGTGGTTCGACCAGGGCATCGTCGAGCTGCGTCACCCGGCACCGGACGAACGCGCCGCGATCGTCACCGCGCTCGGGCTCACCGCGGACGACCCGCATCCGACCGACGCGCCACGGATCGCCGCGCCCGGCGCGCCGCGCATGCTGGTACCGGTCCGCGACCGGTCGGCGCTACTGCGAATCCACCCGCACCTCGGCAGGCTGACGGCGGCGTGCCGGCGGTACGGGCTCCTCGGCTGTTTCGTGTACGTACCGCCGGTGGGCGAACGCCCGGGGGCGGCGCGGATGTTCGCGCCGGCGATCGGTGTCGACGAGGACGTCGCCAACGCCAACAGCACCGGCTGCCTGGCCGCCCACCTGCTCGACACGACAGGGGCACAGACGCTCGCGATCGAGGTGGAGCAGGGCGACGCCCTGGGGCGACCGGCCAGCGTGCTCGCTTCGGCCCGACGCGGACCGGCGGGCATCACGACCCGGGTCGGCGGGTTGGCGGTGGTCCGCGACGGCGACAACTAGACCGTCCACTTCTGCGGTCCCGTCCAGGACGAGGTTCTGCCGGGCGGTGGGCTGCTGGTCGGTCGAGAACCGCGGAGGCAGATCGCATCTGGTCGACCTCGTGGTCACCAGTTCCGCTGGGCGACAGTGAGCATGTGCCGCCAGCGGTATTCCTGGCGTCCGAGGGCAGCCAACCGGTCCCCGTACGCGAACGGGGTCTCGTCGCGCTCCCGGAGCAGCGCGCCGACCAGCGCGCGACGGCTGGAGAAGTGGCCGTAGAGCGTGCCGATCGCGACGCCTGCCTGGCGGGTGAGGCCTGCTTGCCTTCGAGCGCGCTCGAATGTCTATCTTCGCCGTCATGACTACGACAAACGGGACCAAGACCTGGATCATCACCGGTGCGAGCTCCGGGCTCGGCCTGGCGTTGGCCGAGGCGGCGCTGGCCGCGGGCGAGCAGGTGGCCGGCACGGCGCGGCGTGCCGACCGGTTCGACGCGCTCCGGGCTCAGTACGGTGACCGGCTGCTGCCGGTCGAGCACGACGTGCGCGACACGGACGCGGCCGCGGCGGTCGTACGGCGCGCGCTCGACGCATTCGGGCACGTCGACGTCCTTGTCAACAATGCCGGAGCCGGGC
The DNA here is from genome assembly GCF_040675235.1 of Nonomuraea sp. NPDC049637. NCBI lineage: Bacteria > Bacillati > Actinomycetota > Actinomycetes > Streptosporangiales > Streptosporangiaceae > Nonomuraea > Nonomuraea sp. NPDC049637. Next base: position 36,670 of record NZ_JBFAOM010000051.1, read on the forward strand.
AGGTGGGCGCCGCGGAGGAGGTCACGGACGCGCAGTTGCGCGACATGCTCGAGCAGCACCTCTTCGGCCCGGCCGCCTACGTGCGCGCGGTGCTGCCGCACATGCGTGCGCGTCGTTCCGGTGCGATCGTGCAGATGAGCAGTCAGGGCGGGCGGATGTCCTTCCCCGCCGTCGGCAGCTACTCGGCCGGCAAGTTCGCGCTCGAAGGCTGGTCGGAGGCGCTGGCGGGCGAGGTCGCGCCGTTCGGCGTGCGCGTCCTCATCGCCGAGCCCAGCCGCTTCCGCACCGCCTTCAATTCCGCCGACGTGCTCAGGACCGTGGACCATCACCCGGTCTACGACGACGTGCTCGGCGCCGTCCGCGCGAACATGGCCGAGGCGGACGGCATCCAGGAGGGCGACCCGGCACGTGCCGCCTCGGCCATCCGCGACATGCTGGACACGCCCGACGCGCCGCTCAGGCTTCCGCTCGGCGCCGAGGCCGTGCGCAATCTCACCCGCGCCTACCGGAACGCGCTCAGCGACGTCGAGAAGTGGGCGCATGTCAGCCAAACGGCCGACTTTCCCGGCATGCCGCCGGCGCTACGCGCGTTCTGAGCTCCGTAGCCTGTCGAACATGGCCACCGAAGACCTGATCGAGCGCATCCTCGCCGCCGGTGACGAACCGTCAGCATCGGTCATCGACGCGCTGCACGACCTCCTCGACGACACCACGATCGAGGCCTCGGCGACGCCCAGGAGCGTCGCCGAGGCCGCCCGCCTGGTCGGCCTGTCCCCCCACACCCTCCGCTACTACGAGCAGGAGGGACTGCTGCGGCCGGCCCGCAACGCCTCCGGTTACCGCGAATACTCGGTGTTCGACCTGCGCCGCCTCGTCTTCCTCACCCGGATGCGGCTGTCGGGAATGACCATGCAGGATCTCAAGCGCTACATCGCCCTCGTCGAGCAGGGCCCGAGCACCGTCCCGGAACGCCGGCGCATCATGCTCGACCAGCGCGACCGCATCGTGCGGCAGATCCGCGAGCTCACTCTCGCCCTGGAGACGACCGAATACAAGATCCGCGTCTACGACGGGCACCCGGAAGGCTGACCGGCGGCCGGGGTGACCGCGTGGCCGTGATCCACGGACGATGGTACGGCGTCGCCGTCCTCGCGCTGCTCGTGGCCGCGCTCTCAGCACGGTTGTCGGTCGCGGTCGGCATCGTGGAGAGCGAGGCCGGACGGCACCTCCTTGACGGCCAGGCCGCGATCAACGTGGGCTTCCGGCTCCAGGAAGCAGCAGCTCATGCCGGACCGCGAAGCTGTTCACCTCAACGAACCTGTCCAACCATCCCGTGCAGCAGCTGCTCCAGCGGGTTGGCCGGCGGGGCCGGCAGGGATGGTGCACGGCCTCGACGAAGGTGATCCCGAGGTCTTCTACCGACGTCGTCCGCAGGAAATCCGTTTGTGTGTCACCACAGCCCGCTGTCACCATGAAGGCCCATGAGTCACCCTCTTGACACGCTGGACTGGCCGATTTCCACTGAGCGGCTGCTGTTGCGCCGGGCTGCCCCCGACGACCTGGACGCGACCTGGGCCTTCCGGCAACTGCCGGAGACTCACGAATGGATCGCGGCCGCCACACAGACCTACGACGACTACCGTGAGCGTTTCCTCAGCGAGGAGCGGCTCGCAGACCTGCTCCTCATCGAACTGGACGGCCGGGTGATCGGCGACCTGACGCTGAGGATCCAGGACGGTTGGGCCCAGGAAGAAGTCGCCGACCAGGCGAAAGGCGTCCAAGGAGAGCTCGGGTGGACGCTCGATCCCGCCTACGGCGGCAAGGGCTACGCCACCGAAGCGGTACGCGCCCTCATCGACATCTCCTTCAGGAGGCTCGGCCTGCGCCGCCTGCACGCGGACTGCTTCTACGACAACGAAGCCTCGTGGCGGCTGATGGAGCGGGTCGGGATGCGCCGTGAACAGCACACGGTGAGAGACTCGCTCCACCGCACCAAGGGATGGATCGACGGTCTCTCGTACGCGCTCCTGGCCGAGGAATGGCCCGCCCACGAGTGATTGCGGCGAAGACGCCTGGGAGCCCTCAGCCACCTTGGTGGCAGTGGGTGCCGTTCGTCCCGGATTTGGGCGGTTCGAAGTGGCCATCGTCTACGGGGCTTGCAGGGACGCACATCTGTGTCGTTCCTCCACACGTTTCGTCTGCGGATGGTCGGGCCCGCAGGTGCCCCGGTACAGCTCGATCACCGCGCGGTATTCGCGGCACGCCTGCTCCTGAAGGTTGCGCTCCTCCAGGACGCGGGCGATCTCGTAACGGGTCGCGATCGTCTGGAGGTGCGCCGGGCCCAGCACCCGGACCTGCCGTCGCAGGACGTCGCGCAGCTCGCGCTCGGCTCGATCGGGGGCGCCGGCGACCCGCCACGTCCGCGCGAGTTCGTAACGTATGTCCAAGGTGTAGATGTGGTCATCGCCCCACACCCGCCGGGCCGATGCCACGAGCGTGCCCAGTTCGTGTTCGGCCTCGGCATGCCGGCCGAGGTCACGAAGCATCCAGCCCCTGTTCGACCTGGTGAGCAGGATATCGGGATGCCCGGGGCCGAGGACCCGGCTCTGGTGCGCCGCCAGGTCGGCCATGCCCGTCGCCGCCTCGGCCGTATGCCCCTGAAGAGCCACGTTCATCAGCATGTTGAACCGCGTACGCAGGGTGAGATGGTGATCCGGGCCGATCACGCGGGCACGGGCGGCGACAAGTTCGGCGTAGCCCTTCTCCGCCATCGCGTAGTCGCCGAGATCGCCGATGGCGCGCACGTGGTAGAAGCGGCTGGCCAGCGTGTCGGGATGCTCGGGGCCGAGAACCTGGGCGCGCGCCTCCACCACGCTCCGGCACACCGCCTCCGCCTCGTCGAGGAGGCCGCGGATGGACAGGACACGGCCGATCTCGTGCCAGGTGGCGAGGGTGTCCGGATGGTCGGCACCCAGGACCCGCGCCCTGACGGACAGCGTCTGTTCGTAACAACGATGAGCCTCGACGTAGCGGCCCTGCTCGAACAGGGCGAAACCGAACTCGTGCCGGCTCGCCAGCGTGTCGGGATGTTCCTCGCCCAGGACGGCGGACCGGGCCCGCAGGACGTCGGCCAGCTCCGCCTCCGCCTCGACGGCGTGCACCATGGACGCCCACGCGCCACCGCGCTGATGGCGCAGGGCCAGAACCCGCGGGTGATCCGCCCCCAGGACGTCGGCCTGGCGTAGCGAGAGCGTCGCAAGTTCCGCGGCGGCGGCGTAGTAGCCGCTTGCCCGCAACGCGCCGCCCCCTCGGCTCACCACCCCCGCCAGCTCCCCCAGGGCGCGCTCTTCCAGGACGGCGGGGGCCAGGGACAGCAGGGCACGCAGGTGAGGCATCAGCTGCTGCCAGACGGGCCAGTCGGACGGCGTGTCATGCCGTCTGCCGTCCACCGCGCCACGCATGAGGGCGATCGCGACGGTGGTGATCACCGATGTGACGTGCGTCCGGCTCGCCTCGGCGACCAGGGGATGAACGACCAGCGCCGAACGCGCCGTACGGGTGGGCCCGCGGACTTCGATCAGGCCCATGGAGCTCAGCGCCTCCAGCCCCGGGCGCACCTGGTGCTCCCCGCCGCAGATCTCGCCCAGCATGGTGTCGTCCAGCAGCGCGGCGTCGATCTCCACGGCGGGTGCGAGGCAGGCGAGCACCCGCAACAGCGGCCGGGCCTGCGCGCACCCGCGCTCAGCGAGGGCGTCGAGGGAGATCTCCCAGGTGGTGGCGATCGATGGTGCCGCGCCGCTGCTGCCGAGGAGCCTGGGGAAGCGGTCGTCCAGGGCAAGCAGATAGTCGGGGAAGGTCTGCTCGGTGCTGAAGGGAGAAGCGATGTGGTTGCCTGCGTGGGACAGCGCCAGCGGCAGCCCACCCAGCCGTCTGGACACCGTGCGGGCCTGCTCCGGACTGCCGGCGTGCCCGGCGAGGTCCAGCAGTGCGCGTGCCCCGTCGTCCTCGGACAGGCACGACAGGTGGTGGACCCGGCCGTACCGGCCCCAGACGCGTTGCTCGACGGTGCGGCTGGTCACGACGAGGAGCCCGGACGTGGTGGGCCGCAGCCAGCCGGTCGCGTCGCGCACCGGCGCCCCCGCCACTTCCAGCGTCGCCGGGTCGTCGGCGTTGTCGAGGACGAGGAGCCAGCCGGTCCGCTCCTCCAGCCGCCCCCAGAGGACGTCGGCGGCATCGCGCCGTCCGGTTCGCGCCTCCTCGATCTCGGTCGCCGACGCGCCCAGCTCGGCGGCCAGCGCCAGCAGGCAGGACGTCACGGCCTGCACGTCCGTGGCGGCGATCCACCAGACGGGCCGCCCCGCATTCTGAGCCCGCTCGGCCAGCGCCAGCGCGACCGTGGTCTTGCCGACTCCCCCGAGACCGCCCAGCACATGGAAGTTTCCGTCCGGCTCGGTCAGGCGCTGCTCCAGGTCCAGCAGCAGGCCCTGCCTGCCGTGCACCTGAGGAAGCCGCCCCACCGGTGCACGGAGGACCGGGACGACGAGCGCTCCCGGCTGTCCCTCGACCGCGGGCACGACGAGCGACGGCGGGACGACGGGCACCGCGTTCCTCCGGCGGGGAGTCCGGTGCAACTGCAGGGCTGCGATGACGGCCGCGGCCACTCCCGTCAACACCCCCACAACGCTCACGGGATCCATGTCCGTACTCTAAGTAATCGTCCGGTCCGCGCGGGCGGCTTCGGTGAGCTCCGGTGGGACCGCCCACTGCACGGCCGGCAGGGCCGTTGTCACCGCAGGTGGGCTGGGAGGGGGGCCGGGCAAGCGGGCGGCCCGGAGGTGGTGCGGGGCTCACTTCGTCGACGGGTGAGCTCATGGTGCGCCGTGACGTGGCTGCATGTATCGATCCGATCACCGCTTGTTCGTTGTGGCGCGCATGTCGGGTCGCCGCTCCTAACCTGCCCGCGTGGACGTGGACCCCCTTCTCATCTCGACCATCGTCGGCGCCGTGCTCAGCGGGCTGGGATCAGGCGCCTTGGAAAAGGTGCAGAGCAGACTCAGACGGCCTGGCAGCGCGGAGGAGTCCCCAGCACAGAGCGCTCCCGGCATCGAGGAGCGGGCCGACGAGTTGGCTGATCTCCTCAAGCGCTCGACGGCGTTGCTCGCCGAACTCTCGGCGGAGATGGAGGCACGCACCGCGACAGTCCGTGAGCTGCAAGCCGAGGCCCGACACGCCGAGAGCATCGCCTCGATGCACAAGGACGCTCAGGCTGCCGTCGAGAAGATGCTCGATGCGCGGCTGGCGGCACGACTGGAGGAGAGCGGCAGGAAATCGTTCAAGCAAGGCATGTGGCTGAACATCGTCAGCGGAGCGTTCTTCTTCGTCGCCGGCGTCGTCGTGACCCTCCTCCTGGGCGGGTAGACGACGTCAGCGGGCCGACGGTCCGGAGCCGGTCAGGGGCGGGCAACCGCAGGGCCTCCCCGAACCTGCCAGGACGGGGAGGCCCTGGAAGGACGGGGAGGCCCTTCACCTCGGTGTGGTCACCAGCCGGGCCACACCACGATGCCGTACGTCGACGCCAGGCCGACGCCGCTGCCCCTCGGCACCGCGGCGCCGAGTTCGAAGGCCATCTGGTCGGGGCTGGACATGGAGATCACCATCCCTCCTGCGAGCGCGAGGGGAGGCATGTACGGCACGCTGCCGCCCAGGCCCACCGCGGCCCCCTGGAGGAACCCGTTGACCGCCGCCCTGTCGTCGGCGACGTTCGTCCATCCCATGCGGGCGCTCCCGCCGGGCGCCGAGACGCCCCCCGAGCCGAGCGGCGCGTTGACGGTCACCTGGCCGTACTTGCTGATCGTGATCCCGCCGGTCAGCCCGTACCCGACGAGCGACGGGACCAAGGGGAAGTTCCCGTCCACCGTCACGTAGTCGGGGGTGAGGCTCGTCCCGGTCAGGTCTGCCGTGGCCTGCCCGACCAGGGTGAGGGGGTTCGTGGCCGCGGCCCCGCGCCAGCCGACCTCCCAGGCGCAGTTGAACAAGCCGTCACAGAACCCCGACGACTCCACCGTCTTGTGGTACTTCTTCGGATGCCACACGAAGGGCGCCTGCTCGTACTCGCGGCACGGGCGCGCCCCGCACGGGCCGCCCTTGGGCAGCAGGTTGTCACCACGCGGGCGGGTCGCCGTCTGGCCGTCGGCGGGCGCGCACGGGCGGGCGCCGCACGGGCCGCCCCTGACGCCCCGGCCGACCGGCGGGTTGTAGGAGTCGGCCGGGTTGTTCTCCCGGTTCTGGTGGGCGCCGCCGCCCTTCCCGTCGTTGCACACCCCGTCGGGGCAGGAGCGGGGTATCCGCCCGTCGGGGTCGCTGAGCGCCAGCGGGTTGTTGTTGGCGTAGGTGTAGCCGTTGACCTGCTGGGAGTCCTGGACGTCCACGAGCGGGTCGACCGAGACGAACCGGCCCGTGCCCGGGTCGTACTCGCGGGCGCCCAGGTGGGTCAGGCCGGTGCCGTCGGTGGTCCCGCCGACGAAACCGCGGTCCATGGAGGCGGGCCAGGCGCCGGCGCCGCCGTCGCGGGGCTCGCCGAAGGGCGTGTGGCGGCGGGTGGCGACGGCCTGGGTGTCGGTGTTGGCGATCGCGGCGCCGGTGGTGCCGTGGTGGTCGCCGCTGAGCCAGCTCACGCCCGCCGCCGTGCCGCCGGAGCGGACGGCGACGACCTGCCCGCCGTGGCTGTAGTAGCGGGTGCCGGTCCTGGCTCCGGCTGCGTACCGGATCTGCTGGCCGGGCAGGTACAGCGTCGTGCCGCCCGGGTCCTTGCGGATCAGCCGCTCGCCGTCGGCGTCGTAGACGTAGCCGGTCGTGCCGGCGGCGTCCTGGACCGCGGTCAGGTGGCCCTCTCTGTCCCAGGTCAGCGTCTGGGTTCCGGACGCCGTCGCCCTGGTCCTCATGTTGCCCGCGGCGTCGTAGGTCTGGGACGTCGTCCGCGTGCCCGTGCCGTCGGTGGTCGAGGACGCGCTGAGCTGGTGGGCACCGCCGGGGACGGTGTAGGTGGTGACCGAGTCGCCCGAGGCGGCGCCGTGCCTGACCATCCGCACCCGGTTGCCGATGTCGTCGTAGTTGTAGGAGTGCCAGTACGCGCCCGTCCCGCCGACCGCCGCCGCCGAGGGGGCGGCCGGGCAGGCCGGGGAGGTCTGCGTCCACGCCTCGGTCAGCCTGCGCAGGAAGTCGGTGGCGAAGCACTGGTGGTCGCCGCTGGTCAGGTCGGACAGCCGGGTGACGTTCCCGGCCGCGTCGTAGGCCAGGCTCAGCTGGCTGACGGCCGCCGGTGCGGCCTCCCGTACGGTGGTGATCGTCTCCAGGCGCCGGGTGTCGGTCTCGTAGACGCGGCTGATGTCGGCCGTCCGGCCCGCGTTGTTCTTCAGCTTGATCTTGGCGACCTCCGCGAAGCTGGTGTAGTCCGTCCCGGTCACGTACGTGCCGCCGGACGTGCTGGTCGTGCCCAGGGTGTCGGGCAGCCCCAGGGCGTCGTAGCCGTGGCTCAGCTCCTCCTGGGGCAGCTGGCCCGCGGCGGGCAGCCGGGTCGTCCTGGGCGAGCCGTCGGGGTGGTAGGTGTGGACGTAGGTGTAGGCGCCGTTCACCCCGCCCTGCGCGGCCGGGATCGTGTACGTCACCTGCGTCGGCTGGTACCCGACGGTGTAGCCGCCGATGGTCTTGACGTACTCGTCGGGGCCGTCGTACCTGACGCTCTTCGTGAGCTGCCCCTTGGCGAGGGTGTCGTACACCCACTCGGCGCGTTTGGGGCCGGTGGCCGAGTCGTCGCGCACGGTCGTCCTGCGGCCGGTCGCGTCGTAGGTGTAGGCGACGACGGACCCGGCGTTGTCGGTGGTGGTGAGCAGGTCGCCGGCGTCGTCGTAGGTGCGGGTGAGCGTGCCGACGTCGGGGTCGGTGCTGCGCACCAGCCGGCCGCGCAGGTCGTGGGTGTAGAGCCAGGTGTTGCCCACCGCGTCGGTCACCTTGGCGAGCTTCCCCTTGCGGTCGAAGTCGTACGACGTGCGCACGAACCCGGAGGCCGAACCGGCCGCGTGCCCGGTGCGGTACTGGCGCATCTCCACCACGCGCCCGGCGGCGTCCTGCACCGTCGAGGTGACGGTGCCGCCCGCGGGCGGGATGACGTCCTCCCGGTCGCCGCCGTAGGAGTAGGTCGTCCGCCAGCGCTCGTCGAGGCCGCTCGGGCTGGCCGGCGACTCGTCGACCATATGCACCTCGGCGCTCCTGCGGCCGGCGCCGTCGAACAGGGTGACCTCCGCCGAGGGGACGTCCTCGGCGGGCACGACGAGAGCCGTCCCCGGCACCGCGCCCGCCAGGTAGGGGTTGTGGGTCTTGTAGGCCCGGCCGGCGGCGTCGTAGAACGTGTCGGTCACCACGACGCGGTCGGCCGCGCCCGCGCCGTCGGCGCTCTGGGTCTGCCGGGGACGCAGCAGGTTGTCGTAGTAGGCGTAGGTCGTCACGTACGTGCCCGCCTGGTTGAGCCGCCGGCTGGTCACCACGACCGGCCCGTCGGCGCGGACCCGGTAGTCGTGGCTGATCGTGGGCCGGTCCCGGTGGCCGGCCTTGTCGTTGCCCGGCAGCCACGCCGCCGTCAGCCGTCCCAGCCCGTCGTAGGCCAGGTCGGTGACCCGGCCGTTGGGGTCGGTGGTGGTGACCGGCAGGCCGAGCGCCGGGTCGAGGTCGGTGGTGGTCTGCCAGCCCAGCGGTCCGGTCGTCACCGTCCTGGTGACCGGGCCGCCCGTCACGGGCGTGTACCTGGTCTCGGTCGTGGCGCCGCGGGCGTCGGTCTCGGTCAGCACGCGTCCGTAGGCGTCGTAGGTCCGCTTCCGCTCGGCCACGTACGAGGGCGTGCCGTTCTTGATCTCCTTGACGGTCTCGACCAGGGTGGCCTCCCCCTTGGTGGGGGCCGGCGCGCCGTCCCAGGCCGGGGCGCCGTCGTAGGCGGTGCGCTCGTCGCCGATCAGGTCGGCCTCGGTCAGCGTGCCCGCCGCCGCCTTGGCCTTGGCCGCCGCGCAGCCCATCGCGAACCGGCGCACCCGCGAGACCCGGTCGACCAGCCAGAGGTCGGTCCTGCGGATGTACTCGGTGGCGGTGCATCTCTCGTCGCCGTCGACCGCGTCGTCCCCCTGGTCCTCGGCCCAGGTGGGCATGCCGTAGGCGTCGAACTCCGTGGTCGCGGTGGTGGTGCGGGGCGCCCGTCCGCCGTCGCGGGCGGTGCGGGTGCGGGTGACGGCCGTCCCGACGAACCGGGCGTGCACGCTGGATCCGCCGATGGTCCGGGTGGCGGTCGGCTCCGACTGCCACGGCTGGTTCACCGTCGCGCTGACCTCGGCGCCGTCGCCCACGTCGCGGGTGACGACCTCGCGTACCAGGCCGGCGAACGCGTCCTCGTCGGCGACGGCGGGCGCGCCGCCCGCGGCGGGCAGCTGCACCGAGCGGGTGCCCGACGGCAGCCGGTCCCCGTTCATCCCGCGGAAGTAGCGGGTCTCGACCTGGGTGCGCGCGCCGCCCTCACCGGTGGTCGTGGTGACCGTGTCGTAGCCGCGCCACACCGACCAGGTCCTGTCCTCCTCCTGGAGCAGGCCGTCCTCGTCGGTGTAGTGCCATGCGGGGGCGCCGCCGTAGGCGTAGCCGGTGATCACCCGTGGCGACGAGCCGATCGCCTCGGCCTGCGACACCCGCGTCACCACGTACTTGTGGAAGAAGTCGTCGATCGGGGCGGTGCGGCCTGATGGGGTCCACTTGACCGGGTAGCAGCGCAGGCCGTGGTCGTGCAGGTGGTCCGGCGCGGGCATCCTGGCGCCCGCGACGCAGTCCGGCGGCCCGTAGACGACCTCGATCCTGGCGCCCGTTTCGGTGCTGATCGCGCCGATCCGGTAGCGGTTCATGGCCGGGAACTGGTCGCCGGCGGTGTCCACCCGGTTGGCCAGCAGCTTGCCGGTGAACAGCACGTCGGGCAGGTTCGCCTGCGAGCCCGGCTCGGTGCTCGCGCGGCCGGTGTGGGAGATCCCGGCCAGCCACAGCACGGGGGTCACCGTGTTGCCGGCGCCCCGGTCGTCCGGATCGGGGAAGGCGTGGCCGAAGCCCCACGACTCGACCGGGCGCCAGTCGCTCCCGGCGGCGTCCCGCACCTGGGTGGTCACCGACGCCAGCCGCCTGGTCGTCCAGAACGTCGGCGACACCTGCTGCGGCCTGCACGGCGCTGCCGCGCACTCCTGGTCGAAGGGGACGTCGGGCCAGTGCGCCGCGTCCTTCACCCCGCAGTCGGACAGGCAGCGATCGGCGGTGGTGAACAGCACGCGCATCGGCGCGGCGTCGTCGAGGCCGCGTGTGCCGTACTCGATCGTCTCCGGGTGGCCCGCCCGGTCGTAGTCGGCCGCGTCCGCCGGGTTCAGGTTGCGTCCGTACCGGTTGGTCTCCTTGGCGTAGGAGATGCGCATCGTGTTGCCGTGCGTGTCCACCACGTGATCGAGCTGCCAGCGGTAGGCCTGGCGGCAGCTCGACGCGGCGAAGGTGTTCTGGTGGCAGGGTTCGCCCTGGTGGTTGCCGAAGACCGGCACGCTGAGCGTCGACTGCGCGCCCGCGCGCCCGCCGAACCAGTACTGCGTGCCGTCGGTCGCGGTGGCGACCCACCACTCGCCGTCGTCGTCGCCGTTGGACGCGCCGGTCCTGCGCTCGACCTTCATGCCGTCGTCGTCGCGCAGGTGCCACCGGTCGCCGTTCCTGATCAGTTCGCCGGAGTGGCCGGGCAGCGACAGCGTCGCGTTGTCGGTGATCCAGCACAGATCGCCGGTCTTCTCCTGGTTGTTCGCGCCGTCGCCCATGTTCCTGGAGCACAGGCCGTACCGGCGTTCGACGAACCCCGGATGCCACTCGAAGCCCTCGCCGATCCAGGAGGGCTGGCTGTTGGCCGCGGCCATGCGGCCGTCCACGCGGGCCGACGAGTACGACAGCGAGACCCGCGGCTCCGGCCCGCCGAGCCCCGGAGGCACCCGCAGCGGGTACGACCAGGTGAAGTCGCCGCTGTTGCCGCCGGTGTTCCAGGTCGCCGACGGCGACAGCGAGGTGGCGGCGTAGTCGCCGGTGGCTCCGGAGGCGGAGGCGGCCAGCGCGACCAGTGAGCCTGTGTCCACCTGGGCCGTGACCGTGCCCTTGCGGGCGTCGACGGCCGAGGGCAGCTCGGCGGGCCGGCACGAGGCCGCGTCCGCGCACCCGGGGACGTTCCACAACCGCAGTCGCGAGGCCCAGTCTCCGCCGAACGCCGCGGCGAACCGGCGGTAGTCCACGGTGAGCCGCACGGGGGCGGCCGCGGCGTTCCCGTCGGTGCGGGAGACGCGCAGCAGCAGCGCCTGCCGTCCCGGTGCTCCCCGGCCGGACGCCGGTTCGAAGGCCCCCCGCTCCACGGTCTCCACCCGGACCTCGGACGGGCCTGCTCCGGCGACGCCCGCCGTCGCGACCCACACCGGAAGGTCGCCGGCCCGCACCGCCTGCCCGGCCGGGACGCGCTCCGCCGCGGAGGCCGCGGGCGGCGCCGCGGGCAACGTGACGTCGGCCGAGCCCCGGCCCGGCCACGCGGGCGCCGCTGCCTTCCAGGGCCGCAGCGCCGGCGCAGCGCGTTTCGGCGGCGGTTCGAGCCGGCGCACCGCCACCACCCGCTCCCCCGGCGGTTTCGCGGCGGCCGACACCGGGCCTCCGGCGTCCAGCATCACGGCGGTCGTCAGGGAGGCGGCCAACGCCGTCGCCGACACCGCGGACGCCCACCTTCGGCTTCGTCTCATCGAGCACATCCTTGTCATGGCGGAACGGGCAGGGATGCTCCCGATCATGCGGCCGGAGATTGAGCACAAAAAGCAGATTTATTGCCGAAAAAGCGCTCTTTTCCGCCAAGAGCCCTCGACCATTTAAAAACGCCTAATGAGCGCCATTTTTCGCGTGATGAGAGCCAAAGTCGGCTGATTGGGCTGATCGGTGGTTAGCGTGCCACGTCTAACGTTTCGCCACTGATGGGGGATGAATGTCAGCCCTGTTACGCAGTCCGCGCCGGCGCCTCAAGGCCCGCGCCGCCGCCGTGGCGCTGGTGATGGCCACGGTGACCAGCACGGCGGTGGGCACGGTGATGGTCGCCGGACCCGCCGTCGCGCGGCCACCGTCCCAGGAACCGGTCTGCGCGGCGTCGGCGGCGAAGGCCGCCGACGCGCTGGCGATGGCCAGGGCGTGCGACGACCGGGTCGAGGTCGAGAGCGAGCGCACCCCCACCACGCAGGTCTTCGCCAACCCCGACGGGACCGGCACCGTCGAGCAGTACGCCTCCCCTCAGCGGGTGCGGCACGCCGACGGAAGCTGGACGAAGCCGGACACCACGTTGACACGGGGTGCGGACGGGACGCTGGCGGCGAGGGCCACCACCGCGGACGTGCGCTTCTCGGGCGGCGGGCCCGGCCCGCTGGTGCGGGCCGGGCGCGACGGCGGCGAGCTGACCCTCTCCTGGCCGGAGCCGCTGCCGGCGCCCGAGGTGGACGGCGCGCGGGCGACCTATCGCGACGTGCGGCCGGGGCTCGACCTGGTGGCCACGGCGCTGGGCACCGGCTTCTCCTTCGTGCTGGTGGTGAGGACCCGCGAGGCGGCGCGCGACCCGGCGCTGCGCGAGGTCTCGCTGACCACCACGCTGTCGGGCCTGACCTGGGACGGGCCGCGCGCCGTGGACAGGTCGGGTCGCGCGCTGTTCTCCGCCGACGCCCCGGCGATGTGGGACTCCTCGGGACGCGGCTCCTCCGCCGCCGCCCCCGCGGAGGACGCCAGGACCGCGGCCGTCGGGCTGAGCGTGCGGCAAGGGCGGCTGGTCCTGAAGCCGGACCCGCGCCTGCTCGCCGACCCGGCCGCCGCCTTCCCGCTGTACGTCGACCCGACCATCGGCTACACGTACTGGACGATGATCAACGAAGCGGCGAAGGGCACGTCGTACTGGAGCTACGACCGCAGCAACTGCTCAGGCGGCTGGGAGACCGAGTGCGCCAAGGTCGGCTACTACCCGGACGGCAACGACGGCGCCGCCTACTCCCGCTACCGGTCCATGTTCCAGTTCTCCGCCGCGCCCTTCCAGGGCAGGCAGATCCTCGACGGCGCCCGGTTCACCATCGACCTGCTGAGCTCGGCCTCGTGCGCCGACAGCACGACGTGGCTGCACACCGTCCCGACGACGCTGAGCCCCGGCACGACGTGGGACCTGGACGCGTGGAAGTGGAGCGGGACGGAGGTCGTCGGCGTGGCGAACAACAGCTGCCACTACGCCAGGACGTTCACCGAGTTCGCGCTGCCCTCGTGGGCGGTGTCGGACCGCCAGCACGCGGGCTGGCTCACCTTCGGGTTGCGGGCCGCCGACGAGGGCACGTCGGCGGGCTGGAAGAAGTTCGACGCGACCACGGCCCGGCTGATCGTCAGCACCAACATCGTCCCGGCCGCGCCCGCCGACCTGACGGTGGACGGCAAGGCGTGCGCGACGGGCGCCTCGCGGCCGTACGTCAGCACGCTCACCCCGACCTGGCGGGCCCGCGTGTCCGACGGGGACGGCGAGGGCCTGAAGACCTCCTTCTACTGGCAGCTCATCCACGACGACGGCACTCCCGCCGAGTGGTCGCCCCGGCAGGGGCCGCTGGATCAGCACGGCGTGCCGTCGGGCGCGACCGCGGTGGTCACGCCGTCCTCCGGCATCGCGGAGAACGCCACCTACAGCTTCTGGGCGACCGCGTCGGACGCGCACGCCACCGGCGCTGAGTCCGTCAGGTGCGAGTTCGTCACCGACACCGTCAGGCCGGACGCGGCGCGGGTGACCGGCGACGTCTACCAGGAGGGCGACACGGTCTCGGGCGGCGTGGGACAGACCGGCACGTTCACCTTCGCGAGCTCGCCGGACGTGGCGATGTTCAAATGGGGCCTCTCCGACCCGCCGGCCGAGTCCGCCACGCCCGCCAGGCCCGGCGCGCCGGTCACGGTGAGCTGGACGCCTGCCGAAGGCGGCGGCCACACCCTGTCCGTGATCGCGGTGGACCGCGCGGGGAACCAGTCGCCGCGCCGGACCTACCAGTTCATCGTGGGCTCACCCGCGCCCGCGCTGGCCAGGTGGAAGCTCGACGAGCCCGAGGGGACGGCCACGGCGTCCGACGACACCGGGAACGGGCGCGACCTCACGCTGGGGGGCGGCGCGTCCTTCGGCGAGCCGGGCCGGCTGCTGCCGGGCCCCGACGGCAGGTCGCGCGGCGCGCTGCGCCTGGACAGCGCCGACGACCGCGCCGCGCGGCCCGACTTCATGGACACCGGCACGAGCTTCGCGGTGTCGGCGTGGGTGAAGCTCGCCCGCAAGGGGGCCGACGGCGACGTGGTCGCGCAGCCCGGCGGCGCCAACCGCGCCTTCTCCCTGTCCTACGACGCCGGTGCGGACCGCTGGGCGATGACCGTCACCTCGCGGGACGCGGCGGGCGCGGCCGCGGCGACGGCCAGGTCGGCCACGGTCCCGCGGGCCGGCGTGTGGACCCACCTCACCGGCGTCCACGACGCCGCGACCAAGAAGGTGCACCTCTACGTGAACGGCGCCCTGGAGGGCTCGGCGACCGCCTCGGGCTCCTGGGACGCCTCCGGCGACTTCCAGGTCGGCGGCGGGTCGTTCGACGGCGCCGTGGCCGAGGTCCAGGCGTGGAACAGGGTGGTCGCCGACACCGAGGCGGCGGCGCTGGCCGACCCGAAGATCAACGCCAAGGTCGCCGAGTGGCACTTCGACGAGGTCGGCCCTGGACCGGCGTACGACTCCTCCGGCATGTACCGCGACCTGACCTTCTACGGCGGCGCGCAGATCCCGGAGAGCGGCGCCGGCTACGCGGGCACCGGCCTGCGGCTGGACGGCGTGGACGACTACGTGGCGCCGGCCGACGCGGTGGTCGGCATCGACCAGTCGTTCACCGTGTCGGCGTGGGTGCGCCACGCAGACCTCGGGCGGGCGCAGACGTTCGTCGCCGGGGGCTTCCACCTGTACTACGACCCGATCAACGGCGGCAAATGGGTGTTCGCGCTCCCCGCCTCCGCCACCGACTGGTCCGGCGGCACGTTCGCGATCACCTCGGTGGTGACGCCGGGCGAGTACCACAACCTGGTCGGCGTCTTCGACGCCCAGCAGCGCCACCTGCGGCTCTACGTGGACGGCACGCTGAAGGTCACCACGCCGATGAGCGCGGCCTGGCAGCCGTGGCGCTCCCGGGCGCCGCTGCGGATCGGGCGCAACTACGCGGCGGCCTTCGTCAAGGGCGACATCGACGAGGTCCAGCTGTTCCAGGGCGTGGTGTCGAACCCGGGCGCGTCCGTCCCCGGCGTCGCCGGGCGCGTGGACTTCAACGGGGACGGCAGGGCGGACCACTGCCGCCGTGCCGGCGACGGCCGTCTGGCGTGCACGCTGTCCACGGGTACGGGGTTCGGGATCACGGTCACCTCCGGCCCGCTCGACTGGGGGCAGGACACCGGCAGGGCGTGGGTGGACGCCGACGGCGACGGCAAGTCGGACTTCTGCCGCGTCCGCGGCACGCGGAACCACACCGACGCGTACCTGAGCTGCACGCTCTCGAACGGCACCGACTTCGGCCCTGAGGTCAACTCCGGCAACACCGACTGGGGCTACGCCGCCGACCGCGCGTGGGTGGACGCCAACGGTGACGGCAAGGTCGACTACTGCCGGCGGGTGGGCGGCGCGGACGCCCAGCGGGTGGCCTGCACGCCGTTCTCCAGAAGCGGGTTCGGCACCCTGTTCCTGTCCCGGCCGCTGGACTGGGGCCAGGAGACGGGCCGGGCCTGGGCGGACGTCAACGGCGACGGCAAGGCCGACTACTGCCGCGTCGTCGGCACACAGAACCACACCGACGCCCACGTGTCCTGCACGCCGTCCACCGGGACGGCCTTCGGCCCCGACATCGTCTCGGCGAACCTGGACTGGGGCTACACCGGCAACCGGGCGTGGACCGACGTCAACGGCGACGGCAGGGCCGATTACTGCCGCGGCGTGGGCGCCCCCACGAGCCAGGCGATGGCCTGCACGCCCTCGACCGGCGACCGTTTCGGCACGTCGTTCCTCTCCCAGCCGCTCGACTGGGGCCAGGAGACGGGCCGGGCCTGGGCGGACGTCAACGGCGACGGCAAGGCCGACTACTGCCGCGTCCTGGGCACGCAGAACCACACCGACGCCCGCGTCGGCTGCATGCCCTCGACCGGCACGGGCTTCGGCCCCGACATCGTCTCCGCGAACCTGGACTGGGGCTACGCCGCCAGCCGGTCCTGGGCGGACGTGAACGGCGACGGCAGGGCCGACTACTGCCGCAGGACCGGCTCGCTCACCGCCCAGGGGATGGGGTGCACGCCGTCGGCCGGAGCCGGTTTCGGCACGTCGTTCTACTCTGCCGGGATCGACTGGGGTCAGGAGAACTGACGGGCTCGGGGAAGGGCCCTGGCCGTCCGGACGTCTGCCGCGCCCGGACGGCCTCGGCCCGCTCCCTGAAGGTGCGCCGGTAACGGCGGGGCGAGATGCCGTGCCGCCTGACGAAGTGGTCACGCAGCACGGCGTCCGAGCTGAAGCCCACGAGCCTGGCGATCTCCAGGATGGGCAGGGCGGTGGTCTCCAGAAGCTCCTCGGCCCGGTCGAGCCGCTGGTCGGTCAGCCAGGCGTGGGGCGTGGTGCCGGTGGCCTCGCGGAAGCGGCGGGCGAAGGTGCGCGGGCTCATCAGCGCGTTCCTGGCCAGGTCGTCCACGGTCAGGACGTCCCGCAGCCGGTCCGGCGTCATGGCGAGCACCTCGGCCAGGCGGCCGTCGCCGCCCGCGTCCCCGTGCCCGGCGTGCCCGGCGTCCCCGGAGGGCGCCGGGACGTACCGAACCTGGCCGCGCTCGCCGCGCGGCGCCACCATCGACTCCCTCGCCACCGCGTTGGAGACGGCGGTGCCGTACTCCCGGCGCAGCAGGTGCAGGCACATGTCGACGCCGGCGGCCACGCCCGCGCCGGTCACCACCCGTCCCTCGTCGACGTACAGGACGTCGGGGTCCACCGTGACCTTGGGGTAGCCGTCGGCCAGCAGGCCGGTCAGGCGCCAGTTGGTGGTGGCGCGCCGTCCGTCCAGCAGGCCGGTGCCGGCCAGCAGGATCGTCCCGCTGCAGTAGGCGGCGACGACGGCGCCGCGACGGTAGGCGGCGACGAGGGCCCGGGAGACCGGTTCGCCCAGTTTCATGGTGCCGGAGCCGGCCGGCAGCACGATGACCAGGTCCGCCCGGTCCATGGCCTCGGGGCCGTGCTCCACCTGCATGCACAGGCCGAGGTCCGTCCGCAGCCGGCCGCCGGCCTCGGCGCAGACGGTGAAGGAGAAGGCGGGCAGCCCCAGGTACGAGCGGTCGGCGAAGATGCCGCTCACCGCGCTCACCCCGTACGAGCTGACCCCGTTCGCGGCGAACGCCACCACGGACCGGAACATCATCCCCCCTGCGATCGACACGCCGAGCGTAGGAGAGCCGGTTTGCCGGGCGCTGGACGCCACCTGGAGCCCCCACCCTCCGGATGACCTGCGGGGACGGCGGGCACCGGCACCGTACCGGAAGGAGGTCAGGAGATCCTGTCGGCGCGGGGCAGTAGCGTGTCGGCATGAAGTTGGCGGAGAGCCTGCTCGCCTACCGCAAACGGGAGGGCGTCACCCAGCAGGATCTGGCCGGCCGCGCCGGCGTCAGCGTGCGCACGCTGCGCGACATCGAGCGGGGCCTGCTGCGCGATCCGCGCGCCCGGTCGGTCCGTCTGGTGGCGGAGGCCGCCGGCCTGCCCGTCGCCGACCCCGAACCGGCGCTGCGGGTCGGCCTGCTCGGGCCGCTGACGCTGCGCGTGCGCGGGTGCGCCGCCGACCTGCGGCCGCCCATGCAGCGCCGGCTCCTCGGCCTGCTGGCGCTGCGCGCCGGCCACGTCGTCACGATGGCCGACATCGTGGAGTTCCTGTGGGGCGAGGAGATCCCCGCCAGCTACCACAATCTGGTCCACACCCACGTGTCGCGGCTGCGCGGCTTCCTCGCCGGGGTCCGGGCCGGCGCGGGCGCCGGGCTGATCGGCCGTGCCGGCGAGGGCTACCGTCTGGGGCTGGCGGGCGACGAGAGCGATCTCCTCGCCTTCACCGGCACGGTGGCGGGCGCCGCCGCCCACCTGGCGGCGGGCGCGCCGGAGGAGGCGGAGCGGGCCTACGAGCGGGCGCTGCTGTTGTGGCGCGGGCAGGTGCTCGCCGGTCTCGCCCCGCGGGCCGCCCACCATCCTGTCGTGGTCGCGGTGTCCCAGCAGCGGCTGACCGCCGTCCTGGCCTATGCCGACCTGGCCATGGCCCACGGGCGGCACGAGCCGGCGCTGGCGCGGCTGCGGGAGGTGGCCGCGGCCGAGCCCCTGCACGAGGGCCTCAACGCGCGCGTCCTGCGCGCCCTGGCCGGGGCCGGTCAGCGGGCCGCGGCGCTGCGGCTGTTCGGCGAGCTGCGCGGCCGGCTCCGCGACGAGCTGGGCGTCGAGCCCGGCCCCGAGCTCCACGACGCCCACGCCCGGGTGCTGCGCCGCGAGGCCGTCGCGCCCCGCGACCCAGGAGCGCCCCCGGCGCCTGCCGTGGCCTCCGATCAGGCCGTGACGTCCGGCGGCGGCCGGTCAGCGGAGCGTCCGCCGCCGTCGCTGCCCGCCGGGTCGCCCACTCCCGCCCAGCTCCCGCCCGACATCGCCACGTTCACCGGCCGGGAGCGGGAGCTCCGGGAGCTGGCCGCCCATCTCGGCACCGGCGACCCGGCCCCCACGGCGGCCAGGGTCGCGGTCGTCAGCGGCACGGCGGGCGTCGGCAAGACGGCGCTGGCCGTCCACTGGTCCCACCGGGTCCGCCGGCGCTTCACCGACGGCCAGCTCTTCTACAACCTGCACGGCTACTCCCCTGAGGCCGCCAGGACCGCCGCCGACGCCCTGACCAGCTTCCTGCTCGCGCTCGGCGTGCGGCCGGGGGCCGTCCCGCCCGACGTGGAGGCCCGCGTCTCCCTGTTCAGGTCCCTGACGGCCGACCGGCGGCTGCTGCTGGTGCTCGACAACGTCACCAGTCCCGAGCAGGTCTTCCCCCTGATCCCGGCCAGCGGCCACAGCGCCGTCCTGGTCACCAGCCGCAACGACCTGTCGGGGCTCAACGTCCACGGCGACGCCCTGATCACGCGGCTCGACGTGCTCGCCCCCGGCGACGCCGCCGGCCTGCTGACGCAAGTCCTCGGGGCGGCCGCCGCCCACACGCCGCCCGAGGTCCTCGCCGAGCTGGCCCGGCTCTGCGCGAACCTGCCGCTCGCGCTGCGGATCGCGGCGGCCAACATCCGGCGGGGCGGCTACGGCACGGCGGCCGCGTACGTGACGGCCCTGCGCGGCGGCGACCGCCTGGCAGAGCTGGCGATCGACGGCACGGGCGGCACCGGCGGCACGGCGGTCGAGGCGGCGTTCGAGCTCTCCTACTCGGCGCTGGCCCCTTCGGCGGCCCGGGTGTTCCGGCTGCTCAGCCTGGTGCCGGGGATGGATTTCACGCTCGACGCGGTCGCCGCGCTCACCGGTTCGGGCGCCGACGTCGCCAGGAGGCAGCTGTCCGCGCTGACCGGCGCCTACCTGGTCGATCAGCACGTGCCCGGCCGCTACCGCTTCCACGACCTGCTGCGGCTGTACTCCTCGGAGCGGGCCGCGGCGGAGGAGAGCTCCGGCGCTCTCGCCGAGGCCAGGCAGCGGCTGCACACCTGGTACCTGCTCAACACGCGCGCCGCCGTCGGCCGCTGCCACCCCTACTACGCCAGGCTGCCGCTCGGCCCGGCGCCCGCGG
Source organism: Nonomuraea sp. NPDC049637 (assembly GCF_040675235.1). NCBI lineage: Bacteria > Bacillati > Actinomycetota > Actinomycetes > Streptosporangiales > Streptosporangiaceae > Nonomuraea > Nonomuraea sp. NPDC049637. Next base: position 56,577 of record NZ_JBFAOM010000051.1, read on the forward strand.
GCGTGGCCGTCCGCTCCTTCGACGACCCGGCCTCCGCCGCCGCCTGGCTGACGGCCGAGCAGTGCAACCTCGTGGCCGCGGTCCACCAGGCGGCCCGGTCGGGCCCCCGGGCCTCGGCATGGCTGCTCACCGACGCGCTGCGCAGCCATTTCTGGCACACCGGCACCATGCAGCACTGGTTGTCGTGCGCGCGCTCGGCGATGGCGGCGGCGTTCGAGGAGGGCGACCTGGCCGGGCGGGCGGCCGCCACGCTCGCCCTGGCCAACGCGCACGCCTTCCAGGAGGACCCGGTGGCGCTGCCGCTCTACACCCGTGCGCTCGCCCTGGCCGAGCAGGGCGGCTGGACGGAGGGTGTCTCCTCCGTCCGCAACAATCTGGCCGTCCTCCACCTGCGGATGGGGCGTCTGCACGAGGCCGCCCGCTGCCTGCGGGAGGGCATCGCTCGCGACCAGGCCGAGGGCCCGCCGATCTGGCAGGCGCCCAAGCTCGTCAACCTGGGGGCGGTCCACGCCCGGCTGGGGCGCCTGGAGTCCGCCCACCGCCATCTCACCAGGGCGCTGCGGCTCCGTCCCGGCGACACCGACGGCATGATCGCCCGCAACCTCGGCGAGGTCTGCCGCCTGCTCGGCCGCTTCGACGAGGCGTTGCGGCACCTGCGCCTCGCCCGTTCCCGGGCCGAGGCGGCCGGGTCGTCCGCCGTCCTCCTGCCCTGCCTGGTCGACCTGGCCGAGGTGCATGGCGAGCTCGGCGAGCACGACGTCGCGCGGTCCCTGGCCGAACGGGCCCTGGCGGTCAGCCGCGACGTGGGCGACCGCCTGTCGGAGGCGATGGCGCGCAACAGCCTCGGGACGATCTGCGGGCGCGCGGGCCGCCGGGCCGAGGCCGCCGAGCACCATCGTCAGGCGCTGTTCCTGGCCGGCGACGTCCATCTGGCCGTCCGGGCGGCCGCGCTCATCGGCCTGGCGGGTGCGGCGGACTCCGGCACGGAGGCGGCCGGCTTCGCCGGACAGGCTCTGCTGATCGCCCGCGAACGCTCCTTCCGCCTGCTGGAGGGGCTCGCGTACACGGTGCTCGCCGAGGCGGCGCTGGCCGCCGGTGATCGCGCCGAGGCGGTCCGCCAGGGCCACCTCGCCCTGGCCGTGCACCGTGAGACCGGTCACCGTCCGGGAGAGGCCCGTGTGCTCCGGGCGCTCGCGGTGCCGTGACACCCGGCGCCCAAGAGCTCGCCGCCGGGTGCGCGGGACGTCAGCCGCGCAGCCGTTCCACGTCGAGCACTCGCGCGGCCTCCGCCCTCGTCGCCGCGCGCACCTCGACGAAGTCGTTCTCCACGCGCAGGACGGTGACGATCCCGGTGAACAGGGTGTTCTGCCGGATCCGGTCACGGGCCACGGTCTCCCGGTCGACCGACAGCACGTCGGCGTAGGCGTCTTCACCGGCTCCCCACACCCAGGCCCGCCCGCTGAAACCCGGCTCGACGCCGAAGAACGGCGTCCGCACACTGGACGCCGGCAGGACGAGCGTGGGCGCGCCGTCGGGGTTCAGTTCGCGGCCGATGCGCCGGTCCACGCGCAACCGTCTCGCGTAGTCGTCCAGCATGGGCCGCGACCAGGACCACAGGTTCTGCGGCAGCTTGCCGAGGACGTCGTACACCAGGCCGCCCAGCGTCTCGTGCACCAGCTCGGGGCCGGTGGCGTCGGCGTGCCCTTCTCCGGCCTTCGGCTCGTTCCACTCGGCCGGCGGAACCGACGCGTCGTAACGCATGACAGCCGTGGCGGGGTCGGGGCGCGGATGCGGACGCAGCGCCGGCCACTCCGCCGCCCGCGGCGCCCCCGACCCGGGGGCGAGCGCCAGGATCTCGCGCATCCTGGCCCTGCATCCGTCGTCGTCCTCCCCCCGAAGGGCGGGCCCCGCGGCGTCCGCGGCCGGCCAGAACCGTAGCAGCCAGCTCTCCTCGACGGCCTCGACCTCGTCAGGATCCCAAGGGGTCGGCTCGCTCCGCACCGGGCCGGTGCAGGCGCTCAGCCAGTAGGCGAAACACGGCGGTCCCAGGAGCAGTTTCTGCCCGGTGGGGCTGTAGCCCGTGCCGCTGACCGCCACGATGCCGCCGGGGCTCCACAGCAGCACCCGCCCCGCCGGCGCCCACGACTCGCCGGGTGCGTCCGCGGGCTCGGCGTCCCACGCCTCCAGCCGTACGCCGGCCAGCCGCGCCCGGACCCGGCTCACCAGCTCGGAGATCCGCCGGCGCGGCAGCGGCGCTCTCTCACCCGAACAGTGCGTCCGCCCCTGCCTCATCAACGCCGCGATGGGCGAGGCCGAACGCGCCTGGCGGGACTCGCTGCGCACGGTCACCGTCGCCGGCCTCGCCGCCCGGGTCCCCACACCTGTCACCCCTACGGCATCAGCATGAAACTCCACTCCGTACTGCCGACAGGGCGGGCCCGCAAGCCGGTCCTGCTGCTGTCGCTGGGCACCTTCGCGCTGGGCACCGACGCTTTCGTGATCAGCGGCGTGCTGCCCGTGATCGGGCAGAGCCTCGGCGTCGGCGTCGGCGCGGCCGGCCAACTGATCACGATCTTCTCGGCGGTCTACGCGCCGGCCGCTCCCGTACTCGCGGTGCTGACAGGCAACTGGAACCGGCGTACCGCGCTGTTCGTGGCCATGGCGGTCTTCGTCGCGGCCAACCTGCTCGCCGCCGTCGCCCCCAACTATCCGGTCATGGTGGTCAGCCGGGTTCTCGCCGCATTGTCGGCGGCGTTGTTCACGCCCGCCGCCTCGGCGGCCGGCATGGCCGGTCTGCTGGTCTTCACGCTGGTGCTCGCCGCGCTCGGGTTCACCGGTACCCACGTGGTGGTGCTGTGCGTGGTGCTCGGGCTCTGGTCGCTGATCGGCTGGCTGTTCAACCCCGCCCAGCAACAGCGGCTGCTCGGTGCGACCGGCCCCACCGGTCCCATCGCGATGTCGCTGAACTCCTCGGCGATCTACGCGGGTCAGGCGGTGGCCGGGGGCGTCGGCGCCTTCGCCGTGGCGGGTGGCCCGGGCGTGCTCGCCGTGGTGGCGGCCGTCGCGGTCGCTCTCGCTCTCCTGGCTCTGTACGTCTCGGCCCGCCGGTTCACGTCCACCCCCGTACCGGTGGGAACTCCGGCCCGGGCGGCGAGCCGATGAGCGGGACGATCCTGCTGCGTCTCGGCACCCGTCCCATACCGGCAGGGGGCTGACGTGCGCGTCTTCCTCGCCGGAGCGACCGGCGTCATCGGCCGCGCGCTCGTCCCGCTCCTACTGGAGGAAGGCCACCAGGTCGCTCAGCGGCGGCAGCCTGGCCGACAACGCCCGGATCCGCCGCGAGGGCACCCGCAACCTGGTCGACGCCGCCCACAAATCCGGTGTCAACCGGCTCGTCGCCCAGTCGATCGCCTGGGCGTATGAGCCCGGCGACCTGCCCGCCGGCGAGTCCACCCCGCTCGACCTGAACACGTCCCCGCCGTGCGCCACCACGATAGGCGGCATCCCCGCGCTGGAGACCACGACCGCCGAGATCAAGGACCACGTCGTGCTGCGCTACGGCACCCTGTACGGCCCCGGCACCTGGTACGCCCCTCATGGCCGCATCGCCGCCCGGCTACGGGCGGGCGAACTGCGCGCGGATGACGCCGTGACCTCCTTCGTCCAGTCCACGACGCGGCCCGCGCCGCGCTGCTCGCCCTGAGCCGGCACCCCCTCCACCCGTCCTGGCGAACCGGCTTCCGTGACCTGCGGCAGTAGGTCAGAAAAACTGCGGAAGTGTGCGGCCCCGCCGGGAGGCTGGGGCCGCACTGCATTCGTCAGACGCGGGTCGAGGGGCTGTAGCCGTGGTAGCGGACGGTGTTGTTGAGGAACGCCCACACATGGGACCTGACCAGCGTGCCCACGGGGATGCTCGCGTAGCAGGTTGTCGAGTAGGTGTCCTTGGCCGTGCATGCGACGACCTGGACCCACTCGCCGCGGTAGTACTTCTCGATGCTGCCCCTGATGCGCCAGTTGCCGAGATCGGTGAAGTCCTGAACCTTCAGGTACGTCTGCCCGCCGCTCGGGCCGAGGTGGGCCTCCCCGTACACGCTTCCGCCGCCCACGGTGGTGGCGACCACGTAACCCATCGCGGCTGACGCCTGCGCCGGGACGCTGGTCAGAGACAGGGCAAGGACGGACGCCGCGAGGGCGGGAAGCAATTTCTTGATCTTCATGAGGGGAATCATCCAAGGATAACCGCCCATATGTCCACAGGTGGGCGGTTAGTCCGCGACGAGGCCCATCCCGGAGTGCCGTAAACCGATGTGGCACCAGCCGCCATACAGGCTCTGACCTGGAGAATCAGCCCCCCTACACTCCGGCGAGTTGTCCGTTGAGCGATCTGTCTCATCGGGCCCCGCCCGTATGACACCGGCTGCAACAGTCGGAAGCCCTTGCAGCCGCTACGCCACCGATGGCCACTCAAAGTGACCAGAATCTTGGCTGCCAGCGTGAAGCCATGCGCCCGAGCTGGCCCTGATTCATACGTCCAGGGGCCCCCTCATTCCTACGCTTCCCGCTCCTGCGCGCGCACCATCAAGGCCCTCCGCTCCCGAAGCTGACCCAGCATCAAAGTAGCTGCGTGAGTGATCACGATTGCGGTCCGTGGTCGTCACGGGTGAATGAATGAGGCTGGTTAGTCGGAGCTTCTGCTTGATCGTGTCCATGTCCTCCAGCTGACGAAGCCATCCGTCCGCGGTCAGGCGGCGCAGCAATGCCCGCATCGTCTCCACCTGCGAGCGGGTGTCCGGCTTGCCCAGAGCCTGCACGATCTCCCGTGGTCTCAATCCCGTCTGTGAGCTGGCCAGCAACATCACCACTTGTCTGCGGCTGCCCCGCAGTTTCGGAGAAACGGCAGGAGCGGCCTCCTGAGCATCCGGATCTGCGCTGTCATCGCCATCGTCTGGCTCGATCGCGGGCTCCGGGGCGTGCGCCGTCCGCTCGGTCCCGACAGAAGCCTCGGCGTACTCGTGCAGGGTTTCCAAGGTGATGGTCAACCGCTCACAGCCGTGCAGGCACGGCTGTGAGCTGCCGGCGAAGATGGTCGGCGTGGGCCCGCTCGGCTGCTGCGGGTGTGCACGCGTACAGGCAATCACTCCACACTGTAAACGGCCAACGACTGACAGTCACCAGCGCCGAGTAGATCGCCATGTACGGGCAGAGGCCTACTGCGCGCAACATCGACAACGGCGTGTGCAGGCCGGCGTCGCCGCAGATGCCAAGGATGGCGGACGCCGCGACGGGGGCTCGGCCGGATCAGAGGTTCACCGCCGATGCGGTCTCCTTCAGCTCCGCCTCGTCCATGTGGGCCACCCGGCTGGTGAAGAACCAGGAGTGCCCGAAGGGGTCCTCCAATTCGACCTGCAGATCGCCGTGGAACTGCATCTCCACCGGCCGGATGACGTGCGCTCCGGCCGCGATGGCGCGCGTCGCGAACGTCTCGACGTCCGGGACGAAGACCATCAGGTTGACCGGAGTGCCGCCGATCGTCTTCGGGCTGCGGAACCGGTACTCGGGGTACTCGTCGCGCAGCATGAAGACGGCGTCGCCGATCCGGAACTCGGCGTGCGCGATCTTGTCGCCCTGGCGGGGGATCTCGATGCGCACGTCCGCGCCGAAGGCCTCCCGGTAGAAGGCGATCGCCGCCTTGGCGTCGTGCACGTTGAGGTAGGGGACGCCGCCCTTGTACTCCTCGGGGATGGGGTTCGTCATGGTGTGCTCCTTCGTCGTTGTCATGCCTCCATCCTGGGCGCCGCGCCGACCTGCACCAACGACGAGATCCGAAACGATCCTTAACCCCTGGGTCAGCGATCGAGCTCGGCCTGCAGGAGCGTGAGGAAGGAGCGCACCCTGCTGGTCTGGCCGCCCACCGGCCAGACCGGGCCGTACTCGATCGGCGGCAGGTCGGCGATGGGCACGTAGGCGAGGTCCGGCCGGGAGTGGTACCGCGTGGCCTGTCCGCCCACGACGGCCATGCCCGCGCCGCCGCTGACCAGGGTGAGCAGTTCCTGCCGCGAGGTCAGCACCTGCTCCCGCCGGATGGGACGGCCGCTGGGGGTCTGCGCCGGGATGAGGGCGTCGAGCAGGTAGGCGGGCGCGTCGGCGGGGACGAGCACCGTGTCCCTGGCCAGGTCCTCCACCGTGACGTCGGTACGGCGGGCGAAGGGGTGCCGCGCGGAGACGGCCAGCAGGCGGGGGTCGCGTAGCAGGGCGGGCCCGCTCGACAGGTCGTTCTCCCGGACGGGCAGCTCGGTGATCTGCAGGTCGAGTTCGTCGCCGCGCAGCGCGCGGAAGGCGTCCGACAGGTGCACCTCGCGGATGCGCACCTCGCAGTCCGGATGGAGGGCGCGGAACGCCTGCGCGGCGGCCATGATGGCCTCGCCCACCAGGGGGCTGGAAAAGCCCACCCGAAGGGTCCCGGCGAACCCCCGGCCGGCGGCGACGGCCTTGGCGATGCCTTCCTGGATGCGCTGGTAGCCCGCCTGCACGTCGTCGCGGAGCTGGCTGCCCACCGGGGTGAGTGTCACGTGGCGGCTGGTCCGCTGGAACAACGCGACACCGAACCGGCGCTCCAGTTGCTTGATCGTCTGACTCACCCGGGCGCCGCTGACGCCCAGGCGCTCCGCCGTACGACCGAAATGCAGCTCCTCGGCCAGGGTCAGGAAGATCTCGATGTCACGCCGTTCCATAACCCGTACGTTAGCGATCGTTGCGAGAACGGGCGTTGCCGCAGGTGGAGGCAGTGGCGAGGCTGGACACCATGACGAACACCGTACCCGTGGACATCACCCTCGACATCAGCTGCATCTGGTCCTACCTGGCCTTCACCCGATACCGGCGAGCCGCCGCACGCTTCCGAGCCGAGGGCGGGCACGTCGAGCTGACGATCCGGTCCTGGCAGGTGGAGCCCGGCGCGGTGGGCGGCGAGTCGAAGCTCGCGCAGAGTCTGGCCCGGTTCGGCGAGAGCGGGGTGGCGCGGGTCAACGCTCTGGCGGCGGCCGAGAGCATTCCGCTGGACTTCGCCAAAGCGGTGACGGCCGACACCCGGCACGCGCACCAGCTCATCGCCATGGCCGCCGACCAGGGACTGGGCGAGGCCATGACCGCGCGGCTGTTCCAGGCCCACTTCGTTGACGGCGCCCACATCGGCAGCCTCGGCGTGCTGCGTGCCCTGGCCGCCGAGCAGGGCGTGCGATGGGATGAGACGGTCACCGTGCCGTGGGCCCGGGAGGTGACCGCTGTGCCGGTGTTCCGCTTCGGCCGCAAGCCCGCGCTCCACGGCGGCACCCTGTCGGAGGAGGCCCTGTACGGCCAGCTGACCGTCGTCGCGAACGCCTTGACGTGATCGGGGCTCGCCGCGCCCGTGACGGCCGAGCCGGTCCTGCGCGGGCGCGTGTCAGGCTGGCCGGTCGCGTCCAGCGCGGGGTGACCCGGCAGCTCACACCGCTGCCGGATCAGCTCCTCCAACGCCGCGTTGAGCCGCTGGTAGGACTTCCACCACACCACCAGCGCCAGCAGGTGATTCTCATCCTGGGTACGGCATCGCGCCCGTTCGATCTCGGCCTCTGTCGGCGTGAACGACTCGGCCAACACCCGTGCCGACACCACCCTGGCGAACCCGGGATACGCCGACCGATCGACCGAGGTCACCCGTAACCCGCAAGACCGCCACCAACACGACGACGATCACCCTGCTCAGCGACGCTCAGCCCGCGGCCCTTTCTGCCGGCCGTCCCCCGTGCAGGCCCGCCTGCGAGAATCGCGCCACATGGCCATGACTGTGAGCTCATGCGTTCGACGGCCGAGCGAACCACGCCGGACTGTCTCCCGACCGCCGTAGGCGAATCCGAACCATACGAGCTTTCATTCGCTTAGATCGGGAAACGATCACTCCGGATCTGGTCGGGTAGCCGGGAGGGATCTCACCTCCCGGCTCCCACAGATCCGTACGTAAACCTCTCGGTTTATACGGCTCTTGTCACCCTGGTCACCAGA
>NZ_JBFAOM010000052.1:0-64154 GCF_040675235.1 Nonomuraea sp. NPDC049637
GCTGGTTCGCCTCCGCCAACGGCTACGGCCGCAACTGGGACCAGGCCACCTCCTCCGGCCCCTTCTTCTTCCTGTTCGACTCCATGCGCTCATGGGTCCAGTACCAGTGGCAGGTGTTCTCCTTCCACAACGGGCTGGAGACGTCCCATCCGTACATGTCCGAGCCGTGGCAGTGGCCGCTGCTGCTGCGTCCGGTGGCCTTCTTCTACGAGGGCAAGCAGAACGTGTGCGGGGCCAAGGACTGCTCGGAGGCGGTGCTCGGCGTGGGCACGCCGGTGATCTGGTTCGGCGCGCTGGCCGCGCTGGTGGCCCTGATCGCCTGGTACGTCTCCTCGCGCGACTGGCGGGCGGGGGCGGTGCTGCTGGCGTACGCGATGGGCTGGCTGCCCTGGTTCTACTTCGCCATCTCCGAGAACCGCACGATGTTCCTGTTCTACGCGATCCCCATGGTGCCGTTCATGATCCTGGCGCTGACGTTGTGCGCCGGGTTGCTCATCGGCCCCGCCACGCCGACGGAGAGCGGGGCCATGCCGATGCGCCGTACGCTGGGGGCCGCGGTGGTCGGCGCGTACGCGCTGCTCGCACTGATCAACTTCTGGTGGTTGCACCCCATCCTGTCCGCCGAAGTGATCCCCTACACCGAGTGGAAGGCCCGGATGTTGTTCGACAAACGATGGATCTGACCCGCTCACTGTAGGTAAACATCGGTTTCGTAGGGTAGTCGCTGTGCAAGACCCAATACGCACCGCATTCGGTCATCGTCATAGCTGGGTGCGATACGGCAAACTTCGAGGCATGAGTGCACCGGATGTCACCGCCCTTCTCGCCGAGTTGGAGCGATCTCAGCCGGACCTGGCCGAGGAGGCCAGGACCGCCGTCGAATGGTTGACGGGTGGGGAACCGCTGGAGACGGTGACCCAGCTCGACGTCTGCGAGTTCCTCTGGTACACGCTTCCGATCAAGGTGGGCCCGCTCCGGCCCGGAGGCGACCACGAACGCCTGTCCCGCTCGCTCGGGCGGCTGCTGCAACTGGGCGGCATGGAACGTTACGCCGCCCTGTGCGTGTCCCCCACCACCGCGCAGATCCTGCGCACCTACGCCCAGGAGGGCGAGGACGCCGGCACCAGCGCCTACCAGAAGGCTCTTGAGGCCACGGGCGTGCTCCCGCCCGACGTGCCCGAGCTGCAGTGGAGCATGATCATGGGTCCGGAGGAGCTGGGCGCGCACGTGGCCTGCTCCGCCGCGCTCGAACTGGCGATCGTCGCCGGCGACGACCTCGACCGCACCGCGCTCACCCGCCGCTGGCTCACCGAGCCCCGCGCCGAGCTGGGCGGCGACAGCTGGCTCAACCGTGTGCACGGGGAACGGCTCAACCGCTGGGTGCTCGGCCGCGGCCCGGCCAGGCGGGAGCTGGCGCAGCCGTTCGAGGTGCGCCTGTACGCGCCGGTGACGCCGCAGCCCCTGCCCGCCCTGCGCAAGTTGTTGTCCCTGGCCGCCTCCGAGGGCAGCCTGCCGCTGCGGCTGGCCCCCTCGCCCGCGGCGCTGCGGCTGCGCGAGCTGGCCGAGCGCGAGCTCGGCGCGATCAGCCGCGACGGCGTCCGGCTGACCATCACCGACTACGGCCGACACCTGCTGGGCTCGCCGGAGGCCATGTGGGAGGCGGTGACCCGGCTGCTGCTGGCCAGGGGCGAGCACGAGTTCGAGGTCTCGGCCCGCGAGGCCACGCTCATGCTGCTGGCCGACGGCGTCCTGATGTCCCCCGCCCAGCTGCGCGAACGGGTGGCCGAGGTGGTGGGGGGCGAGGGCTGGCACCCGGCCACGAGCCTCGACGACGTCACCGCGCCGGTCGCCGACCTGGTCTCCCAGCTCACCGCGCTGGGCCTGGCCTACAGCGACGACCTGGTCGTCCGGATGGACCGGCCCGGCCAGTACGCGGCCCTGGCCGCGCTGCGCGCCCACGCCCTGCGCCCGCGCAAGTACGTCAGCTCTGGCTGACGGCCTTCACGGCCTGCTTGAACTCGGGGCACTCGACCAGCGGGTCGTGCTCGCACACGGCCGCGTGGCGCAGGCTGTCGCGCAGCCGGGTGAGCTGCCGCACCCGCTGGTCCACCTCGCGTTCCTTGGCGGCCATGCGCTCGCGCAGCCGCGTGTCCGCCGGCCGGGCGCGCAGGAACTCGGCGATCTCCGACAGCGTGAACCCGGCGTCGCGGGCGCAGGTGATCAGCGCCAGCCGGTCGAGCGTCTCGGGCAGGTAGACGCGGCGCAGGCCGTTGCGGCCCTCGGCCTCGATGAGCCCTTTGCGCTCGTAGAAGCGCAGCGCGGACGCGGCCAGCCCGGTACGCCTGGCCACCTCGCCAATGTCGATCAACGTGTCCCGCATGCCCCGGCTCCTCGGCTTGAACCACCCTTCGAGCCGGATATTAGCGGAGACCCACTGAAGAATCGTTACGCAGCGTAGTTACGATGGACACATGGAGCTCTTTCCGGCCATGCCACTCGAAAAGTGGGCCGACACCAAGGAGACCTTCCACCGCTTCGCGCAGATCGTCGGGAAGATCCGGCTGACGGTGAGTAACCGGCGTAACCACTGGTGGCAGGTGCCGTTCCATCTGACCGGGCGTGGCCTGACGACGCGTCCCATGGGCGGGCTCGGCGAGCAGCCGCTGTTCTGCGTGGACTTCGACCTCGTCCGCCACCGCCTGGTGATCGACGTGCTGGACGGCCGCAGCGCGGAGTTCAGCATGATCGGGCTGTCGGTGGCCGCGTTCCAGTCCCGGCTCTTCCAGACGCTGGCCGACCTGGGCATCCGGCCGGAGATCTGGGCGGTGCCCTACGACCTGGACGACGAGACGCCGTTCGCCGAGGACACCCGCCACGCGCACTACGACCCGGTCCTGATCAACCGCTACTGGCGGATCCTGTCGCAGGTGGCGCAGCTGCTCGACCGGTTCGCCGCGGACTTCGGCGGCAAGGTCAGCCCAGTGCACCACTTCTGGCACACGTTCGACATCGCGGTCACCCTCTTCACCGGACGCCGGGCCGAGGTGCCGGAGGAGGCCGACCCGGTCACCCGCGAGGCGTACAGCCGGGAGGTGATCAGCGCGGGGTTCTGGTTCGGCGACAAGGAACGGCCCTGGCCGGCGTTCTACTCCTACACCGCGCCCGAGCCGGCGGGGCTGGAGCGGGAGCCGCTGCTGCCCGAGCAGGCCGAGTGGCTGCCCGCGCGCGGCAGCCATCTGGCCGTGCTGCGCTACGACGACGTGCGGGCCATGGGCGATCCGGTGGCAAGCGTGCTGGAGTTCCTGCAGAGCGCCTACCAGGCCGGGGCCAAGCTGACCCACCTGGACGTCGAGGAGCTGGCCTGCCCCGGCGGCATCACCGACCCGTACTACGTGAAGAACCGCCCGGCCTGAACGACGCGAAAGCCCGCCCTCCGGAGAGGGCGGGCTTCCACGTGTGCGTGTACCGGTGTGCAGGTCGCCTCTCGGCGAAAGGCACAACGCGGCTCCAGCCGAACGGTAGTCCGCGAAGGCAATAGGTGAGGCCCGGGGACACTGGACACACCGGCCACGGTCTATATAACGGGCGTTCCCCCAGGAACATTCCCCGCGTTCCCCCAGAATCCGTTCAGGCCCGGACGGCGGCCGGCTGCCGGGCCGGCAGCCCGCTCTCGCGGACCAGCAGCAGGACGGCGAAGGCCAGCAGGCCCGCGACCCCGCCGGTCCAGGCGACGGTGGAGCCCACGGCCGCCGCACTGACCTGCGCGCCGATGAGCGACTGGGCACAGGCCAGGCCGAAGGAGCCGCCGAGCTGCTTGGACAACGCCGAACCCGCGGTGGCCGTGCCCATGTCGGCGGGCGGGACGCTGCCCTGCGTGGCGATGGTGAGGCCGCCCATGGCCGGGCCCGTGCCGAGCCCCACGAGCAACAACCAGACTCCCACCAGGTACGGCGAGGTGCGCGGCCCGAGCGCGGCGAAGGCCAGCGTGCCGGCGGTGAGCAGCGCGGCCCCGGCCAGCAGCACCGGCCTGGTGCGCCCGGAACGCAGCACGAGGACGGCCGTCAGCCGGTTCCCGGCGATCATGCCCACCAGCATCGGGAGCAGCAGCAGGCCGGACACCGTGGCCGAGTAGGCGCGTACGTGCTGGAGGTACAGCGGCAGCAGCACGCCCGCGGGCAGCCCCGCCACCTGGAAGAAGAACCCGCCCGCGAGCAGCGCCGCGTACGTGCGGCGGCGCATCAGCCGCGGCGGCAGCACCGGCGTGTCCGCCCGCCGCTCGACGGGGACGAGCGCGGCCAGCAGCGCCGCCCCGCCGAGCAGCGAGCCGAGCACGGCCGGGTCGCTCCAGCCGCGGCCGGTGTTGCCCTTGAGGCTCAGGCCGATCAGCACCAGCGACAGGCCCGTGGTGAGCAGCGCGATCCCGGCCGCGTCGAGCCTGCCCGAGGTGCGCGGCGGACGCCGGTCGGGCAGCAGCAGCACGATCAGCGCGGCCGCGAGCCCCCCGGCGGGCAGGTTGACCAGGAACGCCCAGCGCCAGCCCGCGTGGTCGGCGAGCAGGCCCCCGAGCAGCGGCCCGCCGACCATGCCGGCGATCATCATGGTGGCCAGCAGGGTCTGCATGCGGATCAGGCCCTCGCTGCGGTGCGGCGGATGGAGGTCGCGGATCAGGGCCATGCCCAGGGTGAGCAGCGCGCCCGCGCCGACCCCCTGGACGGCCCTGCTGACGATCAGGACCTCCATCGAGCCGGCGAGTCCGCAGGCCAGGGAGCCGGCCAGGAAGATCGCGAGGCCGGAGAGGAGGAGACGGCGGCGGCCGTACAGGTCGGAGAAACGGCCGTAGATCGGGACGCTCACCGACGAGGTGAGCAGGTAGGCGGTGATCAGCCAGACGTACCAGGAGGTGGTGCCGCCGACCTGCGCGACGATGCGCGGGAGCGCGGTGCCGACGACGGTGCCGTCGAGCATGCCCAGGAAGGCGCAGCCGAGTAAGGCGTAGGTGACCGCCGTGCGACGGCCGGGCGCGAGGTCCTCGTAGAGGTCGGTCAAGGGCGTTCGCCCGCCGCGAGCGCGCCGTTCAGGAACAGCTCCACCAGCTCTTCCGAGCTCAGCGGGGACGGGCCGCGGCCGGCCGCCATCACCAGGAACTGGAACGCCTCGGCCAGGCGCTCGGGGGCCAGCCTGAGCCGGTCGCGCTCGGGCTCGAACAGCCCGGCCAGGGCCTCGCGGGAGGCCGCCATCGACTCCTCCCGCCCGGACCCCGGCCGCCCGCCCCCCTCGGCGGCGCGGGGCTCGCCTCCTGAGGCGGGGCTGGCCTCGTCTCCGGGTGCCGGGCGGTCGCCTCCGGGGGCGGGGCGGCGCAGGCCGCCCGTGGTGGCCAGGGCGCCCGCGACCGCGCCCATCCTGGCCAGGTAGCCGCGCAGCGCCTCGGCGGCCTCCACCAGCCGGTCGGCCAGCGGCAGGTCGAGGGAGATCGCGGACACGTGGGCGAGGGTGTCGTCGGGGCGCAGCGCCTCGGCCAGGCAGGCGGCGAGCAGCGCCTCCTTGTCGCCGAAGGCGCGGAAGATCGTGCCCTCGCCGATGCCGGCCGCGCGGGCGACCTGGGCGGTGGTCACGGAGGTGCCGTACTCCACCACCAGGGGGAGGGCGGCCTTCACGATCATCTCGCGGCGTCGTTCCGGGCTCATCGCCGGCGCTCTCCGCCGGCTCGTCTCGTTCGTCATGCCGTCAACGGTACGGAGTGAGTACTCACTCCGTCAAGGGCACGGACGTCGCCGTGGCACCATCGAAGGCGTGCCTTTCGCCATGACGGGCGGCGTCAAGCTGTCCTACCAGGTCCGCGGCAGCGGCCCCGCGCTCATGCTGCTCCAGGGCCAGGCCAACGACCACCGCTGGTGGGACCCGGTCCGCGACGACTTCGACCGCGCCCACCGCACGATCACCTTCGACTACCGCGGCACCGGCGACAGCGACAAGCCCGACGAGCCCTACACCACCCGCGGGTTCGCCGAAGACGTGCTGGCCGTGCTCGACGAGCTGGGCGTCGCCCGCGCCGACGTCTACGGCACGTCGATGGGCGGCCGGGTGGCCCAGTGGCTGGCCGCCGACCACCCCGGCCGGGTGGGGGCGCTGGTGCTCGGCTGCACCTCCCCCGGCGGCGTCCACGGCTTCGAACGCGGCGCCGACGTGCGCAGGGCGCTCGCGCAACCCGACCGGGCCGCCGCCGGACGGGCGCTGCTGGAGCTGATGTACACGCCGGGCTGGCTGGCCACGCATCCGGGGCCGTACCGGACGGTGGGCGATCCGGGCATGCCCGCCCACGCGCGCCGCCGCCACCTGGCCGCCAGCGCCGGGCACGACGCCTGGGCCGTGCTGCCCGCCATCGCCGCACCGACCCTGGTCGTGCACGGCGCCGACGACGTGTTCAACCCGGCCGCCAACGCCCCGCTGCTGGCCGGGCGCATCCCGGGGGCGGAGCTGCGGCTCATCGAGGGGGCGCGGCACGCCTACTTCGAAGAGTTCCGCGAGGTGGCGAGCCCGCTGGTGCTGGAGTTCCTGGCGCGCTCGCGCGGGTGAGCCGGGCGGCCAGCCCCTGAAGGTGGGCGACGAGCTCGGGCGGCTCGTGCGCCTCGAACTCGCAGCCGAGCGTGATCAGCCGGAAGGCCAGCCAGTCCAGGGTGTCGGCGGAGGCGCGCAGCAGGCAGGTGTCCGCGTCCAGCGGGGTGAGCTCGCCGGGGATCGCGCGGGCCACGACCTCGGCGGGCGCGTGCAGGGTCACCACCGCCTCGTACGTGGGCACGCCCGAGTAGAGCTTGGCGGCGACGTACGCGGCGGGGTCGGCCGGCTCGGTCGTGGTGACGCGGGCGCCGGTGGCCCGTACGTCGTCCATGCGGTCGACGCGGAACAGCCGCCGGTCGTCCCGGTCGTGGTCGTGGGCCAGCAGGTACCAGCGCCGCCCGGCGGCCACCAGCCGGTACGGGTCCACCAGCCGGGCGCTTCGCGCGCCGTCGGCCGCCAGGTACCGGAAGCGCACCCGTTCGCGGTTGGCGACGGCCATGGCCAGCGTCGTGAGCCGGCCCGGATCGACGTCGAACCCCTCGGAGCCGGGCAGCGGGACGGTCGCGGCGCCGAGCGAGGCCACCCGATGGCGCAGCCGGGACGGCAGCACCTGCTCCAGCTTGGCCAGCGCACGCACCGACGCCTCCTCGATGCCCTGCACGGGATGCCGGGCCGCGGTCACCAGGCCCACGGCGATGGCGACGGCCTCCTCGTCGTCCAGCAGCAGCGGCGGCATGGCCGCGCCCGCGACCAGCCGGTAGCCGCCGTCCGCGCCCATGGTGGCCACGACCGGGTAACCCAGGTCGCGCAGCCGCTCGACGTCGCGCCGGACCGTGCGGCGGCTGACCCCGAGCCGCTCGGCCAGTTCGCCGCCCGGCCATTCGCGCGGGGTCTGGAGCAGTGACAGCAGGCTCAGCAACCGCAAGGACGTCATGGTCCAAGAATGCCGTCGATATAGGACAGAAGTTGACCTACTGGCCTCCTAAAGTCGTCTCGACGCACCGATCGAGGAGGCACAACATGACCGTCAACCCCATCCCCGAGGGCTACACCACCGTGACGCCGTGGATCATCTCGCGGGACACGGCGGGGCTGATCGACTGGCTCAAGGCCGCCTTCGACGCCGTCGAGCTGGGCCGGATGACGGGCCCGGACGGCGACGTCCAGCACGCCGAGGTGCGGATCGGGAACGCCGTGGTGATGATGTTCGACGCCCGGCCCGAATGGCCTGACACGCCCGGTTTCCTGCGCCTGTACGTGCCCGACGCGGAAGCCGTCCACCGCCGCGCGGTCGAGGCGGGCGGCACGTCCGTCACCGAGGTCACGCACCTGTTCTTCGGCGACCTGGTCGGCCGGGTGCGCGACCCCTGGGGCAACCTGTGGTGGATCCAGACCCACATCGAGGACGTCTCCGCCGAGGAGGCGGGCCGCCGCCTGAGCGACCCCGGGTTCGTCAAGGCGATGGAATACGTCCAGGGCGCGGAATTCTTCCCCGGGCGGTGAGCGCGGCGATCGCCGGCAGCGGGAAGAGCAGCAGGTAGAGGTTGGGGATCCACCAGGCGGGCGAGAAGTCGCCGCGCAGCGTCCAGAACGCGATCGCCATCAGCCCCGAGGCCGCCGTCAGCACCAGCGAGACCAGCATCAGCGGCTCGCCCGCGGGCGAACGCCGGCGCAGCAGCCACAGGCTGGTCAGTCCGGTGGCGCTGGCCGGCAGGTCGATCCAGAGGAACGACCAGTTCCAGTCGGCCATCAGCGGATCGGCGTAGCCGGCGAAGGCCCACCCGGGCGGGATCAGGCCGAGCCCGGTGATCGTGAAGTAGGCCACGAAGCCGAGATCTGTCAGCACCATCAACGCCTTAGTCGCGCGCAGCACGGTCGATGGCCTCCATCAGGTAGCGGCGGGTGGGTTCGTGCAGGCCGGGGCCGGGTTCGCCGAGGCCGAGCAGGCGGGCGGCCCACCAGCCGTCCACCGCCAGCCGGACGGCGGTCGCGGCGGCCGGGTCGATGCCGTCGTCGGCCAGCCGGGCCTGCCAGGCGGCGAACCGCTCGCGCAGCGGCTCCAGCCCGGCCGGATCGACCAGCACGCCCGCCAAAAGCGCGACGGTGACCCGGTCGGCCGGGACGGAGGCGGTGTGGCGTTCGGGGATCGTGGCCCGGACGTAGGCCCGCAGGAAGTCGCCCGGACGCCCGCCCGCCGCCGCCAGCGCCTGGTCGAAGGCGTCGGTCAGCCGCGCGACCATGGCGGCGACCAGGGCCTGCTTGGTCGGGAAGTGGTAGAACAGGCCGCCCTTGGAGACGCCCGCCCGCCGGGCGACCGCCTCCAGCGTGAGCGACTCCGCGCCTTCGGTCAGCAGCACGTCGGCGGCGGCGTCGAGCAGCCGGTCCTTGGAACTGGGTCGTGGCATGGCCATTACTGTACCGGCTGACCGGTACAGTTTCGAGCCGTTCCCGCCTGCGCATAACCTCATCCGACCTTGCGCACACCCGGCCCGATCGGAGCGAGCCCATGGATCACGTCGCGCACTTCCACCGCGAGGTACGGGCGTTCGAGGCGGCCGCGCGGCGGGCGACCGCGTCGGGCGGCGCGCCCCTCGTGCCGTCCTGCCCCGGCTGGTCGGTCGCCGACCTGGTCATCCACCTGGGCGCGGTGCACCGGCACGTGCACGCGGTCATCGACGAGCGCCTTCCCGGGCTGCCCGACCCCGCCGACGTCGCCGTCCTCGGCCTGCCGGCTGACTTCGGCGACTGGCCCCATCCCGACCGCGCGCCCAACACCGGGCCGGTGCCCCCGGCCGTGCTCGACTGGTTCGCCGAGGGCGCCGCGCGGCTCGAAGCGCGCTTCTCCGCCGCCTCCCCCGACGACCCCGCCTGGACGTGGTCCGCCGAGCAGACCGTCGGGTTCTGGCAGCGGATGCAGGCCATCGAGGCCGCCGTCCACCGCTGGGACGCCGAGAACGCGCTCGGCACGGCCGCCCCGATCGACGCCGCGTTCGCCGCCGACGCCGTCACCCAGGTCTTCGAGGTGATGGCCCCGGCCCGCCGGTCCTGGACGCAGGCTCCGCCCGGCGCGGGCGAGCGCTACCTGTTCCGCCAGAGCGACGGGCCCGGAAGGTGGGCGGTGTGCTTCGACGGGGACGACGTCCGGCTCACCGGCGACTCCAAGGGCGCGGTCGAGGTCGCCGGAACGGCCTCCGACCTGCTGCTGCACCTGTGGCACCGGCTGCCGGCCGACCGGCTCGACGTACGCGGCGACCGGGCCCTGCTGGACCGCTACTTCACGCTCGTCCCGCCGGTGTGAGCCTGCCTCGGCCTCACGCCTCCCCGCCGAGGCGCTCGACCACCACCCCGCCCGGATGCAGCGGCAGGCGACGCCCGGACATGCGGTGCAACGGCAGCCGCACGAGCACCGGGTCGGTCAGCTCCGGCCAGGGCGCGCCGGTCAGCCGCTCCAGCCGCCCGACCTCCTCCCGATCCCGGACGACCTCCGCGACGCCGGTCACCAGCACGCTCCACCCGGTGCGCATGGCCGGCTCCATGTCGTCGATCTCGAACGCCATCGGCACCCGGTGCTCGATCGCCTCCAGGATGCGGCCGGGCGGGATCCGGAACACGACGGTGTCGGCGTCGAGCGTGAAGTTCACCGGCAGCACGATGATCGTGCCGCCCGGCCGCGCCCACGCCACCCGGCCCACGGGGACCGTGGACAGCAGCGTCAGGCACTCCTCGCGACTCATCGCCCGGATGGCCCCCAGATCCATGCCGTCCATCCTCTCACCTGGGCGGACGCTCCCCTTCTGCAGGCTCGCGGGCGGTGGCGAGCATGGAGTCGAGCGCGTTCCGCGAGGCCGCCAGGCGGCTGATCTCGCCGCTGATGCGGGCGCGCTCGCGGTTGAGGTTGTCCATCATCTCGGGGCAGGAGGAGGGCACCATGTCGGCGCCGTCGTCGTGCACGCAGTGCAGCACCCTGGTGATGACCGCAGTGGGCAGGCCGGCGTCGAGCAGCGCGCGGATGTGGCGCACCTCCGCGACGTCGGTCTCGGCGTACTCGCGGTAGCCGTTCGGCAGGCGCAGCGGTTTGAGCAGGCCCTGGTCCTCGTAGTAGCGCAGCAGCCTGCGGCTCACTCCGGTCTGCCGGGCGAGATCGCCGATTCGCATGGAACCTCCGGGTTGACCTTCACATGGATGTGACCCTTTATCGTCCCTATTGTCGCCAATACAGATGGGAGATGAAGGTGTCCGGAGCAGTGATCATCGCAGCGGGGCCGGGGATCGGGCAGGCGGTGGCGCGCCGGTTCGCCGCCGAGGGGCTGCCGGTCGGCCTGATCGCGCGCACCGCGCGGACGGTGGAGTCGGCGGCGGCGTCCCTGTCCTCCTACGGCGTGCCGGTCGCCACGGCGGTCGCCGACAGCACCGACGAGGACGCGTTGCGCGCCGCGCTCGACAAGACGGCCGCCGAGCTGGGGCCGCCCGACGTCGTGGTCTACAACGCCGCGATCGTCCAGGCCGACCGGCCCGGGGAGCTGCCCGCGAAGGCCCAGCTCGACGCGTACGCGGTCAACGTCGTCGGGGCGCTCACCGCCGCGGCCCACGTGGCGCCGGGGATGGCCGGGCGCGGCGGCGGCACGTTCATCGTCACCGGCGGCATGCCGCATCCCAAGCCGGGCTACGTGAGCCTGTCACTGGGCAAGGCCGGCGTACGGACCCTGGTGACCCTGCTCGACCAGGAGTACGGCGCGGACGGCGTGCACGTGGCCAGCGTCACGGTGGCCGGCGTGGTCGCCCCCGGCACCGCGTTCGACCCCGACGACATCGCCAAGCACTACTGGCGCCTGCACACCCAGCCCCGCGACCAGTGGGAACACGAGGCCCAGCACCTCGGCACCTGACCCCTCACCAGGCGGCGACCGGCGACTCGCCCTCGCCCGATCGTTTGCCCGCGTCGATCCGGACCGACGTGGTGGACCCGTCGGCGAGGTCGACCCGGCGCGCCCGCCATCCGTCCGTGTACAGCAGCTGCCTGCCGGTCCCGTCGATGCTGAAGCGAAGGCCCAGCGAGGCTCCCCGCGGCAGGGTCAGCCGCGCCACCACCTGGGGCCGGCCGCCCGCGACCGGCACCCGCTCGACGTCGTGACCGGCGGAGTAGAGCAGGGCGCCCCCGTCGGGGGTGAAGGCCACCGACTGGGGGATCCACACCGCCCTGTCCGCCCTGTCCGGCCTGACCGGCCGCGACGCGGCGATCAGATCGGAGCCCTTGTTCCCCAGGTCGAGCACCTTGACGCCGCTGGGGAGCATCGCCATGGCCAGCCGCCGCCCGTCGGGCGCCCAGGCCAGGCCCATGACGGCGGTGCTCTCCCGGGTGACCCAGTCCCGCCGCCGCCCGGTGGCCAGGTCGAGGACCGCCACCTTGGTCCCGCCGCCGACGAGCGTGACGGTGTAGGCGAGCCTGGTGGCGTCCTGGCTGAGTGCCATCGCGGTCACCTGGTCGGGCTCGGGTTCGAGGTCGGGCACGAGCTCCGGCTCGCCGGGCCGTCCCTTCTCGTCGAGACGGATGCGGAAGAGCCGGAGCGGCGTGTCCAGCCCCGTCCATCCGGCCAGCACGAACGTGCGGTTGTCGGGGGCGGCGGCGACGAGGTGCCAGGACGAGCGCACCCCGGGCGGCAGCGGCACGGCCGCCACGAAGGCGCCCGTCACGGCGTCGTTCACGGCGGGCGGCACCGGCGTGGCGTGCGCCGTCTTGGACGAGTCCGTGAAGGAGAAGATCGGCGTCCGGGCGGTGACGAAGAAGCGCGGCGGCCCGGTCGCCGTCAGGGGCCTGCCCGTCGCCATGGGCTCGGCCAGCGAGGTCGCCGGAACCAGCGGCGGCGGCCGGAAGGACGACGGCGAAGGAGTCCCGCCCGGCATCGTCGGGGCGTCCGTGGCGACGCGGGGCATGGCCGGCGCCAGGCTGGACGACGGCGGCGCGGACGGGTCGTTCATCAGGGAGACCCGCTGGGTCGCCGGGTCGGCGCAGGCGCCGGTCAGCGTGAGCACGATCAGGCCCGCTAAGGCCACCTCCGTACGGGATCGCATGCCTCGATCGTGCCACAGCCACCGCCACGATCACCGCCTATCCGGCGGGCGGACCGGCCGCGATCGCCATCCGGTTCCAGACGTTGATGGCGGCGATCGTCCACAGCAGGTGGGCCAGCACGGTCTCGTCGAAGTGCTCGCGGGCCGCGTCGAACACCTCCTCCGGCACCCCGGCCTCGGCGATCCTGGTCATCGACTCGGTGAGCGCCAGCGCCGCGCGTTCTGGCCCGGTGAACAGGGTGCTGTCGCGCCAGAGGGCGAGGGCGTGCAGGCGTCCGGCGTCCTCGCCCGCCTCCAGGGCGGCGCGGGTGTGCCTGCCGAGGCAGACCGCGCAGCCGTTGAGCTGCGAGGCCCGCAGCCGGACGAGCTCGGCGAGCGCGGGATCGAGCTCCCGGCTCGCGGCGGCGTCGAGGCGGGCCATCGCGGAGTGCACGCCCGGCGCGGCGCCGTACAGGTCGATGCGCATCACGCCACCTCCAGGGGACGGCGGCCCTGCACGGAGTAGGTCACGCACGAGGTGGCGCGGAAGTCCGGATGGGCCAGCAGCGCGCGCACGTCGGCGAGCTGCCGGTCGGTCAGGCCCTCCTCGGCGAACCGGCCGCGCAGGTGCCTGGTGTGGTGGGCGACCAGCCGCGCCCCCGGCGAGCGGGCGTCCCACAACTCCACCCGGGGCCTGGGGTCGACGCCGGTCAGCCCGGCCCGCCGCATCGCCCCGGCCGCGTGACGTCCCCAGGCCACGTCCACCCCGGCGCGCGTCATCACGCGGATCTTGGCCTGCATGAACGTCTCGTAGAGCTCGGCCGCAGCCGGGTCGGGCATCAGCAGCCCGGGGCCGTAGGTGATGTCGAACTCGTCGAGCTGCAGCACGCCGCCCGGCTTCAGCGCCCGGACGAGCCGGTCCAGCACGGCCAGCCGCTCCGGCAGGAGCAGCAGCACCAGCCGCGCGTGCACCACGTCGAACGCGGCCTCCGGCAGCGGGTCGCGGACGATGTCGTGCCTGATCACCTCCAGCCGGGGGGCCACGGGCGCGAAGGCGGGCTCGATGTCGGTGGCCAGCACGCTCCCGGCCGATCCGACGCGGCGGGCCAGCCACTCCGCCACGCTGCCGCCGCCCGCGCCCACCTCCAGGCACCGCATGCCGGGCCCGACGCCCGCCTCGGCCAGGCGCTCGACGGTCATCGGGTCGTAGGCCAGCTCCAGGCAGCGGTGCTGCTCGGCGACGTGGTCGCGGCGCTCGCCGAACACGTAGGCGGTCCGGCTCATCGGCCGCTCCTCATCGGGCTGCGCGGGACGGGCACCGCCGACCGCGCGGCCAGCCGGGTGAGGGTGGCGGCGCAGACCTTGCCGGTCGGGCCGAGCGGCAGTTCGGGCAGCCAGAGGAACCGTTCGGGGAGTTTGCGCCGGTCCAGGCCGCGTTCCTCGCGCAGGTAGACGATCAGCTCGGCCGGGGACGGCGGTCTCGCGCCGGGCCGCGGCGACACGCAGGCGCACATGCGCTCCCCCAGGTCGTCGTCCGGCACCGGGACGCAGAAGGCGTCGGCGACGTCGGGATGGGTGCTGAGCTCGCGTTCGACCTCGGCCGGGGAGATGCTGAGGCCGCCGCGCATCACGACGCGCTTGATCCGGTCGAGGACCCACAGCGTGCCGTCGGGGTCGAGGCGGCCCAGGTCGCCGGTGCGGACCCAGCCGCCGGGGGCGCGGTAGCGGTCGTCCAGGTCGGGGGCGGCGACGTAGCACAGAGGGGTCATCGGGCCGAGGGCCCAGATCTCGCCCGGCTCGCCCGGCGGCACCGGCTCGCCCTCGGCGTCCCGGATGGTGATCTCGGCGACGGCGGGGTCCGGGGTTCCGGCCAGGCCGGGGGCCCACCGGTCCGGGGCACGGCCGGTGTGGCAGTTGACGCCGTCGGTGGAGCCGTACACGTTGACGAGCGGCACGCCGAACCGGTGGGCGCACGCCTGCCTGGCCTCGCCGTGCAGGGGCTGGGCGCTGCTGACGACGCGGCGCAGCGACGACAGGTCGGCCTCGGCCGCCGAGTCGGCCATGCGGCGCAACATCGTCGGGACGCCGTACAGGTGGGTGGGGCGGTGCCGCTCGACGGCGCGCAACGCATCGGCGGCGTCGAAGCGGGCGCGCAGGATCAGCGTGCCGCCGTGCCGGGCCAGCAGCACGGACGTGCCGCAGGAGCCGTAGGAGGAGGCCAGCGAGACCAGCAGCAGGTTGCGCGTGGGCCCGTCCTCGCCCAGCACGGCCCGCAGGTAGGCGCCCCGGCCGCCGGCCATGGCGTTGTGGGAGTAGGCGACCATCTTCGGCTCGGACTCGGTGCCGGAGGAGAGCAGGATCCGGGCGGGCCACTCGGCGGCCGGGCACGCGGGCCGCCACCCGCGGACGTCGTGCTCTGCCACGTCGTCGAGCGATCGGGTGCCCGGCGTGGGCGGGCCGAACGTCCACGTCTGCGCCAGGTACGGCAGCCCGGCCCGCAGCCCCAGGGCCAGTTCCGGCACGGTGATCAGCGCGGCCGCCCGGGAGCGGTTCAGCAGGCCCGCGATGTCGCGCTGCCCCCGCGTGTGCGGGATGGGCAGGGCCACCGCGCCGATGGCGGCCACCGCCAGCTCGGCCACCACCGCGTCACGCCCGTTGGGCAGCAGAACGGCGATGATGTCGGCCGTTCCCCGCCCGGCGGCGGCAAGCGCGGCGGCGGCCCGGCGCACGCGGGCGTCCAGGCCGGCGAAGTCGAGCGAGCCGGTCTCGTCGGCGACCGCCTCACGGTCCGGCGTGCGGCGCACGTGCCGGCTGAACAGGCTGTACAGGTCCAGGCCGGGGCACAGGCCGCGGGCGGTCCATGCCGCGCGCACGTCCGCGGGCACGCGGTCGGCCAGGACGATCCCGTTGGCCGACGTCCAGGGCAGGGGGTCGGTACGCATTCAGAGGGCCTCCTCGTGGTGGGGGGCTGGCACGAACGTCCAGGGGGCACGGCTGTAGGCGGCTTGCGGGGTACGGTCGAGCACCTGGTCGAAGGCGGGGTCGTCGGCCATGGCGGCCAGGTCCGTCACGGCGGCGGCCGCCCGGCTCGCCGGCGGGGCGCCGGACGAGGTGGCGGGCGGGGAGCCGGGCGGGATGGCGGGCGGGGAGCCGGGCGGGATGGCGGGCGGGGTGGGGGGCGAAGTGGGGAGCGGGGTGGCGCGCAGCAGGCGGGCCGCGTCGATGAGCGCCGTCCCCGCGCGTACGCCGGCGCCGGTGCGGGCGCGGGCCACCAGCGCCGCGACGACGGCTTCCGCGCTGATCAGCGCGCCCAGCACGTCGGTCAGCGTCATCAGGGACGGCGTGGGCTGCTCGCCGGGTCCGGCCAGCCGCGCCGCCACCCCGCTGTAGGCCTGCACCAGGTAGTCGGTGCCCATGGGCTGCGGCGGGGGCAGCGCCTCGGCCCACCCCCCGGCCTGCGCGTACACCAGGGACGGCCGGACGGGCGCGAGGTCGTCGTGGTCCAGCCCGTACGAGCAGGCCCTGCCGGGCGGCCAGTTGTGCAGGAACACGTGGGCGCAGGCGATCAGGCGCAGGGCGGCCCGGCGTCCGGCGGCGGACTTGAGGTCGGCTTCGAGGGCGCGTTTGCCCCGGTTGAGCGCGAGGAACCGGGCCGACGTCGGCCCCGCCATCGGGGGCACCCCGCGCAGCGGGTCCCCGCCGGGCGGCTCAAGGCGCACGACGTCCGCGCCGAGCAGGCCGAGCACGTGCCCGGCCAGCGGCCCCTGCACCCGGTTGGTGGACTCCACGACGAGCAGCCCGGCCAGCGGGCCCCGGGCGTCCCGGGCGAGCGGCGGCAGACCGGCCGGCTCCCCGGCGGCAGCCTTGGTGGCGGCCCCGGCGGCGGCCCCGGTGGCGGTCTCGGTCAGTGCGCGCAGCCGCCACGGCGAGGCGGGCGGGGGCGCCAGCGGTGCGTCCGCGTCCCGTACCGGGAGCACGCTGACGCCGGCGTCCGCGGCGGCCGCCACGACGTCCCGGTAGCAGGCGGCGGCGGCCGTCCGGCCCAGCTCGGCCGGCAGTGCGCAGGTCGCCGTCGCGAACCGCTGCTGGAACGGCGGCCAGCCCGCCGCCACCGCCATCGGCTCGGCGCCGAGCAGCTCCCAGAACCGCCGCCAGCACTCCGCGTCGAACGTCTCGATCTCGAACCGCACGCCGTCCGCCGACCGGAACGGCGGCACCCGCCCCTCGCCCGGGGCCGGCACGCGTCCGGCGGAGAGGGGCGGGTCGAAGCGTTCACAGGTGGCGACGGCGATGTACTGGGTGAGCGCGAGCAGCGCCGCCTGCGCGACGGACGTGCGCGCCGCCAGCGCGGGCCCGCCCCGCAGCAGGGCGAGCAGGACCGCCGTGAGCGCCTGGGCGGTGAGCACCCCGGCGCACACCGACGCGTAGTCCAGGCGCAGCGCCCTCGGCCCGCCGGCGGTCCGCCCGTGCACGTGGGCGATCCCGCAGGCCGCCTGTACGTCGTGCTCGCCCGCCATCGGCACCCCGACCGGCCCCGACCAGCCGATCCCGCACTCCGGCAGCGCCTCCCCCGGCCTGCCGAACGGCGTGGAGGCGACCCCCAGCCACCCGGCGGGCGACCCGCCGGGCGGCGGCGCGCCGTCGAACCGGACCTCGCAGCCCAGCGCGCACAGCCGCTGGACGGCCACCCGCAACGCGACCGACTCGCCCCGCGCCCGCACGACCACGCCCGCCAGCGGCCAGGCGACCGCCTCCCGCTCGGCGACGGACCGGCCGGCGGCCCGCGACCCCGGCGTCACGTCCACCGCCCGGTGCCGTACGTGTCGGGGGTCTCGCCCAGCAGCTCGCGCAGCGCCGTCCTGCGGACCTTGCCCGTGCCGGTGCGGGGGACCTGGTCCCAGGTGATCACCACGGGGTCGGCCAGTTCGGGCAGGTCGGCGACGGCCCGCCGCCACGCGTCGCGGTCGAGGCCGCCGTCCTCGGTGACCACGACCGGCACGGTAGGCCGCCCGGGGACGCCCAGGATCACGCACTCCAGCACTTCGGGCAGCCGGTCGTCGATCACGTCCTCCAGCTCCACGCAGCTCGCGCCGGGGATCGTGTCGGTCTCCCGGTCCACGAACCGCACCCGGCCGGTACGGCTGAGCGTCCCGACGTCCCCGGTGTGCCACCATCCGCCGAGTCGTTTGCCCAGCCACCGTTCCTGCTCGCCGACGTACCCGAGGCACAGGGCCTTGGTGCGGCAGACCATGAGCCCGCTCGCGCCGCGCGGCAGCGGACGCAACGTCTCCCGGTCCACCACCCGCAGCCGGGTCCGCGTGGGCACCGGACGTCCGAGGTCGCGCGTGGTGGGGTGGCGGCCGTCGTCGCCCGCCATGGAACGGCGGGTGAGCAGGCGGAAGGTCAGCGGGCCGGTCTCGCTCTGCCCCCAGCCCTGCATCCACACCGGCCGCCGGTGCCGGGTGGCGTTCAGGAAGGCGCGCACGGTCGGCGGGTGCACGGCGTCGAACGTGCTGATGTACAGGCGTACCCGCGCGAACGGGCCGGCCTCGCCGAGCGTGCGCCGCTGCCACCGCACGTACGTGGCCGGCAGCGCCTCCAGCGTCGTGGGCCGGTGCCGGGCCAGGAACGGGCCGGCCTCCTCCCAGCCGGGTGCGGAGACGGCCAGCACCTTGGCGGGGCCGAGCCACAACACGCTCGCGGTCCAGGCCAGGGCCCGCCCGTGGGCGAAGGAGATGGCGCTCGCCACGACGTCGTCGGGACGGCTGCCCAGCACCGGCCACCGGTGGGCCTCGAACCCGGCCAGGCGGCGCAGCAGCGTACGGGTGGAGTGCACGACGAGTTTGGGCACCCCGGTCGTCCCCGAGGTGTGCATGACGGCCAGCGGGTCGTCCAGCGCGGGCCGGTGCGCCGGCGGCACGGCCCAGCCGCGGACGTCGTCCAGCGACAGCAGCCCCTTCGCCGGGCCGTCGAGGACCAGGGTGCGCGGCGCCTGGAACGCCACGCCGGGCCGGGCGGCGAGGGCGGAGTCGGTGACGAGCAGCGCGGGCTCCAGCCGTTTGAGCAGGATCTCCAGCACGTCGGGCGGCAGGTCGGCGGACAGTGTGGCGGGCACCGCCCCGATGCGCGCGGCGGCGCAGGACAGCAGCACGTAGTCCCAGTGGTTGCGCTTGACGACGGCGACCCGGTCACCCCGGCGCGCGCCGGCCGCGGCCAGCCAGCCGGCCGCCTCCCTGACCAGCTCGGCCAGGTCCGGCAGGTCGAGGTCGGTGCCGAGGTGGGGGGCGATGTCCAGGGGACGGCTCACGTGCACGCCGGTCCTGCGTCCGCGATCGGCGAGGTCGTCGAAAAGGGTGCCCAACTCGATGGGCCGGGTGAAGAAGGCCATCTGCTTTCTCTCCATGCGCGTACGTCATTGACAGGCGGGCGGCCCCGGCAGGCGGGCGGCCCCGGCAGGCGGGCGGCTACGACAGGCGGGCGAGCACCCGCGCGGCGGCCTGCTCCCCCGCCGCGACCGCGCCCTCGCTGCACGGCCGCTGGGCGACCCAGTCGCCCGCGTAGTCGACCGCCGCCCCGGGACGCCCCTCGAACGCCGCCCGCAGCGCCAGCGCCCGGGGCGTCGCCTCCGGCAGCCCGTGCGGGAAGCGGTGCACGTGGAAGCGGGCCACCCGGCCGGCCAGGCCGGGCACGAATCGCTCGGCGCGCCCGACGAGCTGGTCGGCGACCTTCTCGTCGCTCTCCCCCATGAGCGCGGCGGTGCCCTGCGGCGAGGTGATGAGCGAGATGAGCCCGGTACCGGCGGGGGCCCGGCCCGGGTGCTTGTGGTGGTCGACGGTGATCACGTTGAGCACGGGGTCCTCGGCCGCGGGCACGAGCGTGGCGAACCCGCGCCAGCCGGGCGCCGCCGGCCGGGACAGGACGAGACTGAGCCGGAGCATGGGCGCGTACGTGGACGCCTCCAGGTACGCCCGCTCCTCCGGCGGGGCGCCGGGGTGCAGCCGGGCCGCCACGGGCGCGGGCACGGCCAGGACCGCCGCCCGCGCGCTCACGCTCCCCCGCGGCGACTCCAGCCGCACCCCTCCCGGGCACGGGACCACCCCTGTCACTTCGTGCCCGGTGACCACGTCGAGCCCGGCGGCGAGCACCCTGGCCAGGGTGTCCATGCCGTCGCGGTAGGTGTGCCAGGTGCTGGTGCTGCCGGTGCTCGTCAGGTGCTCGGCGAACACCGCGGCGGACGAACGCCCGGCGTCCCAGCCGAAGAACCCCGCGACCAGCGGCTCGACGAGAAACGCGCGCAGGTCGGGATGGTACTTCCCGACCAGGTCGGCGACGGTGGCCTGCGGCCCTGGACGGCCGCGGGCCAGGCGGAGGCGCAGGCGTACCAGGTCGAGGCGGGCACGCGGCGGCAGGCCCGCGCCGGTGAGCAGCCCGAGCGGGCGGCCGACGTGCGGATGGACGCGCCCGTCGCGCCACACGCCGAGGGCGTCGGGCACCCTCGGCACGGCCGCCGCGTCGAGGCCGACCGCCCTGATCAGCCGCCAGGTGGCCGGGTAGCCGTCGGCGGACGGCAACATCTCGGCGCCGGTGTCGATCAGGCAGCCCCGCGCCCGCAGGGTGCGCATCCGCCCGCCCACCGCCTCGGCCGCCTCCAGGACGCGGACCGCGAGCCCGGCCCGGTCCAGCGCGTACGCCGCCGCCAGGCCCGCCGGCCCGGCGCCCACCACCGCGACGTCCACGTTCATGCCAGGACCAGGTTGGCCAGGATCAGCACGCCGACGGTGACGCGGTGGGTGCGGATCGCCACCCGCCGGGCCCGCAGCACGTCTCCCCGTACGAACCCGATCACGAGCTGGGTGACGCGGAGGGAGACCAGCGGAACGAGCACGCCCAGGAACCACCGGGGCGCGACCCCGGCGGCCACGGCCCACACGACGACCAGGCTCTCGGCCGCGCTCACCGCGGTGACGAAGGCGGCGTTGGCCCGCGGGGACGTCCGCGCCGCGACGGTGAACCGCCCGGCCTCCCGGTCACCGCGGGCGTCGTTGGTGTTGGAGTACAGGCCGAAGATCATCGGCCCGAGCCCGAAGAGCACCGCCTGCACCGCCACGAACCCGCTCGCCTGCCCGGTCAGCAGCCCGTACGGCACCAGCACCCACCCCACGCCGAGCCCGACGAGGAACAGCTCCTGGAACCCCCGGTAGCTGAGCTTGAGCCCCCACGAGTACTGCACGGCCGCGACCGCGCACGCCGCCGCCGTCACGACGACCCAGGCGGGCCGGTGGGGGGCGGCGGCCACGACGGCGGCCCACAGCACGGCGCTGATCGCGGTGGCCGTCCACGCGAAGCGCAGCGCCTGCCGTTCGGTGAGCGTGCCGGCGACCAGCGGTTTGCGGGCCAGTCTGCGGCGGGCGGCGTCGGAGGAGTAGTTGGCCGCGTCGCTGCCGTCGCGGTGGCCGGTGATGTCGTCGAAGCCGACCATCGCGGCCACCACGGCCGCCTCGGCGATCAGCACGGACAGCAGCAGGCCGACCGCGTACGGCTGCCATCGCCCGGCCGGCGGCAGCAGCGACCACACCAGCGGCAGGCCCAGGTAGTAGTCGTAGATGTCGAGCTTGGCCAGCCGCGCGTAGGGGCCGAGGCCGCGGGTGACCACCTGGTCGGTCATGGGTTCTCCTGCGGGGAGCCGTGAGCGAACGCGCAGACCGCGTCGGCGATCCGTTCGACCTCGGCGTCGGCGAGCCGCGGGTGCAGCGGCAGCGACAGGTTGCGCCGGGCGGCCGACTCGGCCACCGGCCACGACGCGCCGGGCGGCGCGAAGCGGGCGAAGGCCGGCTGGGCGGGCAGCGTGCGCGGGTAGTAGACGTGGGTGGCGATGTCGTGGGCGGCCAGGTGGGCCGCCAGCGCGTCCCGATGCTCGGTGAGCACGGTGTAGACGTAGTGGAACCGCCCGTCCCCTCCGACGGGCGGTGCCACGATCCCGCGTTCCGCCAGGGGTTCGAAACGCCGGGAGTAGTAGGAGGCGATCTCGGCCCGGCGCGACAGGCGGTCGTCCAGGCCGGCCAGCCGGTGGAGCTGGAAGGCCGCCATCACCTCGTCGAAGCGGCTGTTGTGGCCGACGCGGCGGTGGTGGAAGCGCCGGGCGCCGTCCTGGCCGTGGTTGCGCAGCATCCGTACGTGCGCCGCCAGGGCCGGGTCATCGGTGATCACGACCCCGCCCTCCCCCGGCATGCCGAACGTCTTGACCTGCACGAACGAGTACACGCCCGCGTCACCCCACCGACCGGCGGGCCGCCCGCCCAGCGTGCCGCCCTGGGCCAGCGCGGAGTCCTCGACCAGCCGCAGGCCGTGCCGGTCGGCCAGCTCGCGGAAGCGCGGCATGTCGGCCATCACGGAGAACATGTGGGCCGGCATCACCGCCTTGGTCCGCCCGGTGACCAGCGACTCGGCGGCGGCGGGATCGGCGGCGAGCGTCACGGGGTCGACGTCGGCGAACACCGGCCGCGCCCCCGCGCCGACGACGGTGGCGGCCAGCGGGGCGCAGCCGAAGGCGGGCACCACGACCTCGTCGCCGGGGCCCACGTCCATGGCGGCCAGCACCAGGGTGAGCGCGGACGTGCCGCTGGAGCAGGCCACGACGTCGGCCGCGCCGAGCCGGTTGCGCAGCTCGCGTTCGAACCGGGCGGTGTGCTCGCCCAGGATGAACTTCTGGGCCTCGCCGGTGCCGATGGCGTAGACCGTGCGCAGCAGCGTCGCCCGGTCGGCCTCGAACAGGTCGGCGGCGAAGAACGGCACCCGGCTCATCCGCGCCGCCCTCGGTAGAAGCCCTCGATCTCGTCGCACACCCGGTCGGCCGCGGCGTCGGACAGGTCGGGGTAGAGCGGCAGGGCGAGGGCCCGCTCGCAGGCCGCCTCCGCCCTCGGGAAGTCGCCCCGGACGTGGCCGAGGTGGGCGAAGCAGGGCTGGAGGTGCAGCGGGACCGGGTAGTAGACCTCGGTGCCGATGCCCGCCGCGGCCAGGTGCGCCGCCAGCGCGTCGCGCGACTCGACCTCGACGAGGTAGACGTAGCAGACCCGGTTGCCGCCCGGGTGCGGCGGCGCCGCGCCCGGCACGGCCAGCACGCCGGGCACGTCGCGCAGCCGCGCGTCGTAGCGGGTGGCCAGCTCGGACCTGCGGGCGATGTCGGCGTCGAGCCGGGCGAGCTTGGCCAGCAGGACGGCGGCCTGGAGATCGTCCATCTTGCTGTTGCAGCCGGGCAGGATCGTGGGGTTGGCGATGCCGGGGAAATGGTCGAGGGTACGGCCGCCGCGGCCGTGGTGGCGCAGCGCCCGCGCGGTCTCGGCGATGCCGTCGTCGTCGGTGAGCAGCGCTCCGGCGTCGCCGATGGCCCCGAGCGTCTTGGACGGGAAGAACGACAACACGCCGCCCGCGCCGACGAGCCCGGCGTGCGTGCCGTCGAGGCGCATGCCGATGGCCTCGGCGCTGTCCTCCAGCACGGTCAGGTCGCGCCGCCGGGCCACCTCGCACACGCCCCGCAGGTCGGCCAGGCGGTCGAACAGGTGCGCCGGCATGACCATCGTGGTGCGCGGCCCGGCCACGGCGTCGACGGAGGCCGGGTCGATGCCGTAGCCGTGCTCCTCGATGTCGGCGAAGACCGGCACGCCGCCGGCCAGCACGACGGAGCTGGCGGTCGCGATGAAGCTGTAGGCGGGCACCACGACCTGGTCGCCCGGTCGCAGGCCGGCCGCGCGCAGCAGCAGCACCAGCGCGTCGGTGCCGGAGTTGACGCCGACGACGTGCGCGGCGCCGGTCCACAGGGCGAGCCGGCGTTCGAGCTCGGCGACCTTCGCGCCGTGGGAGAACTTGCCGCGGTCCAGCACGTCGACGCACCCGGCGCGGATCTCCTTCCACAGCCGGTCGAACGTGGCCGCCTGGGAGAAGAAGGGGATGGGAGCGGCGGCGCGGGGCGGCGATCCCCCGGGCGGAGAGAGTGTTTTCTCCAAGGTTCCCGTCCTGGTGCGATGGTGGCGGCGGGGCCGCCCGGGGATGCGGCCCGGACGGCCCCTTCTTCGGGCGGAGCCGCCCGGGGACAAGGCCCCCGGACGGCTCCCTCGGCGGAGCCGCCCCGGAGACAGCGGCTCTGGGCGACCCTTCGGCCTGCTCGGGCCTAGGTCACCTGCCGAGCAGAGGGATGTCGTTCTTGCCGAGGTGGTAGTCGCGGACGGCGGCGACCAGCTCGTCGACGGAGAGTCTGCCGGTGCCGTCGGTGTCCATCTGCCGGAAGGCCTCGGCGGCGACCTCGCCGTCGAGCCCGATGGCCGCGAACCACTTGGCCATCTCGGAGGAGTCGACCTCGCCGTCGTTGTCACGGTCGAGGACGTTGACGATGGCCTGGATGGTCGGGCCGACGACCTGGGCGAACCCGTCGTCGCCCCTGCTGATGATCTCGCGCTCGGCGGCCTGGAGGAACTGCGCCTGGTCGAGCCGCGACGCGCCCACCGCCCCCGCGAGGTGGTCGAACATCGCCAGGTACGCCTGCTTCAGCTGGTGCGCCTGCGGCGTCCCCTGCACGCCCAGGCCCTCGATGATGCCGTCGGCCTCGTTCTCGAAGTCGGAGCGCTCGATCGCGCCGGAGCCGTCGTTGTCCCAGAGCCGGAAGCGCTCTTCCAGCCGGCTGGTCGTCTTGGTGCCCGCAGCCATTGTCTGTCCTTTCGTGACACGCGCCCGCCCGCCGTCGTGGGGATCATCGGGGGGAGGGACGCGACCTTTAGTGGGCTCGAAATCGAGTGGTTCCCACTACTGTGCGCAACCAACACATTACCCTGAGTGACTGAAGGTAAACCAGAGGTCACGGAAAGTAATCGAAAGCTTCTACAGCAGAGGCCAGCGGAGGACGCGGGCGCCGCCCTCTTCGGGGCCCTCCGGGAGGGCCTGGCTGAACACCAGCGGCTCGCCCGGCATGAGTCCCAGCTCCCGTCCGGTGACCGCGGGATCGCTGTGGATCAGCACGTTGTAGTGGTTGGGCAGGTGGCAGCCGTCGAAGCCGAGCAGCACCCCGACCCGGCGCCCGCCGATCCACACCTCGTCGCCCCGGTCCAGCACGCCGGCCGCGACGATCTCGGCGAAGCCCAGGAAGGCGACCCGGTCGATCCGGGCGCCTGCGTCGGTCTCGGTGTGGTCGGTGGCGACCAGCTCGTGCACCTCGCCGGCGCGCACGCACCGGCTGGCGTACGGTTCGAGCCGCATGCCGCGGTCCTGCCTGCGGTGCACCAGCACCTTGAGCAGGGTCCCGGTGACCGCGGTCTTGGGGCCGTCCTCGTCGGGGTTCACGCGGCACCCCGTCCGGCGCCGGCCTTCTCCAGGCGGTAGACGTCCTCGACGAAGCGCAGGGCGGGCAGGCCGCCCTCGCCGTCGGGGGTGCCGTAGCGCACCGAGCGTTCGAACGCGGCCAGCACGCCCTCGTACTCGTGCCACAGGGAGTTCTTGAAGCCGGAGTGGCCGGCCAGCATGTCGGCGTACAGGGTGCGGCCGTCGGCCAGGCGCACCTCCAGGTCCTTGCGCTCGCCCGGGTAGGACCAGTCGAGCAGGATGCGCGCGCGGGCCGTGCCGGCGCGCAGCTCGACGTCCGCCTGCCGGTCGGCCCCCGCGGCGTCCCGGTCGACGTGCGCGGAGACGACGTGCGCCGGGCCGAGCAGCAGGTCCACCAGGTCGTAGGCGTTGGGGCCGTTGTCGGCGACGCAGCCGCCGCCGCAGCGCCGTACGTCCAGGTACCAGGAGTCGTCGCCGGCGTGCTCCTCGATGCGTTCCAGGTAGCGCACGGTCAGCTCCTCGACGCGGGCGCCCGCGCACGCCGCGCGCAGCCGTCCGACGGCGGAGTTGTAGCGCCGGTGGAAGGCGGTGAACAGCGGCACGCCTGAGCTCGCGGCCAGGTCCGTGAGCCGCCTGCCCTGCGCGGCGTCGAGGGCGAGCGGCTTCTCCACGCAGACCGGGACGCGCCGCTCCAGCGCGTCTGCGCAGACCCGGGCGTGCAGGTCGTTGGGGACGGTGACCACGACGGCGTCGGGCCGTTCCTCCTCCAGCAGCCGGACGTGGTCGCGGTAGCCGGGGACGCGATGCCCCTCCAGGACGCGCGGATCGGTGTCGCACACCGCGGCCAGCCGCAGCCCGGGCGAGCTGTGCAGGGCCGCCAGGTAGAACCGCGAGATCACGCCGAGCCCGATGACCGCGACGCGCAGCCGGGCGCTCACCGCGCCACCACCGGGGCGGGGGCGTCGAGCCCTGTGGCGGCGGCGAGGGCGGCCAGCTCGTCGTACAGGTCCGGGCCGAGCGGGACGCCCGAGCGCCGGTGTTCCTCGGCCCGGCGATGCTCGTGCCAGCCGGGATAGCTCACCGGCGAGGCGGGGTCGGCGGGCGGGCAGCCGAGCAGCGCGCCGAACATCGTGGCCGCGTCGCCCTCCACGCCCTCGCGCAGCGCCCCCGGCGCGACGGCCAGGGCCAGGAAGCCGATGTCGTCGTCGCGCCCGCTCGGGCCGCCGTCGCCGTCGTGGGCGTCGGGGTGGGCGCCGAGACCCGCACCGGACACCAGCGCGGCCAGCACCTCGACCGCCACCCCCAGCCCGAAGCCCTTGTACTGCCCCGCCTGGCCGCCCAGCCAGAGCAGGTGCGCCCGCCCCTCGCCGAACGCCGCCGCGTCGGTCACGGGAGCGCCGTCGTCGCCGGCCAGCACCCCTTCGGGCAGCTCGGCGCCGTGCCGCGCGGCCTGCCTGACCCGTCCGGTGGGCATGGCGGTGGTGCTCATGTCCAGCACGAACGGCGGATGCCCGCCGGCGGGGGCCGCGACGCTGATCGGGTTGGTGCCCAGCATCGCCACCGCGCCGCCGGGCGGCCTGGCGATGCGCTGGCGGCCGCAGTTGCCGGCGATGACGCCGACCATGCCGTACTCGACCGCGCGCAGCGCGTGGTGCCCGGCGCAGCCGAAATGGGTGCCCCCGCGCACGGAGACCATGCCGACGCCGTACGTCGAGGCCCGGCCCGCGGCGATCTCCATGGCCAGGCCGGCGGCCCACAGGCCCAGGGCGCGATCGGCGTCGAGCAGCACGGCCGCGCCCCGGTCGGCCAGCACGGACGGCTCGGCCAGCGGATCGGCCCGCCCCTCGTCGAACAGCGGCAGGTAGAGCCGGGTCAGGTTGGCCAGGCCGTGCGAGGTCATGCCGACGAGGTCGCCGTAACACAATGCGGCGGCGGCCTCGCGGGCGCGTTCCGGGGCCAGGCCGCGGGTGGTGAACACGGCGGCGACGAAGTCCAGCAGGTCGTCGTGGCGCACCCGTACGGCGGCCCGCGCCGGCCGGGCGGCTGCCGGGACTGCCGGGACCGGCGGGTACGGCTGCGCGGGCGGTGCGTCCGTCGCGGGTGAGGCGGTGGGGTTCATGCTCCTCGTCCAATCCTGTCGTCGGTGAAGGCGATCATCAGCCGGGCCACGGCGGCGGCGAACCCGGCGAGTTCGGCGGCCCGCGCGAACTCCCCTTCGGCATGGGCGTTGTTGCCGGCCAGGTCGCCCGGCCCCAGGACGACCGTGCACGCGCCCCCGACGCCCGCCATCCAGATGGCGTCGCAGGTGAACGCCGGTTCTCCGGCGGGCCAGGGCGGGATCCCGGCCCGGTCGCGCAGGAGCGCGTGCCCCCACGCGTCGCGGTCGTCGAGCACGGGCAGGCCGCGCTTGCGCCACTCCAGCCGGGTGACCGCCCTGGCGTCGCGGGCGGTTCTGGCGAACAGGGCGGTGCCGCCGAAGGCCGCCGCGAAGGCCGCGAGCCCGTCGTCCAGGGCGCGCGTGAGGTCCCGTTCCAGGCGGCGTCCGGTGGCGGGGGTGGCGTAGGGCAGGTTGAGCAGGAGGGAGCCGCGGCCGTACACCTGGTTGTGGCGGGTGCCGGTGTGCAGGCCCGCCACGCACACGGTGTCCGGGTCGAGCGCCCTGGCCAGGTGCTGGGCCAGGAAGCCGAGCAGGACCGTGGCGTTGTGCCCGGCGGCCGGGCGGTCGTCCACGGCGTGGTCGCCGTCCACCACGATCCGCGCGGTCGCGGCGGCCGTGCTGCGCGTCAGGAACCGTACGCCGGTGGGCTCGCAGAAGACGTTGAGCCGCCCGACGTAGCCGCGTTCGACGAGCGGACGGGTGCCGAGCACGCCCATGGCCCCGCCCTCCTCGCCCGCCACGGCCTGGATCAGCACCCCGACCTCGCGCCCGATGGCGGGCCGGCACGCGCGGGCCGCCCGCAGCCCGGCCAGCAGCGCGACGGCCGGGCCCTTGGCGTCGATCGCGCCGCGGCCGTGGAACCGCTCGCCGTCGAAGCCGGCCGGTCCGCCGCCGGCGACCGTGTCGAGATGCACGTTGAACATCACCGTGCGGGACGCCGGGAGGCCGGGGCCCAGCCGCAGCACCAGACTGGGCTGGCCGTCCAGGAAGCCGGGCAGGCCGAGGGCCTCGCGCACGGGCGCGGGGACGTCGGCGCGGTCCAGTTCGGCCGGGCGCACCGAGGTGTGCCGCACGGTGCGGAAGCCGAGCGGCGCGGCGGCCCGCGCGTACTGCTCCTGGGCCTCGCGCAGCCGCGGCGGCGGCCCGGCCGGTCCGGTCTCCAGCGGGCCGGCCGTGGGCAGCCGCAGCAGCCTCAGCAGCAGGTCGTGCTCCGCCGCGTCGAGGGGCACGGCGTCAATGTCCATCGACCTGCCCCACCAGCCGTTCCAGCGCCCGCCCGTACCGGACGAAGGCGGCCCGGTCGCCGGCGCCCGGGTCGTCGAGGTGGGGGCGCAGCCGCAGGTGCGGCTCGATGGACAGGGCGCCGGCGTAACCGTGGGCGGACAGCAGGCGCAGGCACTCGGCGACGCCCGCCCGCCCCTCGCCGGGCAGCACGTAGACGACCTCGCCGCCGGGCCCGGTGACGGCGTCCTTGACGTGGACGTGCGCGACGTACGGGACGACCTCGCGCAGCATCGGGGCCGCCGGGTAGCCGTGGGCGACGCCGTTGCCGATGTCGAACAGCAGCCGCAGCGCCGGGCTGCCGATCCCGGTGACCAGGTCCAGCATGCGGTCGGCGCGGTCGCCCGCCCAGCCGGCGCAGTTCTCGTGGACCAGCAGCAGGCCGGCGTCCTCGGCCCGGCGGGCCAGCTCGCGCAGCCGGTGGCGGACCCTTCGCCCCCACTCGGGCTCGGGCAGGCCGCCCGAGGGGAAGGACATGATCCGCACCAGCCGCGTCCCCAGCAGCGGGCAGCGGCGGGCCAGCATGTCGAGCTCGGCGAGGTCGAGCGCGAAGTCGCCGGTCACCGGCCGCGACCAGTCGCCGATCTTCGAGGCGATCGCGACGACCTCGACCCGCGCCTCGCGCAACCGCCGCGCCGCGCGCCGGAACGCCCGCTCGCCGAGCGCGGCGACCGGCACGCCGTCGACCGTGCGCAGTTCCAGCCGGTTCCAGCCCAGCTCCCCCACGGCGGCGAGCTGGCCGTCGAGGTCGGGGGCGGCCTCGTCGCCGATGCCGGCCAGCTCAGGAGGTGGTGCCTGCACGCGGCGCCTCCTCACGCCCCGGCTCGTGCGCCGCGCACAGGTGCTTGGCCTCGGTGAGCAGCCGCACGGCGTCGACCTGGACGGGCAGCGCGCCGGGCGAGCGGCGGGCGCGGGCGTAGCGGCGGTAGGCGGCCAGCAGGAAGGCGGGCAGGGCGTCGTCGGTGAACACCGTGCGCCGTTCGCCCTCGGCCGTGGCCACCCTGAGCTGGGCGGTGTGGTCGGCGTCGCTGCACGGGTAGTGGCCGGTGAGCGTGCCGCGTTCGAAGTGCAGGGTGATGCGCCGCTCCCGGACGGGCGAGGTCAGGTCGGAGTCGATCTCCGTGCGCACGCCGGAGTAGTGGTCGAGCCGCAGCCTGGCCCGTCCGAGCCGGGGCAGCCGCAGGCGTTCGGTGACCATGTCCTCCCAGGACGCCGCCGAGATGCGGGCGCCGCCGGCCAGGCTGAGCACCACGGCGAGCGCGTGCGGCATCTCGATGTCGAAGGCCGTGGTGGCGTCGGGACGCGCCGCGCTGCGGGTGAACCTGGGCTTGTTCTGCACGACCCGGATCTGCCGCAGCGGGCCGAACTCCTCGGCGCGCATCGCCGCCCGCAGCCGGCCGGTGAGCGTGCTGTCGAGC
This sequence comes from Nonomuraea sp. NPDC049637, assembly GCF_040675235.1. Taxonomy (NCBI): domain Bacteria; kingdom Bacillati; phylum Actinomycetota; class Actinomycetes; order Streptosporangiales; family Streptosporangiaceae; genus Nonomuraea; species Nonomuraea sp. NPDC049637. Next base: position 29,767 of record NZ_JBFAOM010000052.1, read on the forward strand.
CAATGGGTGGCGACCGTGAGGTCGAGGCCCCAGCGCCGGCGCACCCGGGCCACGGCGGCCAGCCCGACCAGGTCGAGCGCGAGCGGCTTCTCCACGATGAACTTGCGGTAGCCGAGCGGCGCCAGCCGGGCCAGCATCCCGGCCCTGACGTGCGGCGGGGTGCACAGGTGCACGACGGTCCGGTCGGGCGGAGCCAGCGCGGCGGCCTCCTCGGGCGACCCGGCCGTCACCGCTCCCCGCACGCCGCCGAGCGGCAGGAGGGGATCGAGGACGACGACCGGGTCGGGCGCCAGCAGCCCGGGGGCCGCCTCGCGCACCTTGGCCAGGGACGGCAGATGCAGCCCTGCGCCGGATCTGCCCATCCCGACGATGAATGCGTGCAACATGCTGGCGAGCGCCTCTACTCCGTCGCGTGCTCGGCTTTCCGGCCCGTACTTTTCCCGCCGGAAAGACGACCTCATTTGGCGCTGCCATTGTCGAATAACTTACCGTGACATGTCAATTACTTTAAGTTACGAGACGGCCCCTGACCAGGAGAGCGGCTACCGGGCCACGAGCTCGCGGAGCGCGCGGGCGATCTCGGCGGGAGACTCCTCGGCCATGAAATGTCCGCTCGTGACCGTGTCGTGCCGCAGGTCGGGCGCCCAGGCCCGCCACACCGCCGCGGCGTCGTAACCGAGGGCGGCGCCCCAGTCCTGCTGGAGCACGGTCACCGGCATGCCCAGCCGGTTGCCCGCGGCCAGGTCGGCGCGGTCGTGCTCGACGTCGATCCCGGCCGAGGCGCGGTAGTCCGCCACGATCGACGGCACGGCGGCCCGGCAGGCGTCCAGGTACGCGGCCCGGACGTCGGCCGGGATCGCCGCCGGGTCGTTGGTCCACAGGTCGAGGAAGTGGCCGAAGAAGGCGTCCGGGCTCGCGCCGATCAGCTGCTCGGGCAGGCCGGGCGGCTGGGCCATGAGGTAGAGGTGGAAGCCGACGGCGGCCGTGACGCCGCGCATGACGTCCCACATGTCGAGGGTCGGCAGCACGTCGAGGCAGGCCAGGTGGGTGATCGCCGCCGGGTGGTCGAGACCGGCGCGGAAGGCGACCAGCGCGCCGCGGTCGTGCCCGGCCAGGGCGAAGCGCTCGTGGCCGAGAGCCGCGGCCAGGGCCACGACGTCGGCGGCCATGGTCCGCTTGGAGTAGACGTCCGGGCCGGTCTCGGCCGGTTTGTCGCTGGCGCCGTAACCGCGCAGGTCGGGGCAGATGACGGTGTGGTCCGCGGCCAGGTCGGCGGCGACGTGCCGCCACATCAGGTGGGTCTGCGGGAAGCCGTGCAGCAGCACAATGGGGCTGCCCGAGCCCCCGACGGCGGCGTGCAGCGTGACGCCGTCGGCGACGGTCACGCGGCGGTGGTCGAATCCGGGGATGGTCATGAGGTGCCCTCCATCGATGGGTGACCGGTTCGGTTCCCAGCGTGCCGGGGGCGGATGAGCATCCGGTGAGCAGGAAGGATGGGGAGTGTGTTCGGGGTGCTGGGGCCGGTGGTGGCCTGGGACGACGAGGGCGAGCCGATCCCGCTGAAGGGGCCGCGGCACCGCGCCGTGCTGGCCCGTCTGATCGTCGCACGGCGCCGGGTCGTCCCGGTGACGCGGCTGGTGGCCGACCTGTGGGACGATCCGCCGCCGGACGCGGTGGGCGCGGTGCGCACGTTCGTGGCCGCCCTGCGCCGGGCGCTGGAGCCCGCGCGCCCGCCGCGCGCCCCCGCCCGGCTGCTGGTCACCGAGGGCCCCGGGTACGCCCTGCGCGCCGCGCCCGACGCCGTCGACGCCTGGCGCTTCGAGCAGGCCGTGACCGCCGGCCCGCCGGAACCGGCCCGGCTGACGGAGGCGCTCGGCTGGTGGCGCGGCCCGGCCTACGCCGAGTTCGCCGACGAGCACTGGGCCCGCGCCGAACGTGCCCGCCTGACCGAGCTGCGGCTGCACGCCGTCGAACGCCGGGCCGAGGCGCAACTGGCGCTCGGCCGGGCCGCCGAAGCCGTCCCCGACCTGGACTCGCACGTCGCCGAGCACCCCTGGCGGGAGGACGCCTGGCGGCTGCTCGCCCTCGCCCTCTACCGCACCGGACGCCAGGGCGACGCCCTGGCGGTGCTGCGCCGGGCGCGGACGCTGCTGGCCGAGCATCTCGGCGTGGACCCCGGGCCCCGGCTGCGCCGCCTGGAGTCGGACATCCTGCACCAGGACCGCGGCCTCGCCGCCCCCGCCGACGCCACGGCCCAGGTGTGGGCGCAGGCGGCCGAGGCGTACGACCGCACGGTGGGGGCCGGGGCCCGGGCGCGGCTGGAGTCGACGGTCGGCCTGCTGCGCAACCTCGCGGTGACCGGCGGCGGCGGTCTGGAGGCGGCGCGCGGCCACCGTACGGCGGCCATCGCGGCGGCCGAGGAGCTGGGCGACCCGGAGCTGACGGCCCGGGTGATCGGCGCCTACGACGTCCCGGCGATCTGGACCCGGTCGGACGATCCCGAGCAGGCGGCCCAGGTCGTCGCCGCGGCGGAACGGGCCCTGGCCGGCCTGCCGCCCGGCGCGCCCGAGGCGGCGCGGGCGCGGCTGCTGGCCACGATCGCCGTCGAGTCGCGCGGCGTCCGGTCGGCCCGCGGCCCGCTGGCCGCCGCCGAGGCCGAGCGCATCGCCCGCCGCCTCGACGACCCGGCGCTGCTGGCGTTCGCCCTCAACGGGGTGTTCATGCAGGCGTTCGAGCGGGCGGGGCTGGCCTCCTACCGGGACGGGATCGGGGCCGAGCTGGTCGCGTTGTCGGCGCGGCACGGGCTGGTGACGTTCGAGGTGCTCGGGCATCTCGTGCGCGTCCAGGCGCTGGGGGCGCTCGGCGACTTCGGGGCCGCCGACCGGCACGCGGCCGCCGCCGACCGGCTGGCGGAACGGAACGAGCTGCCGCTGGTCAGCGTGTTCACCGACTGGTACCGGGTGGTGCGGAAGGCGGCCGGCGGGCGGGTGCCGGCGGCCGAGGAGGAGGCGGCCTACCGGGCGGCCGCGGCCCGGCTGGACGACGTCGGCATGCCGGGGCTGGCGCGGGGGCTGCTGCCGCTCGCCCTGCTGTCCGTACGGATGCGGCACGGCCTGCCGGTCCTGGGCGAGGCCGATCGGGGCGAAGTGGAGTGGGGGCCGTACGAGCCGTGGGTGCGGCCGCTCGTCCTGCTGGCGGAGGGGCGGGACGCGGAGGCCGCCGAGGCGGTCGGCCGGATCCCGGAACCACCCCCTGACCTGCTGCTGGAGGCCATGTGGTGCCTGGTCGCGAGGGCCGCCGTCGCGGTCGGCGACCGGCGGGCGGCGGCCCGCGCCCGCCAGGCGCTCGCACCCGCCGCGGCGGAGCTGGCCGGGGCGGGCAGCGGCCTGATCACGCTGGGCCCGGTCGCCGCCTTCCTCGCCGAGCTCGGGGACTAGCCACGCCCCGGGGCCGCCGGACTGTCGGTGGCGGGCTGTTCGATGGCGGGCATGACCACGCACGACCCGGGCGGCTCGTCGGGCGGGGCGCGTGCCGGGGCCGCCCCTGCGTGAGGCGGCCCCGGCGGTGTGCGGCGTGGTTACGGCAGGGCGTCGATGACGGCGTCGCGCCAGTCGTAGTTCATCCAGTCGTAGTTGGCCCACATGCCGCCGGTGACGGCGGCGAGCTCGTTGTCGTCGAGCTCGCGGGCGCCGGTCTCGAAGCCGTTCATCTGGGAACGTCCCCCTCTGTCGTGGTGAATGTCGCGCACTCACGGTCGCAGGAGGCACTTGGGGACGTCTTGGCGATCACTAGGCGCGGGCGGCGTGCCCACTTGCGCGTCACTGAAGGAGCGGCCAGCCGCTGCCGGTCAGGACCGGCCTCACCACGCGCGGTCCCGACGGCGGCGGGCGGGTCAGGGGATGTGCCACTCCAGTTCGCCGGCGACCGCCTCGGGCTTCCAGTAGCCGACGGTTCCGCCGGTCTCCAGGGCGTCGGCGGTCGCCTTCAGCAGGGCGTGGTAGGAGCGGATGCGGATCCCGCCGGGGGTGAAGCTCATGTCGCCCTCGTGGTCGGTCTCGCCGACGTCACGGCGTACGGAGTCGATCACCAGGCTGTTGCCCATGCCGTCGAAGCCGACGGGGATCATGCGTCCGTCCCACCATTCGGTGCGGGGGTCGTCCGAGTCGTCGGTGGCGTCGATCTTGCACAGGGCGCGCCATTCGTCCCGGATCTGGCGGATGGTCGCGTTCACGTTGCCCAGGAACCCGAAGGGCCAGGTCGCCTCGGTGACGGCGGCCCCGTCGTGGCGCAGCAGCGAGGCCCGCAGGTCGTCGGGGAAGGACAGGCCCGTCTGGGCCTCGGCGACCGCGATGGTCCTGGCCCTTCCCGGCCTGCCGAGCGTGCGGTGGCTCTTGGGGGCGTTGGCCTTGAGCCAGGTCTCGATCCGCCGCCACTGCCGGTTCACCGCGCGGGTGACCTTGGGATTGATCGCGCGTACGTGCGGCTCGGCCGTCCGCGGACGGCAGTCGGCGTCCACGGCCTCCTGGGCGAGAGGCGGTTCCTGGGACTCGGCGGGCTGCTGCTCGCCTGTGGCCGGCTCCGCGGCCGGTCCCCATTCGATGTCCGTGTCCACCACGCAGCGGACGCCGGCGTTCGCGTAGGCCGGGGCGCAGCTGCCGAAGTGTTCCTCGGTCGAGTGGTCGCCCTTGGAGAACACCGCCGACTCCAGGACCTGCGCGCCCCCGGCCAGCAGGACGACCGCCAGTGCCACCATGGCCCAGCGGTTCAGGCGTCGCCGGGTGGGGCCGTCGAGCGGCTGGGTCTGGGCGAAGAAGGCGGCGACGGCCGGTCTGTCGAAGAAGCCGGCCGGTCTGGTGGCGTAGCGCTCGATGTCCGCCTTCGTCGGCGTGCCGAGGATGGGGACGGGCGGCCACGGCGGCGGGGCGTCCCGCTCGGGAGGCGGCCCGTCCGGGGCAGGACGCTCGTCGGGCAGGGCGGGGTACGGCGTTCGCGAGCGGCGGATGAACACGGCCGCCGCCACCGCCACGGCCGCCGCCGCGAGCGCCCACCACAAACCCCGAGAGGTGATCATCCGCCGCACGTGCGGCACAGTACCCGAAGGCACCGACATGACCGGAGAAATCACTCCAAATGGCCCGGCGCGGAGGGCGCCGGACGCGTCAGAGCCAGTGCCAGGTGATCCGGGCCTCCCGGGCGGCGTCGGCGACCCATTCGTCGAAGGCGGCCTCGCCGGCGGCCTTCAGCGTGGCCTCGTCCGCCACGGCCTCCTGGCGTTCGACGACCTGGCCGGTCAGGAAGCCCCCCTCGTAGGGGACCGGGCCGGCGGCGTCACCGGCCGGCACCTCCCGCAGCGGTACGGGCAGCTCGCCCGCCCACGTCCGGGCCCTGGTCAGCCGCAGGTCCCAGCGGCCGGCGAGCGGCCCGTCGAGCTCGGCGGGCTCGACCGGGTCGTCCGCCAGCACCCAGGCCGCCCGCACCCGGGCGAACCGGTCACGATGGCGGTCGAGGTACGCCGGAGCCAGCTCGGCCCGCTTCCGGGCGCGGAACCGCTGGTCCTTGGCGGTCATCGTCATGTGGTCGTGGAACGCCTCGGCGCTCATGCCCATCCGGTCCAGCCACTCCGCCATCGTGTCGTGGCCGAGCAGGCCGCGCCGCCTGCGGAACCCGTCCGCGGCGGCCTGGACGTCGGCCAGGCCAACCTCCTCCTGCTGGGCGGCGTTGCGCAGCACGCAGAACCGGACCAGCTCCTCCTGCGGCGACATCCCGGGACGCGCCAGCGAACGCAGCATGAGCATCGCCTCGGACACCGACACGTGCGTCCCGTCCACGGTCAGCACGTAGCCGGCGGCCCAGTGGGTCGAGTGGTCGACCAGCCAGGACGTGCCGTCCTCGGCCTGCACGCCGAGCATGATGGTGCCGCCCGACGGATGGTCGAGCAGCAGGTCGTAGTCGACGACCGGCGAGCCGGGACGCGGGCTCGTCACGAGCTGCGCGCCGAGCCGCGGGTGCGCCTGGGCCCAGGCGGCGGCGGTGCGGCGGGCCTCCTCCACGGCCGAACGCCGGCGGGTCAGCCCCCGCAGCAGGTTCACGCCGCTTTCGAGGGCCGGCCCGAGGGAGAGCTGAGTCATTGCGCGTCCGTTTCTCCGGCGGTGAGCCAGTCGGCGACGGCGTCGCTGATGGGCAGGCCGGTCAGGTCTTCGATCCAGGCCCACTGGCCGTTGGGGTTGATCTCCAGGAAGACGTACTCCCCGTCGGGGGTGAGGATGAGGTCGATCGCCCCGAAGGACAGGCCGAGCGCGGCGACCAGGTCGACGCAGCGGCCTGCGACGTCGTCCGGCAGGCGGTGCACGCTGTGGCGGGCGCGGGCGAAGTCGTAGTGACGCCAGTCGTCGCGGGTGCGCGGCGAGTCCTGGGAGGCGATCTCGGCGGTGAACGCCTGCCGTCCGACCACGGTGACCCGCAGCTCCACCGCCTTGGGCACGTACGGCTGCAGGATGACCGGCTCGTGGACGATCCGCCCCCGGCCGCCGAGCGACCGCCGGGTGACCACGGTCGTGTAGACGGCGTGCGCGCCGCCGTCGATCTCGAACAGGGTGTGCTCCATCGCCTTGGCGATCAGCCGCCCGTCCGCGTGTTCGTAGGCGGGCACCAGCTCGGACGGGTCGTTGGTGATCACCGTCCGCGGCACGGCGAAGCCCAGCCGCCGGGCCAGGGCCAGGTGGACCAGTCTGTTGTGCGCCCTGCGCAGCACCGGTTGGCGGGCCGGCAGCCAGCGCGCGTCCAGCAGGTCCCAGAAGCCGTCGGTGAACCACTCCGACAACTCGCCCACCCGCGCCCGGAGGTCGTCGGCGGTGACGTCGTCCGCGGCGCGCGGGCGTCCGGGGCGCCGGGTCCAGACGGCCGTCGTGCCGGAGAGGTCGAAGACCTGCCCGTCCCTGGTCAGGACCAGTTCCTCACCGTCGGCGCCGAAGCGCGCGGTCAGCCGGGCGGCGGACGGGTACTCGCCCGGATCCCACCACAGGACGTCCGCGCCCCTGGCCTTCAGCTTGGGCAGGACCAGGTCGACGGTCGCGTCGCCGGGCTCGCTCAGAATCAGTAGCACGTGTCCCCCCAGCCGCGTGGGAGGGAAGCGGGCTCCCCTCCCACGCGACCGCGAATCGTCTTTATCAGTAGTCGGAGACCCAGTCGGTGGGCGGGTTTCCGTTGGTGCCGTAGCAGCGCTGCATCGGCATGCCGCCCGCGACGAGGCCGAGATCGGCCTCCTCGATCACCGCCAGTTCGTCACCCAGATCGTCCAGACTCACGATCTTCTTGCTCATGGTCGTAACCTCCCTTCGCATCGAGCTGCGAGCCCCCCGGCTCGCGGACGTGCGGGCACGTCCTCAGCTCATGCGCCAAGCCCACCATCCGGAGATTGGAAGTGGCTTGGATGTGACTTGAGAGGCGGAAGTGAAAGAAGTCCGGTTCAGCCGCGCGCGGCCAGCGCCACGCGGACGACCTCGCGGGCCAGCAGCCGCGCGGGGTCCACGACGGGGACCGGGACCGTGGCCGGGTCCAGGGCGAGCAGCACCTCCGTGCACGCGGCCACCACGCGCCGGGCGCCGCGCGCGGCCATCGACCGGGCCTGCGCGGCCAGCGCGTCGGCGTGCTCGCGGCCCGCGTGACCGCCCTTGACGGCGGCGATGGCGGCCATGACCTCGCGCTGGCCCGGCTCGTCCGGCTCGATCGGGGTCACGCCGTGCCGGCGCAGCGCGGGGCCGTACAGGTCGGCGCGGAGCGTGCCGGTGGTGGCCAGCAGCCCGGCGGCGCGGACGCCGTCGGCGGCGAGGGCGGCGGCGGTGACCTCGACGATGCTGACCAGCTCCAGCCCGGCCTCCTCGGCCAGGCGCGGCACGAACGCGTGCGCGGTGTTGCACGGCACGGCCAGCAGCTCGCACCCGGCCCCTCTGAGCGCCCCGATGCCGCGCCGCAACTGCGGGGTCGGGTCCTCCCCCTGCCCGAGCAGGCTCGTCGACCGGTCGGGGACGCGGGGGTCGCCCCAGATGACGACCGGCACGTGCTCCTGGTCGCTGGTGGCGGCGGTCTCCGCCACGAGCTTGCCGTAGAAGTCGACGGTGGCGGCCGGGCCCATGCCGCCCAGCACGCCGACCATCCTGGCCCGGCCGAGCGAGGTCATCCGCGGGTCTCCCTTTCCGATGGCTGCGCCTGACGGCGGTCGGGGCCCAGGATCCCGGTATAGGGTGTCCCGACCGCTGGAACGCAGCAATCAGACATCGAGGGAGGATCAGTGCAGGATTCCGGCGTGGAGCCGCCGTCGTTGCTGGCCGAGTCCGACCTTGAGCTCATCGACGCTCTGCAGATCAGCCCGCGGGCGAGCTGGGTGGAGGTGGGGGCGGCCGTCGGGGCCGACCCGGTGACGGCGGCGCGGCGCTGGCAGCGGCTCACGAGCACCGGCGAGGCGTGGACCACGGTCGCCCTCGGCCCCCGCCAGATGCACGCGCTGAGCATGGCGTTCCTGGAGATCGACTGCGCGGCCGGCGCGGCGGCCGAGGTCGCGGCGGCGCTGGCGCGCGAGCGCCATCTGATCACCGTCCAGCACGTCGCCGCCGGGCACGACCTGTTCGTGATCGCCGTGGCCCCGTCGATGGCGGCCCTGGCCGATCACGTGCTCACCGCGCTGCCCCGGGTGCCGGGGGTGGCCAAGGTCCGCACGCACGTCGCCACGCGGGTGTTCGAGGCGTCGTGCCGGTGGCGGCTGCGGGTGCTGCCGCCGCGAACCGCCGCCGCCCTGGCCAGACGGCCGGCCGCGCCGGAGTCGACCAGGGAGATGGACGAGATCGACCGGCGGCTGTTCACCGCCCTGCTGCCCGACGGCCGCGCGCCCTACGCCGAGCTGGCCAGGGCGGTGGGCACGTCCGAGCGCACGGTCCAGCGCCGGCTGACCAGGCTGGTGGCCACCGGCGACCTCGACTTCCGCTGCGACCTGGCGCGGTCGCACGCGGGCTGGCACTCCGCCGCGCTCTTGTGGCTGCGGATGCCCGACGCGCTGCTGGAGGAGACCGGCCGGGCGCTGCTCGGCTGGCCGGAGACCCGTACGTGCGCGGCGCTCGCCGGGCCGCGGAACATGCTGCTGACGGTGGGCCTGCACGGCGTGGCCGACCTGCATCCGCTGGTGGTGCGGCTGGAGGAGCGTTTCCCGCACGTGACGGTGGCCGACCGGCAGATCGTGCTGCGCCAGTCGAAGCTGTACGGGCGGCTGCTCGACCCGTACGGGCGGTGCGCCGAGGTCGTGCCGGTGGACCCGTGGAGCCTGCCCAGCGCGGCCTGACCGGCGGATCCTTGAGGGTCAGCGCGGCGATCCGCGAGGGTCAGCGCGGCTCGGGGATCGTCCCGCCGCGGGCCTCCCTGCACATCCCCGCCCGCAGCACGGCGGCCTCGCTCGTGGCGACGAGCTGCAGGTCGCCGACGGCCAGGGCGGGCAGGCCGAGCGCCGACACCGTCGCGGTGATCCGGCCGACCTCGCCGCGCACCCGGGCCTCGTCGCAGCCGACCCTGGGCGCGGGGGCGCCGAGCGTCGGCATGACCAGCAGGTCGATGCCCTCGATGCCGGCCGTGAACGCGGCCCGCAGCGCCGCCAGCCGCTCGACGGCCCGCTGGTAGTCGTCGTGCCCGATTCCGCCGGCGGCCGCCAGCTTGGCCCGTACCCCGGGGCTGTAGCGGGCGGCGCACTCGGGGAAGGTGCCCTCGTGCGTCCGGCGCGCCTGCGCGCTCACGATCGTCCAGTACGGTTCCAGCACCTCGGCGGGCAGGGCCACCTCGCGCAGCCGCGCGCCCAGCTCGGCGAAGTCCCCGGCCTGGGCGCAGCCCTCCACGACGCCCACGACCAGCCCGGCCAGCGAGTCGGGCGGCTCGACGTCCTCGCCGGTCAGCGCCTGCCAGACGCGGGCGCAGTCGGCGACCGAGGTGGTCATCGGGCCGACCACGTCGAAGGCGGGGGCGAGCGGCGCCACCCCGGCGGCGGGCACGGCCCCCGCACGCGGGCGCAGCCCGACCACGCCGCAGCAGGCCGCGGGCATGCGCACCGAGCCGCCGGTGTCGGTGCCGAGCCCGAACCGGGCGATCCCGGCCGCGAGCGCCGCGGCGGTGCCGCCACTGGAACCGCCGGGGGTCAGGTGCGGGTGCCGCGGGTTGCCCACGTCGCCCCAGTGCGGGTTCTCGCTGGTCACGCCCCAGGCGAACTCGTGCTGGTTCGCCTTGCCGACCAGCAGCGCGCCCGCCGCGTCCAGGAGCTCGACGCAGCGGGCGTCGGCCAGGGCCGGTTCGGCGCCGTACAGGGCGGAGCCGCGGGTGGTGGGCAGGCCGGCCACGTCGATCATGTCCTTGACGACGTACGTCCAGTTCCGCAGGGGGCCGTCCGGCGTGCGGCGGTCGTCGCGCCCGAGGCGGCCGAGGACGGGTTCCTGGCCGGCCTCGATGAGGATGTGCTGCCCGCTGTGGAGGCGGATCGCCTCGACGGACCGGGCGATCGCCGCCTCGCGTTCCACGGTGGAAGATCTCCTTAGCCTTGCGCGGGCACGGCGACGCCAGGTGACACGCGGCCCGGGGATGATCCGGCACATGCTGGCAGATGGGCCCCGGCCGCGTCGAGAGGCGGTTCAGACGGTCAGCTCGTCCAGCAGCCACTGCAGGCGGGCGGTCTCGCGGTCGGGGTGGACCAACGTGAAGATGCTGCGGCTGATGTTGAGCCACGGCACGTCGACCACCACGACGTCCTCGCCGTGGCCGCGCAGCGCGAGGTCGGGGATGAGGGCCGCGCCCACGCCGGCGCCGATCAGCGACAGGGTGATCTTGAAGTCGTCGGAGTGGCAGACCACCCGCGGGTGCAGGCTCCAGTGGGCGAACAGGGCCTCGAAGAGGGTGGCGTCGCTGCTGGCCGGGTGGTGCATGATCCACGGCAGGTCCACGAGCTGCTCCGCCCGGTACGGCGACAGGTCCGGCCAGAGCCTGGGCAGCACGAGCCGGTACCGGTCCTCGGCGATCCACCGCCTGGTCAGCACCGACGGCCACGACAGCCCGGTGTTGCCGACCTGGTAGACCACCGCGGCGTCCATCTCGCCGCCGCTGCCCAGACGGGCGATGAGCTGCGAGGACTCGGCGACCGACAGCCGGATCCCGGCCCGGTCCTCCGGTTCCATCCGCCGCATGACGTCGGCCAGCACGCCGGTGAAGCTGGGGAACAGCCCGAGCCGGATCTGCGGCTCGCTGTTGCGGTGCACCGCCTGGACGGTGGCCACCATGCGCTCGATGTCGGCCAGCACGGTCTCGGCCTGCCTGGCCAGCACCTCCGCCGCGCTGGTCGGCAGCACGCTGTGGGCGAAGCGGTCGAACAGCCGCACGCCGGTCTCCCGCTCCAACGCGGCCATCTGCTGGGAGACGGCCGAGGAGGTGTAACCGAGCCGGTTCGCCGCCGCCGCGAACGACCCCAGACGCACGACCTCACGCAGTGTGCGCAGATGTTCCGGCTTGAGCATAAGCGTTCCTTGCTCTCAGCGCTGCTAAATGTCGTGTTTATATCGCTTCCTACTTCTTTCCGCCACTTCTACAGTGAGCCGCACCACCCCCACCCGAAACCCCTGAGAGATCCATGACATGCGCGTATACCGCAACGCCACCATTCGCACCGGCACCAACGGCGCCCCCGCCGCCCAGGCCATGGCCGTGGACGGCGAGCTGATCGTCGCCGTCGGAACCGAGGCCGACGTGCGCGCGGCGGCGGGCCCGGGAGCCGAGCTGGTGGACCTCGACGGCGCCGCCGTCCTGCCCGGCCTGTACGACGCCCACATCCACACGGCCCAGTACGCCCAGAGCCTCGGCGCGGTCGACCTGCGCGACGTGCGCTCCCTGGACGAGGCCCTGGCCAAGGTGGCCGAGCACGCGGCGACCCTGCGGCCGGGCGCCTGGCTGTTCGGCGGCCGGTGGAACAGCAACATCTGGAACCCGCCGGTCCAGCCCGACCGCAAGGCCCTCGACTCGGTCTGCCCCGACCTGCCGGTGGCGCTGCCCAACGTCGACGGCCACACCGTCTGGGCCAACTCCGCCGCCCTGCGGATGGCCGGGATCGACGCCTCCACCCCCGACCCGGTCGGCGGCGAGATCGTCAGGGACGCGTACGGGGAGCCCACCGGCATCCTGCGCGAGTCCGCCTCCTACCCGCTGCGCGCCCTCATGGTCTCCGGCGACCTGCGCGACCGGCTGCGCGCCGGCCAGGAGGAGCTGCTGTCGTTCGGGCTGACCAGCGTGCACGACATCGACGGCGAGGACTGCCGGGCCGCCTACCTGGAGCTGCGCGACGCCGGCGAGCTGAAGATCCGCGTGCACAAGGCGATCCCCACGGTCGCCCTGGAGGCCGCCATCGCCGAGGGCCGCCGTACCGGCCAGGGCGACGACTGGGTCCGGACCGGGCCGGTCAAGGTGTTCAGCGACGGCGCGCTCGGCTCGCACACCTGCCACATGCACGAGGCGTTCGCCGGTGAGCACGACAACACCGGCATCGCGGTCACCCCGTACGAAGACCTCGTACGGATCTTCAGCAAGGCGGCGGCGGCCGGCATCGCGGTCGCCACGCACGCCATCGGCGACCGCGCCAACCGGCTGGTCCTCGATGCCTACGAGGCGATCGGGCCCACCGCCGGCCTGCGGCACCGCATCGAGCACGCCCAGCACCTGCGCCCCCAGGACCTGACCAGGATGGCCCGGCTGGGCGTCGTCGCCTCGATGCAGCCGGTGCACTGCACCACCGACATCGCGCTGGTGGACTCGCTGCTCGCCGGCCACGACCTGGCCTCCTACGCCTGGCGAGGCATGCTCAACGCCGGGGTCGCGCTGGCCTTCGGCTCCGACGCGCCGGTGGAGAGCCCCGACCCGTGGGCCGCACTGTACGCCGCGGTCACCCGTACCCGGCAGGACGGCACGCCCGCCGGCGGCTGGCAGCCCGAGCAGCGGCTGAGCATGGCAGAGGCGATCACCGCGCACACCCTCGGCGCCGCGTACGCGGCCGGCGAGCAGGACCGCAAGGGCGTGCTCGCGCCCGGCATGCTCGCCGACTTCATCGCCGTGGACACCGACCCGTACCTGGAGCCGCCGGAGGCGGTGCTGCGCACCCAGGTCCTCACCACCGTCGTCGGCGGCGAAGTCCGCTGGCAGCGATCCTGAAGGAGCACCCCCTCGTGAACATCCGCACTCTCTCCGCCCTCGCCGCCGGCGCGCTGCTGGCCGCCACCACCGCCTGCGGCGCCCAGTCCCTGGACGACGGCGGCGCCGCCGCGGCCCCCGCGGACGGCGGCGCGGCGGCGGTCACGCTCGACCAGGCCCCCACCGAGGAGAAGGCGGCCGACGTGATCAACGCCATCACCCCGGACCAGGCTCTCGCCGCCAAGGCGCCCGCCCGCCTGAAGACGCAGGGCCTGAAGGTCGTCACGTCCGTCGGCTACCCGCCCATGGAGCTGTATGCGAGCGACGGCAAGACGGCGATCGGCTTCGACCCGGCGCTGGCCAGGGCCATCGCCAGGAAGCTCGGCGCCAAGGTGACCATCTCCGACGAGGAGTTCAACTCGCAGATCCCCGGCGTGCTCACCGGCCGCTACGACTTCGTCATCTCCTCGATGAGCGACACGCCGGAGCGGCAGAAGCAGGTCACCTTCGTGGACTACGTGCAGGCCGGCGCCGGTCTGCTGGTCAAGAAGGGCAACCCGGCCAAGATCAGCGGCCCGGCCGAACTGTGCGGCAAGACGGTGTCCGTCGTCGACAACGGCTCGTCCATGGAGCTGGCCGAGCAGTACGACGCCGACTGCAAGAAGGCCGGCAAGGCGGCCGTGAACATCCTGAAGTTCCCCGGCGACCAGGAGGCCCTGATCCAGGTCACCGGCGGGCGGGCGCAGGCCACCATCACCGACTACGTGGTGGCCGCCAGCAAGGCCGCCGACCCCAAGCTGGACGTCGAGGCGATGGCCCTGGACGGCACCGAGAGCCCGTGGGGCATCGGCATGAAGCCCGACGACAAGGAGCTCGTCGACGCGGTGAAGGGCGCGCTCGACTCCCTCATCACCGGCGGCGAGTACGCCAAGCTGCTGAAGGCGTGGAACCTGGACAAGCTGGCCGTCCAGTCCGCTGTCGTCAACGGCGGTAAGTGACCATGCGCACGGAACCCTTCACCGGGCCGTCCGGGGAGCACGTCCCGGTCGCCAGGACCCGCCACTGGGGCCGTCTGCTGGCCGCGGCGGTCGTGACGGCGATCGCCGGCTGGCTGGTCTACCTGGTCGTGGTGAACCCGCGCCTCGACTGGGGCAAGGTCGCCGAATACCTGTTCAACGACCGCATCCTCGCCGGGGTCTGGGTCACCATCGAGATCTCGGTGCTGGCGACCGTGCTGGGGCTGGTGCTCGGCGTCGCCGTGGCGATCATGCGGCTGTCGCACAACCCGGTGCTCAGCGGGCTGGCCACGCTCTACATCTGGTTCTTCCGCGGCACGCCGGTGCTGGTGCAGCTCATCTTCTGGTACAACCTGGCCTTCCTGTTCCCCGAGCTGGTGCTCAAGGTGCCGTTCACCATGATCGGCGTCAAGTGGGACACCAACGAGGTGATGACCGGTTTCACCTCGGCCATGCTGGGGCTCGGGCTGAACCTGGCGGCGTACTTCGCCGAGACCGTGCGGGCCGGGATCCAGGCCGTCGACCACGGCCAGACCGAGGCCGCGTACGCGCTGGGCATGACCCCGGCCAAGCGGATGCGCGTGATCGTGCTGCCGCAGGCGCTGCGGATCATCATCCCGCCCACCGGCAACGAGTTCATCTCCATGCTGAAGACCACGTCGCTGGTCTACGTGGTGGCCGGGCACGACCTGATGACCAACGCCAGCCAGATCTACAAGGCCAACAACCTGATCATGGAGCTGCTCATCGTGGCGAGCCTGTGGTACATGCTGATGACCGCCGTCGCGACCTTCCTCCAGGGCCGCCTGGAACGCCGGTTCGGCTCCGAGGCCGTACGGCTGGTCCGCGGCGGCGGGCTCGCGGCCCGGATCCTGCCGAAGGCGGCGGCGTGAGCCCCGTCGTGCACGCCACGGGCGTGCGCATGGGCTTCGGCGACACGCAGGTGCTCAACGGCGTCGACTTCACCGTCGCGCCGGGCGAGGTGAGCTGTGTGATCGGGCCGTCCGGATCGGGCAAGTCGACCTTCCTGCGCTGTGTCAACGGGCTGGAGCCGGTGCTCGGCGGCAGCCTGCGGGTGCTCGGCGAGGAGGTCGGGCACAGCCTGCGCGAGGGCCGCTACCGGCCGTGGACGCCCAAGGAGTTCGCCGTCTTCCGCCGCCGGATCGGCATGGTGTTCCAGCGGTTCAACCTGTTCGCCCACCAGAGCGCGCTGGAGAACGTGGCCTGCGCCCCCGTCCACGTCCTCGGCGTCTCCGCGGAGCGGGCCCGGGCGACCGCGATGGAGCACCTGGAGCGCGTCGGCCTGGCCGCCCACGCGCACAAGCGGCCCCACCAGCTCTCCGGCGGCCAGCAGCAGCGGGTCGCCATCGCCAGGGCGCTGGCGATGAGCCCGGAGCTGATGCTGTTCGACGAGCCCACGTCCGCGCTCGACCCCGAGCTGGTGGACGAGGTGCTGGAGGTCATGCGCGGCCTGGCCGCCGACGGCATGACGATGGTCGTGGTCACCCACGAGATCGCCTTCGCCAGGGAGGTCGGCGACCGGCTGGCCTTCTTCGCCGACGGGGTCGTGGTCGAGAGCGGCCCGCCGGCCGAACTGCTGGCCAACCCGGGACACGAGCGGACCAGGGCGTTCCTGTCGAGCGTCCTGACCCAGGACCGCACCTGAGGCGAGGGGGCTCCGCCCGCCGGAGCCCCCTTCTAGGGGTCGCGCCGACGCGCGCTGAACCGCAGGAACCCGGCGGTCTGCGTCACGACGACGAGCAGCGAACCGGCGATCAACGCCAGCCACAGCCCCCGCAGCCCCCAAGCCCGCGCCGCCGGACCCGCCACGGACGCCAGCAGGCCGTTCCCCAGGACGGCCGACCCCAGCGTCCAGGACGACCGCCTGAGCGCCGTCAGCCCGGCCGCCATCACGATCGCGCAGTGGTCGGCCAGGGCGTGCACCACCGACAACGGCAGCAGGCCGACGGCGACGGCGAGCACGGCGGCGTCCGAGGTGAACAGCCCGAGCACCGCCTCCCCCAGGACGACCAGCACCAGCCCGCCGGCCAGCACACCGGCGGCGGCGATCGTCAGCGCCGCCCGGTTCAGCCGGCGGGCCTGGCCCGGCAGGGCCGCCCTGGCGATCTCCGGCGTCGCGGCCTGCGCGACCGCGACGGCGGCCAGCCCCAGGAGTCCGTGCAGCGACAGCAGGACGGCGTGCGCGGCCGCCCCCTGCGCCCCGGTCCGCGCGGCGGCGTACGTCACCCCGCCCATGACCGCGAACTTCACGACGAGCGTGGCCGACATCGGGACGCCCACCCGCGCCATCCGCACGATCTCCCGCCACCGCGGGCGGCCCGGCCACGACGACCGCCCGGCCAGCTCGGGCAGGCGCAGCAGCAGCGCATTGGACACGACCACGGCCACGGCGGTGGACGCCACCAGCGCCACCCCGCTGCCCTGGACGCCCATCCGCGGCACCAGGACGAGCTGCAGCACCACCCCCGTGGCCGTGCTCGACAACCCGGACCGGAGCACCAGCCTGCTGTGTCCGAGCGCGACCAGCACGCCGCCGGCGCCGCTGCCCGCCGCGTACAGCAACACCTGGAGCGCCAGCAGCGGCGGCAACGCCCCGAACTCGGCCACCACCTCGCCGGGCGCCCCGCCGATCCGCGCGATCACCGGGACGCCGAGCATGACGCCCGCGCCGGCCGTGCCGAGCCCGGCGGTGAGCCACCGCGCGTCCTTCAGGACGAGCAGCGCCTCCGCCGGACGGTCCCGGCAGACGGCGACGAACGGCGCCATCCCCCGCAGACCACCCGACACCGCCGCCGTCACGGGGGTGAGCACAGCGTTGACCAGCGCGAAGGCCGCCAGTTGGGCCGTGGCCTGGCGGCCGAGGAGTGAGGTGGTGACGAGCTGGGCGACGATCCCGGCGCTCATGGACAGAAAGAGCGGGACGGCCGCGGCGAGCAGCGCTCGATGAGGTGTGGAGGGCATGACATGCAAGATCCCGGGAGCGCCTGCCCGCCGGGATGCATGATCATTATATCGGTGGGCCGCCCGTCCTGTCTGCCCCTTCGCGTCTCAGCCGCCGTTGAGGTGGCCCTGCTCAAGGGGGCGTCCGGAGTGTGGGTCGAGGGTGACCGTCCGCGCGGGCCGGTCGTCCAGGCGGACGTGTGCGGGGTCGAGCCAGGTCACCCTGGGCGGGCCGTCGTCGGGTCCGGCGGTGAAGCGCTCCGTCAAGGGCCATTCGCGGGTCAGCAGGCCGTCGTCCCGGCGGACCACGAGCCTCCAGTCGGGGGCGATCCAGTCGTCGGACAGCACCCGCACCTCCAGCCCGCTGCCGTCCGGGCCGGGGATCCTGGCATGCACCCGCATGCCGGTCACGAGAGCGATCAGCCCGGCCATCGCCCAGATCATCACGAGCGCGACGACGGGCGCGCGCGGACCGCCGCCGAAGGCGAGCGCCCCGGAGACGACGACCAGGCTCGCCGCCAGCGTCCCCAGCAGGACGGGCCGGTCGAGCAGCACGTAGTGCCCGAGGCCGCCGACCAGGGCGGCCGCCACCGCGACCACCGCCAGAACCAGCAGCCCGACGGCCACCCGCGCGTGCGCACGCGAGGCCACGGCCTCCGGCTTCGGATCATCGTTCATGTTCGTCGAGGTGTTCCGCGGCACGGCCGGGTCAGCCGAACCTGACCTCCAGCCTGATCCGCTGGTTGGTCCCGCTCTGCTCGAAGTCGGCGGTGACCTGCGGGCCGAAGGCGGCCGAGCCGGTCAGCTTCACCTGGAGCGGGTAGACCTTGCCACTGGTGGCCGAGCGGTAGGTCGCGGTGATGCGGTACCGGCCCAGGGGCACGTCGACCACCGCCCAGCCGCTGTCCGTGTAGACCGGTGCGCGGCCGGAGACGACCTTGCCCTCGCTGCCGTCGATCAGCGGGCCGACCGGGGTCATCGTCAGCCGTACGTTCTCCTGGTCGACGTCCTCCGGGAGGTTGTCGAACCAGAGGTTCGTGGCGACCAGGCCGCCGTAGTACCGGCCGTCGGCGCCCGGCCGCCTGCCGGTCACGCGCCAGGTGAAGTTCCGCACCCCGCCCGCGCTCGCCCGGACGGAGCCGGTCGAGGACGGCTCCAGGTCGAAGGTGTACTGCCGCCCGTGGAACTGCCGCGTCACCGAGGCGCTGACCAGCCAGGACGACGGCTCGCGCGGCAGTTGCGCCCGGTAGAGGCCGTTGCCGTCGCTGTGCAGCACGATGTCGCTGTTGTAGTAGCGCCGGTCCTTCACCACGACCTTGGCGCCCTGGACCGGGCGTCCGGCCGAGTTCACCACCTTGCCCCGCACCACGTACGCCGCCGCGCCGACGCTCGCGTCCGCCGCGCCGGCGGAGCCCGGCGCGCAACCGAGCACCGCGCTCAGGACGAGCGTCGCCCCCGTCCTGCCCAGAACCGACCGGGTCCTCGTCTCGCCCATCTTCTCCCCGTCCGCCGACTGTGTCCTGACTGACCAGACCCTGGCCGCGGCTCCTTGGAAACGACTGGAAACCGCTGGAGACGGCCGGTCGGAGGCGCTCGACCGGGCCGTCCGCGGCTGGGGCGGTGGGCGAGCCTCGGCTACAGTGGGGAGAAGAACGTGTATACGCAACCATTCTTCAGGGAGGCAGGGCCCGTCACGGCGGGCTCGTTGTTTTGACAGGTCTGACGAGCAGTCTGGGACAGGACGAAACCGGGACCGTGTGGCGCGGCGCCCCTTACCCGGTCCTGGTGGTGGACACCGCGGGTGTCATCACCCAGGCCAACGACGCGGCGCTGCGGCTGCTGCCCGGTGCGGTCCCCGGCGCGGCGCTGGCGGACAGCGCTCCCGCCTGGCTCTCCCACGCCCACGCCGCCACAACCCCTCTCCCTGACGCCGCCCTTCCCGACGCCGCCCTTCCGGACGGCGCTCTTCCCGACGGCGCTCTTCCCGGCGGTGTGCGTGGTTCGATCGGGGCGGCCACGTTCGAGGCGCGTCCGGTCCGCGACGGCGACGTGATCGCCTGGTGGCTGGCCGACACCACCGAACTCGACCGCGCCACCCAGGCCCTGCACCTCGAACGCGAGCGCACGTCGTTCCTCGACAAGGCCTCCAGCGAGCTGCTGTCCTCGCTCAACCTCGATCGCTGCCTGGAGGTGACCGCCCGGCTGGCCGCCCGCCACCTGGCCGACGCCGCGCTGGTCATCCTGCCGCCCTACCGGCGCCGGCACCCCATCGCGTACTGCGGGCCGGACGGCGTCGTCGTCCGCGAGGAGCTGGCCGTCGATCCCGAGGCCGTGCCCGGCCTGGCCGAGGCGCTGCAGGGCTACCCGCCCCAGCCCTCCCGCTGGATCGACCCCGCCGCCGCCCCCGCCTGGCTGGCCCGCGACGGGCTCGACGAGATCGGCTCGATGGTGGTGACCGCGCTGCCCGGCCACGGCGTCCCGGCCGGGGCGCTCGTCCTGCTGCGCGGCAGCGGCCAGGCGTGCTTCTCCGACGGCGAGGAGGTCTTCGCCCGGCTGTTCGCGGCCCGCGCGGGGGCCGCGGTGTCCGCCGCCCGCCTGTACGCCGAGCAGGCCGACATCACCGAGACCCTCATGCGCGAGCTCCTGCCGCCCCGCGTGCGGAGCCTGCACGGCGTCGAGGTCGCCGCCCGCTACCGTCCCTCGGAGCACACCGCCCGGGTCGGCGGCGACTTCTACGACCTCCACCCGCCCACCGAGCCCGGCCAGGAGTCGCTGGTGGTGCTCGGCGACGTGGCCGGCAAGGGCCTGGAGGCCGCCGTGCTCACCGGCAAGATCCGGCACACCCTGCAGGCCCTGCTGCCGATGGCCGGCGACCATCAGCGCGTGCTCGAACTGCTCAACGGCGTTCTCGTCAAGGGCGGCGACCGCTCCCGCTTCGTCACGCTCGTCCTGGCCTCGATCCAGCGGGCCGGGAACCGCGTCCTGCTCCGGGTCACCAGCGCCGGGCACGCGCCGCCGCTCGTCGTACGCGGCGACGGGCGCGTCGACGTGGCCAGCACCAAAGGCACCCTCATCGGCATGCTCGAACGCGTCACGAGCGTCACCGACACCGTGGTCCTGGAACCCGGCGAGACCTGCCTGCTCTACACGGACGGCATCACCGAGGCCATGGGCGGCCCGCTCGGCGACGAGATGTTCGGCGACGAGCGGCTGCAGGAGGAGTTGCGGCAGTGCGGCGGCATGCCGCCCGAGGCGATCACCGAACGTGTGGAGATGTTGTCGTCCCAGTGGGTAGGAGGTGGCGATCACGATGACATGGCCGTCATCGCCATCACCGCGCCGCGCGGGGCCCATCTGAGCGCGGTGGGAGGACACGGACGGGGAAGGTTCACCGCATGACGCACGCAGACGGACTCTCCGCCTGGCGCGAAAAACTCTGGGACGCCGCCGTCGCCGGAGACGAGTACGCCGCCACGGACGCCGCGCTCGCCGCGCTCGACCAGGACATCTCGCTGGAAGCCCTGCTGCTGCACGTGGTCGCCCCCGTACAGGCCCGCGTCGGCCTGGAGTGGGAGAGCAACCAGATCACCGTGGCGCAGGAGCACACCGCCACCGCCGTCAACGAGCGGGTGCTGGCCGCGCTCGCCCACCACCCCGCCGCCCGCGCCGCCGCCGCGAGCGGCCCGGCGCTCGGGCGCATCGCCGTCGCCTGCATCGACGGCGAGTGGCACGCCATGCCCGCCCGCATCCTGTCCGAGGTGCTGCGGCTGCGCGGCTGGCAGGTCGACTACCTGGGCGCGCAGGTGCCGACGCACCACCTCATCACCCACCTCCACCGCACGGCCTGCGACGTGGTGGCGCTGTCCAGCTCCATCCCGACCCGGCTGCCCGGCGCCCACGCCGCCATCACCGCCTGCCAGGCGACCGGCACGCCGGTGATGGTCGGCGGCGCCGCCTTCGGACCCGACGGCCTCTACGCCGGCCTGCTCGGCGCCGACGCCTGGGCCGCCGACGGCGCCGCCGCCGCCGACCGGCTCGCCGCCGGCCCGCTGACCCGCCCCGTCGCCCCCCGCCAGGCCGTCGACGACCTGCCGCACCTGGACGACCAGGAGTACACCATGGTCAGCCGGTCGGCCCGGGCCCTGGTCAGGGACGTCATGGGCGGCCTGGAGGAACGCATCCCGGCGATGGCGGACTACACGCCGCAGCAACGCAGGCACACCGCCGAGGACATCCTGCACATCGTCGACTTCCTGGCCACCGCGCTCTACGTGGACGACCCCGGCCTGTTCACCCGGTTCCTCACCTGGACGGCCGGCGTCCTGACCGCTCGCGGCGTCCCGGCGGGCACGCTGCTGCCGGCACTCGACCTGCTGGGCAGGCGGCTGGAGGACTTCCCGCGCGCCTCGGCCCTGATCAGCAACGGGCGCGACGCCGTGAGCGCCGCGGCCACCCCGACCGACAAGACCCCGCTCCCCGGCCACGGAAAGATCGCATGACCGCCTTCGCCCCCGACCCGCTGACCCTCGTCCAGGCCACGCCCCGCCCGGGGGTGCTGCGCGTCGCCGTCACCGGCGACCTGGACTACAACACTGCGCGAGAGCTCCTGACCACCGCCCTCGCCGCGCTCGCCGACGGCGGCCTGACCGACCTGCACCTCGACTTCGACGGCCTGCACTTCTGCGACTCCAGCGGCCTGTCGGCGCTGCTGATGATCCACCAGCACGCCGTGACGGCCGGCACCCGGCTGCACCTGGAGCAGCGCCCGCGGGTGCTGGAGCGGCTGCTGGACGTCAGCGGCACGTACGAGCACCTCACCGGCGCCCCGGCCGGCGTCCCCCAGCACTCCTTCACCCAGGACTGATCCCCACCGCCCGTCCTGGGTCTTCACCCAGACTGACTCCCGACGTCCGTGACTGACTCCCGGCGTCCGTCCGCCGGGATCCGGCCGGCCTGGTTCAGCCGGCGGCGGCCTCGTCGGCCGTGTCGCTTCTCGTGCGTCGCAGGATCGCCGCCCCGGCGATCGCGGCGGCCACCGTGTCGCCCATGGCGATGTGGTCGGCCAGCCCCGTACGCCGCATCATGTTGGCGCAGATCGGGGGCGGCGCGGCCACCGCCAGATCGCCGCCGGCGTCACGCGCCTGCCGCCACAGCGCGATGACGACGGACAGCCCGGTGGAGTCGAAGAACTCGATGCCCCTGAGGTCGAGCACGACCATCGGCGCCGCGCTGTCGCCGTTGTCATCGTGCCCGGCGTTGTCACTGTTCCCGGCGTTGTCGCCGTTCCCGGCGTTGTCGCCGTTCCCGGCGTTGTGGCCGCCGGTCACGACGCCGAGCGCCCATTGCCGGAATTCGGGTCTTTGCATGTAGTCGAGCTCCCCGCTCAACCCCATGACCAGGCACCCGTCCGCCTGTCTCGTCTCCGCCCGCAACCGGGGCCCTCGCCAGCTCGTCTCGTCCGCTCCGCCGTCGATGCCGATCACCTCCCGGTGGTTCCTCTCCTACCCGGCCGCTTCCGGGCCACGCCGCCGTCCTGTGAGAAGCGTACGCATCCCAGGTGTCAAGTGCTGCCGGTGGAGTGCTACAAGGCGAGATGTCCGGTATGAAGCCGTGATGCAGGTAGGTTGGCCGACCATGGACGACCTCCGACGCCCGTTCCGCGCCCGCCCGCCGAAGCCCCGCACCGGCCGGGGCCGTACGCTCGCCTGTCTGCTGCTGGTGAGCGCGGCAGTCGCCGGGACGGCCGGATGCGGCGCCACGGCCACGACCACCGCCCCCTCCCCCACGTCCACCCCCTCCTCGGCCTCCAAAACGGCGGAGGTCCCCTCCTCGGCCTCCAAAACGGCGGAGGTCCCCTCCTCGGCCTCCGCCACGGCGGCGGACGCCTCCCCGTCCGCGACGGCGAGCGCCGGCGCCTCCTCCGGCCAGGCGCTCCCCGCCCCCGGCGCGCCGCTCCCCACCGACCCCGCCCGCCTGGCGACGGCCCTGCGCGACACGACCACCGCCCTGAACGCGGCCATCGACCGCTGGCGCCCCTCGACGGGCGCCCCGCCGCGGGACGTCGAACTCCTGGCCCTCTACCAGCAGCGCCTCTACCGCCACGCCGCCCGCAACCGCGCCCTGGCCGACCGCGCCTTCGCCCGCCTGCCCGCCGCCCTCGCCGCCCAGGCCAAGGACAACGTCAGCGCCCTGCGCGAACTGCTGGCCCTGACCCGGCCCATCAAGCCGTCCGCCGTGTTCAAGGTGCAGCCGGCCCGCCCGGCCGCCGAACTGCTCGGCCACTTCAAGCGGGCCGAGCGCCGCTTCGGGGTGGAATGGGAGGTGCTGGCGTCGGTGATGTTCGTCGAGACGAAGTTCGGACGGGTACGCGCCGACAGCCACGCCGGCGCCCAGGGGCCCATGCAGTTCATGCCGGCGACCTGGCGCGCGTACGGGATGGGCGGCGACGTCCGAAACCCCCGGGACGCCGTCATGGGCGCGGCCAACTACCTCCACGCCAGCGGCGCCCCCCGCGACTACCGGCGGGCCCTGCACGCCTACAACCCGTCCCAGGCGTACGTGGACGCCGTCCTCCTGCACGCCCGCCAGATGCGCCGCGACCCGCGCGCGTACTACGCCTACTACAACTGGCAGGTCTTCGTCCTCACCACAGCAGGCGAACGCCGCCTGACCGGCCCGAAGTAGTCCCGGCCCCCGGGTCGCTTCACCGGACCCGGGTGTACTCCGGCAAGGGGCGGGGGTTCCTGGTCTGGACGCGGCGTTCCACCGCTCCCATGGCCTTCAGCAGCGGGAGGCGGATCAGGGCGTCCCGGACGCATCGGCCGCCCTCGGTTCTCGGCACCATGAGCCGGACGTTCGGGCCGATCTGCTGCTTCCTGGCCACCAGCGGACGATGGACGGCCTCGTACCGCGCGAAGGCGACACGGTGCTCACCGCCGGCGGCGGCGAGCTCCCCCGCCAGCCGGTACGCCCCCACCAGGGCCAGCTCCGCGCCCGCCCCGGAAGCCGGCGAGGCGCACCAGGCGGCGTCGCCGACGAGCACGACGCGGCCCTTCGACCAGGAGTCCATGTGCACCTGGCCCAGCGCGTCGAAGTAGAAGTCGGGGTCGGCCAGGGCCGAGTCGAGCAGCTCCCGGGTACGCCAGGACGTCTCGCCCCCGAACGTCCGGCTCACCAGCCGCTTGTGCTCGGCGACGTCCCGGCGGTCGTAGTCCAGCGGCGCGGAACGGAAGATGAAGTACGCCTTGGCCTGCGCGTGGTTGCCCGACCGGTAGATGCCGGCCATGCGTCCCGGCGTGTTGAACATCGTGACCCAGCGGTCCTCCCCGAGCGCGGCGTCGGCGTCGGCGAAGGCGAAGTAGTGGTCCTTGTGCCGGACGAACTCCTCCTCCGGTCCGAAGGCCAGCCGCCGCACGTGGGAGTGCATGCCGTCCGCGCCGACGACCAGGTCGAAGGCGCGGGCGGCCGCGTGCTCGAAGGCGACTCGCACACCCTGCTCGTCCTGGTCCAGGCTGCTGATCGCGTCACCGAACATGATCTGCACGTCGGTCGCCTCGCGCAGCAGCGTCACCAGGTCGCCGCGCATGATCTCCACCGAGCCGGGGTCGCGGGTGTCGACGCGGGCGACGGGCCGGCCGCCGGCGTCCACGAACTTCATGCCGTGCACGTCGGCGGCCAGCGCGCGCACCTGCGGCATGAGGCCCATCCTCGCGGCCACCTCGACGGCGTGGTCACGCAGGTCCACACCGTTGCCGCCGGCGCGCAGGCGCGGGGCGCGCTCGACGACGGTGGGCCGGAAGCCCAGCCGGGCCAGCCAGTACGCCAGGGCCAGCCCGGCGATGCCGGCTCCGGAGATCAGGACGCGCTCGTTCACTGAGGCTCCTCGGGGTACAGTAACTGAAATAAGCGTTCCAGTTAACTATGTGGAATGAGCATTTCAGTTGTCAACACCCGCCGAGCCCAAGCGCCGTGCCGACGCCGTGCGCAACCGCCGACTCGCCCTCGACGCCGCCATGACGCTGCTGGCCGAACCCGGCGCGACGCTCACCGTCGAGGCCATCGCCAAGCAGGCGGGCCTGGGGGCCGCGACCGTCGTACGCGCCTTCGGCGGCAAGGACGCCCTGCTGGACGCCGCCGTCTCCCGCCTGCTGGAACCGGTCGTCCAGCGTGCCCGCGACCTGCTCGCCGAGACCACGGCCCACCAGGCCCTGCGGACCTTCCTCGGCGAGCTGATCGCGTTCCAGACCGCCCACCACGCCGTCAACGACCAGCTGGGCGGCCTGGACCTGCCGGCCACCACCGCCCTGCGCGCCGGGCTGGCCGCCGCCGTCGAGGAGATGATCGAGGGGGCGCGGCGCGAGGGCACGATCCGCACCGACCTCGACCCGGCCGTCGTCACGGCCCTCCTCGGCCGGACGGCCCTGGCCGTCGCCCGCGCCCAGCCCCCTTCACAGGCCCTCGCCGACGCCTATCTCACCGTGTTGCTGGACGGCCTGCGCCCCACCATCACTTCTTGATGCAGTATTCGATCTTCGCGGCGGCCATCGTGATATTGACGACCCGCTTGCCCAGCCACTTGTCCTGGAAGTCGCAGAAGTAATCCCAGGTGCCGTCGCTGTAGTCGATGTAGCCGGACCAGCCGCCGGGCTCCAGCTTGTAGCCCTTGGAATTGAGCGAGTGGTCGCCGCTGCAGTTCTGGCTCCAGCGCCCGATGGTGCCGTCCGACTTCCAGTACTTGTAGACCAGGTAACTCGACTGGCACCAAGCCGACGCCGACGCGGCGGCCGGGCCCGGGGTGGCCACGATCGTCAGGGCCGCGCAGGTGGCGGCCGCCGTGGCGAGCAGTTTCCTCGTCCGATTTCCCGTTCCGAACATTTCTCGTCCTCTCCGGCCGCGCGGAACCACGGCGACACGAATGTTCAGCGATTTCACCGGGCCCAGTTCGCCCCGATGCCGGAAAGCCTGCCGCACCCGGAACGCGCCCCACAATGCCTTTTAGCCCTGGCTGAAAGGGCTACCACCCACCGCCTGGAGGCCCACCGGATCAGCGATTGATTGAATTAAGCTTTCGAAACAGCACAGAACATTCCTGAAAGCAATCGCCGCGCCATTCTTGGTGTTCGCCGTCCAGCCGCTCGCTCTCGCCGATCGTGCCGGCCTCCCGCCACGAGCGGCCGGGGTCGTCCTGTCGGGCGCCGGCGTCAGCGGCTGCTCCGCTCGTTCCCCGGCCTCGCCGCCGGGTGGGCCGTACTGGACGACGTCGGAACCAGGTGGCCGAGCGTGAGGGGCGGCGGGGGCGGCAGGGGCTCGGCGTGGTCGGCGCGGAAGGACTGCAGCAGATACGCCACCAGCCGCCGCGACGCCGCCGCCACCCCCTCCCCGGCCCCAGCCCCAGCCCCAGCCCCGGCGACGATGCCGCAGTTGGCCCTCAACAGCAGCACCAGGTCCGCGGAGGCGAAATCGGCCCGCAGCCGCCCGGCGGCCTTGGCCCGCCGCACCACCTCCTCGAAGCCTCGCTCGGCCCGCTCCCGGGTGCGCTCGTAGTCGACCGCGTCGGGGAACGCGGTGAGGAAGGCGTCGGTGAACCCGCGGTCGGCGACCTGCATCGCGCACACCTTCTCGATCGCCCCGCAGAACCCGTGCCAGGGATCCGGGTCGGCCAGCGCCTCGTCCACGACCGACGCGCACGCCGCCAGCTCGTCCGCGAACACCTCCGTGATCAGGGACTCGCGTGACGGGAAACGCCGGTAGAGGGTGGCCACGCCGACCCCGGCGCGCCGCGCGATCGCCACCATCGGCACGTCCAGACCGCGCCTGGCGAACGTCTCCCGCGCGGCCTCCAGGATGCGTGCCCGATTGTGCCGCGCGTCGGCCCGCATTTCCCTGGCGGGCGCCAACTGAGAGCGAGGACTGGGCATCTTTCTCACATTAGCCTAAGTGGAGAGCCCCGACCGTTTAGCGGGCTAGCGTCGTCCACATGGAGACGAACGAGATGCGCGCCGCCCTGTTCGACCAGTACGGACCGCCGGAGGTCCTGTACGTGGGCACGGCGCCCAAGCCGGTCCCCGCCCCCGGACAGGTGCTGGTGCGCGTGCACGCCGTCAGCGTGAACGGCGGCGAGGTGCACGGCCGGACGGGCCGGGTGCGCCTGGTGACCGGGCTGATGCAGCGGGGCTTCCCGAAACGGGTCGGCATCGACCTCACCGGCGAGATCGTCGCCCTGGGGTCCGGGGTCACCGGCCCCCGGATCGGCGACCGGGTGTGGGGCACGCTGGGCCGCACGTTCGGCAGCGCCGCCGAGTACGTGGCGGTCCACCCCCGCCGCCTGTCCCGGGCCCCCGCGTCCGTCGACCTGGTGACCGCCGCGGCGCTCCCGGCAGGCACGACGGCCATCACGGCGCTGCGCGACCAGGCCGGGCTCAGGCCGGGCGACCGGCTGCTCGTCCGCGGCGGCAGCGGCGGGGTGGGCGCTGTCGCGGTGCAGCTCGGCAGGGTGCTGGGCGCCCACGTCACCGCCCTCGCCGGGGCACGCAACCTCGACCTCGTCCGCGACCTCGGCGCGCACGAGGCGTACGACTACGCCACCGTCGCCCCGGCGGATCTGGGTCGGTTCGACGTGATCCTGGACACCGCCGGCACCGAGCACGCCGCTTTCCGCCGCCTGCTGACACCGTCCGGCCGCATGGTGGCGATCGCCTTCGACTCTCGCAGGATCACGGCGTCCCTGGCGTACATCGCCGCCTCGGCCGTCCACGGCCGGCGGCGCGTGCGCTTCTTCAGCGGCAACCCCACCACCCGGCTCCTCACCGACCTCACCCGGTACGTGGACAGCGGCGCCATCCGCCCGGTCGTGGACAAGGTCTTCCCGCTCGACGACATCGCCGCGGCGCACCGGTCGTTGGAGGCGGGCGGCGTGCGCGGCAAGATCGTCGTGCGGGTCGTCTGAGACCGGGCGTGGCACGCCGCCGAGCCTCCGGACGGGCGGGTACGGCTCTCACGAGGGACGCGGGCCGTCACCTACCCCTGCCTCTTCCAGAGCACGGAAGGAGACCCGGGTCGCGGCCAGGTCGGGATCGCGGACGTGCTTCCTCGCCTCGGACTCCGGAACCACCCGCCGGTGCTGTATCTCGAACTCCGGCGCCCACTCCCCAAGCCGGACCTCCGCACGCCAGTAGGAGCGGACGAGGACCAGGCCGAGCTCGCGCCCGCGCACGCATTCGCTGCGGACATAACCGAGCAGGCGGCTGCCGGTGACCGTGACGCACGCCTCTTCGAGCATCTCCCGGCGCAGGGTCTCCTCGATCGTCTCCGTTCCTTCGGGCCGCCCGGCGGGGAAACCCCAGTGCTCACCGTCATGGCTGATGAGGACCAGCTCATCGGCGGCCGTCACGCAAATGCCGGCGGCTCCGTGAGATCTGCCTTCCGGCGGGTCGTCGGCCGGGTGCCAGGACACCAGCCAGTCCTGGCCGTTCGAACGCACGGGCATGCGCTCCCCGTCACGAGCAGCAACAAAAGACGCCATACGACTCTCCCCGGACAGGTCTGATCGCTCTCAGACATTGAAGACGGCATTCGGGTCCCTCGGAAGCCCCCCTTCTCAGCGGGCCCCGCACCGCACCCGCACAGAGGTGACGCACACGCCGAACTGCTGGCCGCACGGCAGGTGACCGTCCTGGTCGGCGCCCGTGACGCGCGCCGCGGCGAGGAGACCGCGGCGGCGATCCGCGCCACGGGAGGGGACGCGCACGCGCTCGAACTGGACGTCACCGCCCCCTCCACCGCCCAGGCGGCCGCCTCCTGGATCGACGACCGCTTCGGCCGTCTGGACGTGCTGGTCAACAACGCCGGCATCACCGGATCGGGCCAGGCCGCGCCCCAGGACGCCCTCGACCGCGTCCCCAGCGCCGTGGACGTGGAGCTGGTCCGCGAGGTGTTCGAGACCAACGTCTTCGGAGTGATCCACGTGACCAACGCGGTGCTGCCGCTGCTGCGGCGCTCCCCCGCCGCCCGGATCGTCAACCTCTCCAGCCACGCCGCCTCGCTGGCGCTGACCGCCGAGGTCGACGGGCCCTTGTCGGGGCTGCCGTCAGCGGCCTACTCGCCGTCCAAGGCCGCGCTGAACGCGCTGACCCTGCAGTACGCGAACGAGCTGCGCAAGGAGAACATCCTGGTCAACGCCGCCGCCCCTGGTTACGTCGACACCGACATCAACGGCCACAGCGGCTTCCTCACCCCGGCGCAGGGCGCGGCCGTGGTGGTGCGCCTGGCCACCCTCGGCGCGGACGGCCCGACCGGCGGTTTCTTCAGCGAGGACGGCCCACTCCCCTGGTGACGATCCGGCGAGGGGACGCCGCCGGCGGCCGTTGGTGACGATCCGGCGAGGGGACGCCGCCGGCGGCCGGCCGAACTCGTCACAACCGGGCGGTCGTCGCCATGGTGACCGCGGTCAGCGCGGCGAGCAGGGCCCAGGCGGGTGTGAAACTGCCGGTCAGGTCCGTGAGCAGGCCGAGCACGGGCGGCGCCAGGACGACCGCCACCTGGTTGACGGCCATGGCCAGGCCAAGAGTGAATCCGGTGTGGTCCGGCGGCGCCGATTCGGCGGCGTAGGCGACCCAGGGGCCGTACCAGCCGATCCCGAAGAAGCCGAGCCAGACGAACAGCAGGCAGGCCGCGACCGGAGATCGGCCGACCGGGGTGGCCAGCACCGTCATCCCGATGATCACGGCGGCCAGGCAGGTCAGGACGCAGGCGTAGCGGCCGGACCTGTGCCGGTCGCTCCAGGCCGCCAGGCAGACGCGGCCCAGCGCGCCCGCGCACTGGACCGCGACGTAGACCAGGGCCGCCGAGGCGGCGTCCATGGACGTCACCTCGTGCAGGTACAGCACGGTGAGAACGCCCACGCCGCTGTGCACCGACACCATGCTCGTGCCGGACAGGACGATCTTCTTCAGGTACGGTTCGCGCAGCAGTTCCAGCCGCACGCGGGACGCGGCCGGCACCGGGCGCCGGTCCGGCGGGCGGCGGTAGAAGGCCATGAAGACGACGGCGCCCGACAATGCGACGAGCGCGCCGGCCACGAGCGTCGACCGCCAGCCGAAGCTCGTCGCCAGCGCGGGAAGCGCGAACGCGGCGAGGACGCCGCCGAGCGGAAGCCCCGCCTGACGGATGCCCATGGCCAGCCCGCGCTTCGAACCGTCGAACCAGGACGCCACCGACTTGCTGCCGCCCGGCTGAATGGCGCTGTACCCGGCACCGACGACCAGCAGGGCCACGAGCAAGGAGACGTACCCCGGAGCCACGCTGCCGGCGGCCAGCGCGACGGCGACCACGAGAGCACCGATCCCGACCACCCGGCGTTCGTCGTGGCGGTCCAGCAGCCGTCCGGCCACGAGCAGCCCGGCCAGCGGAAGCAGCTGGGCCGCCGACTGCAGCAGGCCCAGCTGGGTCGTGTTCAGCCTCAGGTCTCGTTGCAGGTGGACACTCATCGCGCCGATGCCCTGCACGAAGAACGCGGCCGTGGCCTGTGTGAAGGTCGCGATCCCCAGAATGATCCAGCGGTATCGCGACGTCCTCACGGCTTCCAGCACAACAGCGGGTCGGGGTGGTCGGCGAAGCCGAGTCGCCGGTAGAGCGGTTCCGCCTCTCGGGAGGCGGTGAGATCGACGCGTACGGCGTCCCGCTCGCGGAACCAGTCGAGCAGACCGAGCATGATCGCCCGGCTGTGCCCGCGCCGCCGGTACGACGGGTCGGTGACCATGCCGATGACGTGGCCGATCCGCCCGTTGCGGGAGTGGGGGCCGGGGAACCACTGTTCGATCGTGCCGATGCCGCAGGCGGCCAGGCCGGTGTCGCCGTCCACGACCAGGATCCGGCAGTCGGGTTCGGCCAGCTTCTGCTTGAGGACCCGGGCGAGCGCGGCGCGCCAGTCGTCGTCGGCGTCCGCGGGGTTGAAGAAGTCGCCGCCGAGGTCGTCGAAGAGCAGTGCCCGGAGGCGGACGAGTTCCGGAACATCCCGTTCCGTTGCTGTTCGCGTCATGACGTACAGGCTGATGTAATGACCTTGTGCACCTCAACCCTTACGGCGCGGACGTGGTGAACTTCGCCGCGGACCTGGCGAACCGCCCACCGGCGAGCGCCGACGAGCTCGCCCACCGCTGCCGCACGGCGGGTCTGGTGCTGGAACGTCCCGTCGAACCGTCGGATCTCGACCAGACCCTCGCCGTCATCGCCGCCTGGACGAACGTCGTCGACGCCACGGGCGAGCGCGAGAAGGCCAAGCTGGTCAACGAGATGCTGGCCCGCTCGGCCGCCTACCCCCGGCTGACCGACCACGCCCACGGCTGGCACCTGCACTATCGCGACGACCTGCAGCCGCTCGGCGCGGTGCTGTTCGCGCTGATCTCCGTCGGCACGGCGCTGCACCTCGTCAGCCGGGGCATGGACCGGCTCGGACGGTGCGCCGCCGCCGGTTGCGACAGGATCTTCGCGGACACCTCACGCACCGCACGTCAGCGCTACTGCTCCCCCTCGTGCGCCAACAGAGACGCAGTACGCCGCCACCGCGCCCGCCACTCCACGCCCCTCACCTGACCGAGCGTCCGCCTTCGCGCTCACATCCGGCCCCTGCTGGTGCCCCGCCGTCTTTGACGTCGGCCTCACAGGCATACCCAAAAAGTCAGCCACCTGACTAACTACAGGAGTGCCCGTCGTGCTACGGTTCATTTAGTCAGTCAGCCAGCTAACTATCTGATCGAGGTGTTTATCATGATCGTTGTCACGGGAGCCACCGGCAATGTCGGCCGCACGCTGGTCCGCATCCTCGCGGAACAGGGCCAT
Organism: Nonomuraea sp. NPDC049637; assembly: GCF_040675235.1. Taxonomy (NCBI): domain Bacteria; kingdom Bacillati; phylum Actinomycetota; class Actinomycetes; order Streptosporangiales; family Streptosporangiaceae; genus Nonomuraea; species Nonomuraea sp. NPDC049637. The sequence continues at coordinate 61,770 of NZ_JBFAOM010000052.1, forward strand.
GAGGTGACCGCCGTCTCCCGCCGCATCACCAATGGCGACGTGCCACCCGGCGTCCGCACGGTCGCCGCCGACCTCTCCCAGTCGTCCGCCGGCATGCCTTCCGCGGCGGATGCGGTCTTCCTCCTCGTCGGCGGAGACCTGATGATGGCCGGCGACCCCGCTCGGGTCGTCGCCCAGTTCGCGGGCGCCGGAAAGATCGTCCTGCTCTCTTCCCAGGGAGTGGCCACCCGCCCGGACTCCTTGTCACACGGGCAGGCCTTCGCCGCTTTCGAACAGGTCGTCATGGAGTCCGGCACCGACTGGACCATCCTGCGCCCCGGCGGCTTCGCCTCCAACGCCTACGCCTGGGCCTCGTCCGTCCGGGAGGCCCGCACGATCGCCGCGCCCTTCGGCGAGGTCGGCCTCCCGGTCATCGACCCCGACGACATCGCCGCCGTGGCCGCCGCCGCCCTGACCCAGCCGGGCCACACGAAGGCGATCTACGAGCTGACCGGCCCCACGCCGACCACCCCACGCCAGCGCGCGGCCGCCATCGGGGACGCCATCGGCGAGCCCGTCGCCTTCATCGACCAGACCCGGGAAGAGGCCCTCGCCCAGATGCTCACCTTCATGCCCGCCCCGGTGGCCGACACCACCCTCGACATTCTCGGCACCCCAACCCTGCGCGAGCAGACCGTCAGCCCGGATGTCCAGAAGATCCTCGGCCGCGCCCCCGCCACCTTCGCCGACTGGGCCAAGCGCAACGCCGCAGCCTTCCGCTGACGGCATGAACCTGTCCGGACGATGGCCACAAGTGTCGATCTTTGGTTGGATGTCGCGATGCACGCATCCGGGAAGCCAGTGAGCCTGGCCATCTATGGAGACTCCTACACCGTCGGCAGGGGAACGTCGGATCCGACTCGTCGATGGTCTTCGCTGGTGTGCAGCCGGCGCGGCTGGCAAGAGTTCAACGAGGGCATCAATGGACTCGGCTTCGTCCGGAAGCGAGAGGATCGCGACGGCCATTCGGCGGGTGTCGAGCGGATCATCGCGGCCGGCGCAGATGTGGTCCTGGTTTCGCTCGGAACCAACGACACCGTCATGTTCAACGAGCACGCCGAAGCCATCGCGCACAACATGGTGGTCGATTTGGCCGATCTTCGCGACGGCCTGCCCGAAGCCCGCATCTTGGTCATGGAGCCGTTCTGGGCGTACACAGAGTTGCCTTACAAGGTGGTCGCGATCCGCGCCTGGCTGGCAAAGGCCGCAGCCGATATCGGCCTTGACTATGTGGACGGGGTCTCGAACTACTTCGCCGGCCGTCCGGAGTTCTTGGATCCCGACGGCCTCCACGCCAACGATGCCGGTCACCTCCTGATCGCTCAGTTCATCGACGGCATGTTGACCCAGCGGGGCTTGACACCCTAGTCATCACGGCAGAAGCCAACCGCACGGATCGGACGAGCGCCGAGCTGCCGTCCCGTTTCTGCCGCACTCGGATGGCACCCGATGGTGACAGACGGCTGCCCCTCAGCCGCAAGTGTGCTGTTGGGCGCTGCTCACCGCTGCACCGACCCCCTGCGGCACCGAGGGTTCACCCCGGCCCATCGCCAGCCAGGCCAACACCCGCAGGCCAGAGCAGGCCGCCACCCGCCCTCAGAAGCTGCACGCATCCGCCACCCTGCCGCAGCGCCTCACTCACCATCGGCTTCGCCATGCCCAACGGCCGAATACCGCTCCCCACCAGCGGCCTGACACCACATCCACTCCACGGCCCCCAAACCAAGACGAACCCGATCCAGGAACCCCTGAATGTTCTGTCGCAGCGAAGATTGAGCAAATCTCATCGCAGTTCGAGTGATGGTGGCTCGACTGTTGCCCTGTCCGGCGGCTGCCGTCCTGGCCGATCACATGGTGACCGAGCTTTTCGCCGAGGCCGCCCTCCATGCTCATCGATCTAGCGCTGCGCTCAGGCATATCAGTAACACCGTGCTCCTCCAGACATCCTGAGCGCGGAGAAGTGGCACAAGCGGCTCACCGACGCGGACCGGCAGGCCCTGTCCCCGCTGGTTTGGACCCACGTAAACCGCCTACGGCCGGTTCGAGCTGGACATGAACTCCCACCTCGAATTGGCCGCCGCCGCGGCGGCGGCCAGGGTGCCCGACCCCCGCTCCGCCCCCCGGGGTGTCCACTGCCCGGTCAGCCGGGCGGCCGGGCCGGTTCGGTCTGAACGACTGCCCGGCTCTCCTCGCCCTCCAGCACCGGGCCTGCGACGGTGGCGCGAGCCGACCGCATGGCACGCCTAGTCCAGCACGTCAGGGGATCTGGGCCTCGATGTGGGCGAGTTGGGCGGCGAGGGTCTCCTCGAATGCGGCGCGGCGGTCTGCGCCGAGGGGGCGGATGTC
>NZ_JBFAOM010000053.1:0-60342 GCF_040675235.1 Nonomuraea sp. NPDC049637
CCGGGCTGGCCGCGCTGCTGGCCGCGCGGGACGGCGCGGAGGTGGTGCTGATCACCGCGATCGGCGACGACACCGACGGTCACCGCCTGTGCGCGCTGCTGTCGGAGGAGGTCGAGCTGGTACGCCTGCCGCTGAACGGCGGGACCGTGCGCAAGACCAGGGTCAGGTCGAGGGGCCAGACCATGCTCCGGCTCGACAGCGGCGACGGCGTCGCCCGGTCCGACCCGCCCGGCGAGATCCCCGAGGAGATCACGGCCGTGCTGGCCCGCGCCGGCGCCGTGCTGGTCTCCGACTACGGCAGGGGCGTGGCCGGCCTGGCCCGGGAGTTGCTGCGCGGGGCCCGCGTACCGGTCGTGTGGGACCCGCACCCCCGAGGCGGGCCGCCCATGCCGGGCTGCACGCTGGTGACGCCGAGCGAGGCGGAGGCCCGGATGTTGTGCCCGGACGGTTACCGCGGCCCCGACCACGCGGCCCGCCGCCTGGTGCGGGAGCTGCGCGCGGCAGCCGTGGCGGTCACCACCGGCGGCAACGGCGCCACGCTGGCCGTCCAGGGCGGCCCGCTGACGCGGGTGCCGCCGCCGGTGACGGCGGCCGGGCAGGACGCGTGCGGCGCGGGCGACCGGCTCGCCGGCGCCGCGGCGCTCGCGCTGCGGGACGGCGCGGACGTCGAGGAGGCGGTCACCATCGGCGTCGGCGAGGCCTCGCGCTTCGTCGAGCGCGGCGGGGCCGCCACCGTCAGGACCCAGGAACAGCGGCTCGGCGACCGGCCGCGCACCGCGCTGGAGGTGGCCAGGCTCACCCGCGCGCAGGGCGGCCGGCTGATCGCCACCGGCGGCTGTTTCGACCTGTTGCACGCGGGGCACGTGAGCCTCCTGCGGCGGGCCAGGGCGCTGGGCGACGCTCTCGTCGTCTGCGTCAACTCCGACGACTCGGTGCGCAGGCTGAAGGGGCCGTCCAGGCCCGTCGTCGACGCGCGTGACCGGGTCGAGGTGCTGCGGGCGCTGAGCTGCGTGGACGCGGTCCTGGTGTTCGAGGAGGACACCCCGGCCGAGTCCATCGAGCTGCTGCGGCCCGACGTGTGGGTGAAGGGCGGGGACTACGAGGGGGAAGTCCTGCCCGAGTCAGAGGTCCTGGAGCGGCTCGGCGCCGAGTTCGTCGCGCTCAGCACGCTGCCGGGACGTTCGACCAGCAATCTGATCAGGGAGATCCAGTGAATATTTTGATCACCGGGGGCGCCTCCGGTCTCGGCCTGGCCACCGCCGAAGCGGTCGAGAAGGAGGGCTGGCGGGCGCTCGTCGTGGACGTGCGCGAGCCGGACCAGCGCTTCGACCACGTCACGGCCGACCTGGCCGACCGCGGGCAGGCCGAACGGGCCGTGCACGAGCTCGCCGAGCGGGCCGGCGGCCTGGACGGCGTGGTGACCGCGGCCGGCATCGACGCCTGCGGACGCCTGGAGGACGTGCCCGCCGACGACTGGGAGCGGGTGATCCAGGTCAACCTGCTCGGCACGGCCGCCGTCGTCCGGGCGGCGCTGCCGTACCTGAAGCGCACCCGCGGCAAGGTGGTGACCTGCGCCTCGACGCTCGGGCTGCGCCCGCTGAGCGACGCCTCGGCGTACTCGGCCTCGAAGTTCGGCGTCGTCGGCTTCACCAGGGGGCTGGCGGTCGAGCTGCGCGGCGAGGTGGGGGTGACCCTGCTGATCCCGGGCGGCATGCGGACGAGCTTCTTCGACGGGCGTCCCGAGCAGTACAAGCCGGGCCCGGAGGCGGGGCTGAACGACCCGGCCCACGTCGCCCAGACCGTCGTGTTCGCGCTCCGGCAGCCGGCCGGGTGCGAGGTCAGAGAGCTGGTCGTCTGCCCCTCCACGGAGACGTCATGGCCCTAGAACTGCTGGCGTTGCGCGGGCTCGGCCTGGGCGACCTGCTCACGGCCGTCCCCGCGCTGCGGGCGCTGCGGCAGTCGTTTCCCGGGCACCGGATCACGCTGGCCGCGCCGAAGTCCCTGGAGGCCCTGCTGCCGCTGATCGGCGCGGTGGACGCCCAGGTGGACGTGTCCGGGCCGGGCCCGGTGCCGTTCCGGCGGCCCGACATCGCGGTCAACCTGCACGGCAAGGGGCCGCAGAGCATCGAGGCGCTGCGGGCCACCGACCCGGGGCGGCTGATCAGCTTCGGCGTCGGCCCGCCGTGGCAGGACGGCGTGCACGAGGTGCGGCGCTGGTGCGGCCTGCTGGAGTGGCACGGCATCCCCGCCGACCCGGAGGACCTGACGCTCGGCATCTCCGACCGGACGGGCCCGGTGATCGTGCATCCGGGGGCCGCCTACCCGGCGCGGCGCTGGCCGCCCGAGCGGTTCGCCGAGGTCGCGGCGGCGCTGGACGACGTGGTCGTCACCGGCAACGCCGAAGAGGTGCCGATCGCCAGCAAGGTCGCCGAGCTGGCCGGGCTGCCGCCGGAGCGCATGCTGGCCGGCCGTACCCGGCTGGCCGACCTGATCGACCTGGTCAGCCGGGCCCGGCTGGTGGTCTGCGGCGACACCGGGGTCGCGCACCTGGCGACGGCGTTCTGCGTGCCGTCGGTGGTGCTGTTCGGCCCGGTGCCGCCGTCGGAGTGGGGGCCGCCGCCCGGCTGGCGGCACGTGGCCCTGTGGGCCGGTCGCAAGGGCGACCCGCACGGCCTGCGCCCCGATCCCGGCCTGCTCAGGATCGAGGTGTCGGAAGTGGTCGACGCAGCTCTGGAGGTCACGTCATGAGGGCTCTGGTCACCGGCGGAGCCGGCTTCCTCGGTTCCTACCTGTGCGAACGCCTGCTGGAGGAGGGCGCCGAGGTCATCTGCATGGACAGTTTCCTGACCGGCGGCCCGCGCAACGTCGAGCACCTGCTGGACAACCCGGCCTTCCGGCTCATCGAGAGCGACCTGACCGGGTACGTGCACGTCCCGGGCCGGGTGGACCTGGTGCTGCACTTCGCCTCGGCCGCCTCGCCGGCCGACTACCTGCGCTACCCGATCGAGACGTTGCGGGTGGGCAGCGTGGGCACCCTGCACGCGCTCGGGCTGGCCAGGGAGAAGGGCGCCCGGTTCGTCCTGGCGTCCACCAGCGAGGTGTACGGCGACCCGCTGGAGCACCCGCAGAAGGAGACGTACTGGGGGAACGTCAACCCGGTCGGCCCGCGCAGCGTGTACGACGAGGCCAAACGCTTCGCCGAGTCGCTGACCACCGCCTACCGGCACTCGCGCGGCACCGACACCGGGATCGTGCGCATCTTCAACACCTACGGCCCGCGCATGCGCCCGTTCGACGGCCGGGCGATCCCGACGTTCATCCGCCAGTCGCTGAAGGGCGAGCCGCTGACCATCACCGGCGACGGCTCCCAGACCAGGTCGATCTGCTACGTGGACGACACCGTCTCGGGCATCCTGGCCATGGCCCGCAGCGACTTCACCGGCCCGGTCAACATCGGCAACCCGGACGAGCTGACCATGCTGGAGCTGGCCGGCCTCATCCGCGACCTGACCGGTTCGGCCTCGGAGATCGAGTTCATCGACCGCCCCGCCGACGATCCGAAGGTGCGCCGGCCCGACACCACCCTGGCCGCCGAGCGGCTGGGCTGGCGGGCGGAGGTGCCCGCCAAGGAGGGGCTGCGGCGCACGATCGAGTGGTTCACCGCGGAGCTCGCCGCGAACGACAGGTTCGAGGAGCTGCGTGTGTGACGGAGAACGCCGAGGGATCGGCGACTCCACGGGAGGTCGTGGGCCGGGCGCGAAAGCCCCGGCCCACGACCGTGCCCTGCCGGTGCGCGCGGCCCGGCGTGAGCGGGCGGCGGTCGTACGGAAGGCGGTCGTACGGAAGGCGGTCGTACGGAAGGCGGTCGTACGGAAGGCGGTCGTACGGAAGGCGGTCGTGCGGAAGGCGGTCGTGCGGAAGGCGGTTCGTCAGAGGGCGATGCCGAGCAGGGCGTCGGTCAGGTCCTTGACCAGGCCGGGCTGCTGCGGCCCGCCCTCGGCCAGCGCCCGCTCGGCCCAGGCGTCGATCGCGGCCAGCGCGCCCGGCGAGTCGAGGTCGTCGGCCATCCGCTCGCGGACCGTGGCCAGCAGTTCCTCCGCGCGCGGCGCGCCCTGCAGGGCGACGGCCGAGCGCCACAGCGCGAGCCGGCGCTCGGCGGCGGCGAGCTGGCCGGGCGTGTACTCCCAGTCCTCCCGGTAGTGGTGGGCCAGCAGGACGAGCCGCACGGCCATCGGGTCGTGCTGCTGCCGCAGCCGGCTGACGAACACCAGGTTGCCCCTGGACTTCGACATCTTCTCGCCGTCGAGCGCCACCATGCCCGCGTGCGTGTAGAACTTGGCGAACGGCCACTCCCCCGTGGCCGCGTGCCCCTCGGAGGCGCCGCACTCGTGGTGCGGGAAGATCAGGTCGGAGCCGCCGCCCGCCACGTCGTAGCCGGGGCCCAGGTTGCGCAGCGCGATCGCGGTGCACTCGATGTGCCAGCCGGGACGCCCCCGGCCCAGGCTGCTCTCCCAGGCCGGCTCGCCGGGCCGCTCGGCCCGCCACAGCAGCCAGTCGAGTGGGTGCCGCTTGCCCGGCCGGTCGGGGTCGCCGCCGCGCTCGGCGGACAGGGCCAGCATCTCGGCCTCGTCGTAGCCGGACACCTGGCCGAACTTGGGGGCGTCGGCCACCTTGAAGTAGACGTCGCCGTCGAGGTCGTAGGTGCAGCCCTTGGCGGCCAGCTCGGTGATCAGGTCGGCGACGTGGCCCACGACCTCGGTGACGCCGACGTACTCGCGCGGCGGCAGGATGCGCAGGGCCTCCATGTCGGTGCGGAACAGCTCGATCTCGCGCTCGGCCAGTTCCTGCCAGTCGATGCCGGTCTGGGCGGCCCGCTCCAGCAGCGGGTCGTCCACGTCGGTGGCGTTCTGGGTGTAGTGGACCTCGTGCCCGGCGTCCCGCCACATCCGGCCCACCAGGTCGAAGGCGTGGTAGGTGTTGGCGTGGCCGAGGTGGGTGGCGTCGTAGGGGGTGATGCCGCAGACGTACATCCGGGCGGTGGGGCCGGGATCGGTCTGCCGCACCTGCCTCGTCGTCGTGTCGTAGAGACGCAGCGGAATGCTCTCACCTGGGAGCTTGGGGATGTTCTGGGCAGACCACGATCTCATGCCTTTGAGCCTATCCGTGCCGTAAGGTCCGTGAACTCGTAGGCGGTGTCGTCCTGGCCCAGGGTGACCCGCATCACCGACAGCGAGGCGTAGACGCGGCCGTCGGGCAGCGTGTTGCGCACCAGGAGGGCGTCCGGCCGGTCGGAGTGCGCGCCGGTGATCAGCTCGGCCCAGTCGGGCGCGCTCGCGAAGCGCGGCAGGTGGGCCCGTACGCGGCCGGCGTCCGGGTCGAGGCCGGTGTTGACGACCATGCTGGTGCCCTCGGGCAGGGCGGAGGCGGTGAGGCGGTCGCCGTCCCAGCTGAACAGCCGCACCTGGGACAGGTCGGCGAGCACGAGGTGGAAGGGGTCGTAGCGGGTCAGGTCGACGTCCGGGACGCCGCCCGTGGAGACCGCGAGCAGGGCCAGGTCGCCGCGGGAGACCCGGGTGGTCTCGGGGGCCTGCCTGCCGTGGCCGTTGAGGAGGGCGGCGGCGCGGCAGGCGGACGGGGAGACGGCCATCCAGGTGCCGCCGCCCTTGAGGTCACGGCCGCCGATCACCCCGGGATGCTCGGGCCAGTGCTCCCCGGGCGCCTCCCAGGGGCGGTCGGTGAGCTCGTCCCGCACGCCCATGAGGGTCAGCGGCTCCCCGGTTCTCACGATCAGCGTGCACATGCGGCAAAGGGTATAAAACCCGCGCCAGTTCTCAGATGGGGGGCCAGGGAACGGCCGGCCACCCTTCCGACGGGTACGGATGCACGCCGGTGTCCAGCAGCCGCCTGACCCGCCGCCAGGTGGCCTCCACCTCGGCCAGCGTGAGCAGCTCGCGCAGCCGCCGCCCCAGCGAGCCCGACTCCAGATCGCGCTCCAGCTTGGCCAGCACCGCCACCGCCTCCCGCGCCAGCGGCTTGCCCCGCCACTGCCACAGCACGGTACGCAGTTTGTCCTCGACCGAGAAGCAGACGCCGTGGTCGACGCCGTAGACGTGCCCGGTGGGCAGCGGCAGCAGGTGACCGCCCTTGCGGTCGGCGTTGTTGACCACCGCGTCGAACACCGCCATCCGGCGCACCACCGGGTTGCGGCTCTTGACCAGCCGCATCAGGTCGATCTCGCGCTCGGTGTCGATCCACAGCTGGCACATGCCGGGCCCGAACGGGCCCTCGCGGTAGACGGTCGGCGGCACGATGCGCCAGCCGGTCGCCTGGGAGACCTCGTAGGCGGCCACCTCGCGGGCGGCGAGGGTGCCGTCGGGGAAGTCCCACAGGGGGCGCTCGCCGCGCACGGGCTTGTAGACGCAGGCGGCGCTGCGGCCGCCCAGCTTGATCGAGCAGTAGAGGGTCATGTTGGTGGCCTCGACCAGGCGGCCGGCCACCTCCAGGCGCCCGTCGCGCAGCAGCGTGAGCGCCTCCTCCTCCTGCATGATCGGCCCCTGTGGTGGCTTGACGGCCGGTTCGCTCTCAGGAGCGGTCATGAAGCCGCCTCACCCCCGCGGTAGCCGTTGAGTCGGACGCAGACATGGCCTTCGGCGTCGAGCGGCTGCCCGCACAGGGGACAGGGAGGCCGGCCCGCCGCCACGATCTGGAGCGCCCTGCGGGTGAAGGCCCGTGCGGCGCCGGCGCTGATCCGCACCCGCAGCACGGCGGGGTCGGGGCCGTCGAGGTCCTCCTCGTCGATGACCTCCTGGGCCTCGATCACCACCTGGGACTTGTCGTCGTCCCAGGCCAGCGCCATGGTGCCGACTCGGAAGTCCTCCGCGACCGGCACGTCGAGGGGGGCGTCGTCGGCCAGGTCGGCCGGAGCCAGCGCGGGCACGTGCGCGGTGCCCCCGCTCAGCCGCAGAACCTCGTCGAGCAGCTCGTCGAGCCTGCCCGCGAGCGCAGCCACCTGCAGCTTCTCCAGCGCCACGGTGGTCAGTCTGCCCTCGGCCCTGGCCTGCAGAAAAAAGACCCGCGCGCCCGGCTGCCCCAGGGCGCCGGCGACGAACCTCTCCGGTGGGTCGTAGTCGAAGACCGGCATAGCCTGACCTTACGTGGTCCCGGGTCCACCGCCGACGGCGGCATCGCTCCCGGTGATGTTTTCTCCCCCGTCTTTCTCCTCCGAATCCTCGGGCAACCGCAATTCCCCCATATCGTTAATCCTGAGAACAAAGGGACGCAAGGGGGCATAGCGAATCACGGTGAGGGCCGCAGGATCGGCTGTTATCCGCTGAAAATGATCGAGGTGCAGCCCCAGAGCGTCCGCCACGATTGCCTTGATGACGTCTCCGTGGGTGCACGCCAGGTAGACACCCTTCAACCCGAGGCGTCGATTCCACTCCCGGACCGCGGCGACCGCCCGATGTTGCATATCGGCCAGCGACTCCCCTTCCGGAAATGTCACCGCACTGGGATGCGCCTGCACGGTCTGCCAGAGCGGCTCCTGCGCGAGCTCCTTGAGCGGGCGGCCCGTCCAGGTGCCGTAGCCGCACTCGATCAGCCGCTCGTCGACGAGCACGTCCGCCCCGCGGCCCTTGGCGACGGCCTCGGCGGTCTCCCGGCAGCGTTCGAGCGGGCTGGAGACGACGGCGTCGAGCCGGACCCCGGCGATGCGGCCGGCCAGCGCCTCGGCCTGCGCCCGCCCGGCCTCGCTCAGGTGCACCCCCGGGGTGCGCCCGGCCAGCACCGGCCCGGTGAGGTCGGTCAGCCCGTGGCGGGCCAGCAGAAGGGTGGTCACACCAGCAAGTGTCGCAGGCGCGGATCACCATGTTTCACGCACCTGCGAGAAAACTTCGCATCCACCCGCCGCCACGCTCCTCACCAGGCAGGACATTGGAGCGGCGGACTGGCGGGCGGGCCCGTTCTTGGTAACCTGGCGGGATCATGGAGCAGCGCTATGTCGGCCGCAGCGGCCTGTCGGTGTCCCGGCTGGGGCTCGGCACGATGACCTGGGGCCGTGACACCGACCCGGAGGAGGCGGCCGCCCAGCTCCGTTCGTTCCTCGACGCGGGCGGCACCCTCGTCGACACCGCCGACGTCTACACCGGCGGCGACTCCGAGCGGCTGCTCGGCCGCATGCTGCGCGACTCCGTGCCGCGCTCGGAACTGGTGATCTCCACCAAGGCCGTGGTCACCCCGACCGGCCGCCGGCCGCGCGACGCCTCCAGGCGCCACCTGATCGCCGCCGTCGACGAGTCGCTCAACCGGCTCGGCCTCGACTACGTCGACCTGTGGCAGCTGCACACCTACGACGCCGAGGTGCCGCTGGAGGAGACCCTGGCCGCCCTCGACGCGATCGTCTCCTCCGGCCGGGCCGTCTACGCCGGCGTGTGCGACTACGCGGGCTGGCAGCTCGCCGCCGCCGCGGTCACCCAGAAGTCGGTCCCCGGCCGCATCCCGATCACCTCGGCCCAGGTCGAGTACTCGTTGCTGGCCCGCGAGCCCGAGCGCGAGCTGCTGCCCGCCGCCGCCCACCTCGACGTCGGCGTGCTGGCCTGGTCGCCGCTCGGCCGGGGGGTGCTGACCGGCAAGTACCGCACCGGCATCCCGGCCGACTCCCGCGCCGCGACGCCGCACTTCGCCGACTTCGTCCGGCCCTATCTCGACGAGCGCGGCCGCAGCGTGGTCGAGTCGGTCACCACCGCCGCCGACGGGCTCGGCGTCTCGCCGCTGGCGGTGGCGCTGTCGTGGGTGCGCGACCAGCCGGGGGTGGCCTCGGCGATCGTCGGCGCCCGCACCCACACGCAGCTCAAAGGGATACTGTCGGCCGAGGACGTCGTGCTCCCGATCGAGATCCGGGAGGCGCTCGATGACGTGTCCTCGCTCGACTGACGACGAACGAGAGTGCAACTCGCGTATCACTAGTCGATACCGAATCGCAACTTTACCGGGAAAAAGCCTGCGTCTGACGGGCCTTGTCCATAAGGATTTCCTCCTGAAGCGATACAGGAGGGGACGGATGGGGAGCAGGACCGCGATCTCGGCCGGAGTGCTCGCGGTGGCGCTGGGGGCGATCCCGGTGGGGGCGCCGGCCGCTTCCGCCGCCGTCCAGGGCTGCCCGGGCGAGGGGGGCCTGCTCTCGGGGGTCACCGACACGCTGTGCGACGTCGTCGGCGCGCTCACGGGCACGGTCGACGACGTGACCGGCGGCAAGGCCGACCCGGTGACCAAGGGCGTCGACAAGACCACCGGCGAGGTGCTCGGCACCGTCGGCGACGCCGTGCCGACCGGCAGGCCCGGTAAACCGTCCCGATCGGACCGCCCCTCCCCCAGCCCCAGCCGCCCCGACCTGGTGCCCGAGACGCTGAAGGACGTGTGCCTGCCGGTGCTGGCCTGCGGCGACCAGGGCGTGCTCCGGTCGCTGACACCCCGATCCACCCCGACGGCCTCGACCGGGATCGAGACCGACACCGGGCCCGAGACCGAGGCCGGGCACCGCCGGGGCGACCGGCCGCGCGAGCGCGAGACCGACGAGGCCACCGCGCCGCTGCCGACCCGGCCGCCCACGCCGCCCTCCGCGCAGCCGCGGCCCACCCCGTACACGCTGGACGACGAGCGGCCGGTCACCGCCGAGGAGCCGACCGCCGATCCCGACGACTCGCGGGTGGAGCTGCTGTGGCCCAACCCGTTCGGGCGCGAGCTGGCCGTGCCGCTGCGCGACCAGCGGGTGGTGCGGCCCAGCCCGCCGGCTCACGACGTGCTGGGCACCGTGCTGACGATCGTGCTGCTGGGGTCGGCGGTGCTGGCCACCCGGATCGTGCAGCAGCGGCGGCACCGGGCCGAGCCGAGCGAGTCGATCCCGTTCGAGCCGGCCCCGGCGGGCAGCGGCAGGCACCGCCTGGCGTGAGGCGCGCTCAGCCGCCGATGGCGTGCGCGCCGCCGTCGACGTGCACGATCTCGCCGGTGGTGGCGGGGAACCAGTCGGACATGAGCGCCACGCACGCCTTGGCGGCCGGGACGGTGTCGGTGAGGTCCCAGCCCAGCGGCGAGCGCTCCGGCCAGCTCTCCTCGAACTCCTTGAAGCCCGGGATCGACTTGGCGGCCATCGTGCGCAGCGGCCCCGCCGAGACCAGGTTGACCCGGATGTTGTGCTTGCCCAGGTCGCGGGCGAGGTAGCGGCTGCACGACTCGAGGCCGGCCTTGGCCACGCCCATCCAGTCGTAGACCGGCCAGGCCTTGGAGGCGTCGAAGTCGAGGCCGACGACCGCGCCGCCCTCCTTCATCAGCGGCAGGCAGGCCACGGCCAGCGACTTGAACGAGTACGTGGAGACCTGCAGGGCGGTGGCGACGTCCTCCCACGGCGTGTTGAGGAAGTTGCCGCCGAGGGCGCTCTGCGGCGCGAACCCGATGGAGTGCACGACGCCGTCGAGCCCGTCGACGTGCTCGCCCACGCGGGCGGCCAGCGTGTCGAGCTGGTCGGTGTCCTGGACGTCGAGCTCCAGCACCGGCGGGGTCTGGGGCAGCCGCTTGGCGATGCGCTCGACCAGGCTCAGCCGGCCGAACCCGGTGAGCACCACCGTGGCGCCCTCCTCCTGGGCCAGCTTGGCCACCGAGAAGGCGATGGAGGCGTCGGTGAGCACGCCGGTCACGAGGATCCGCTTGCCTTCGAGAATTCCCACGTCAGTGCCCCATTCCGAGTCCGCCGTCGACCGGGATCACGGCCCCGGTGATGTACGAGGCGTCGTCGCCGGCCAGGAAGCGGACGACGCGCGCGATCTCCGCGGGGGCGGCCTGCCGCCCGAGCGGGATGTTCTTGACGATGGCCTCCTGGTCGAGGCCGGCCGTCATGTCGGTGGCCACGAAGCCGGGCGCGACCACGTTGACGGTGATGTTGCGCGAGCCGTACTCGCGGGCCAGGGAGCGGGCGAAGCCGACCAGGCCGGCCTTGGAGGCGGCGTAGTTGGCCTGGCCCGCCTGACCGGACAGGCCGACCACGGAGGAGATCAGGATGATGCGGCCGCGCTTCATCTTCATCATGGGCCTGATGGCGCGCTTGGCCACGCGGTAGGCCCCGGTCAGGTTGGCGTCGATGACGTCGGTGAAGGTCTCCTCCTTCATCATCGCCAGCAGGGTGTCCTGGGTGATGCCCGCGTTGGAGACGAGGACCTCGACCGGCCCCTGCTCGGCCTCGACCTTGTCGAAGGCGGCCTCGACCTCGGCCGTGCTGGTGACGTCGCAGCGGACGCCGAACAGACCCTCCGGCGGCTCCCCCGATCGGTAGGTGACCGCGACGGCGTCGCCGGCCGCGGCGAGTTCACGGGCGATCGCGAGGCCGATGCCGCGATTGCCTCCGGTGACGAGTACAGAGCGTGCCATGGCATCTGACGCTATCTCTTACTTGCGGGTATCCGCTTGTCCGGGTGGTACAAGATCACAGGGTTAGGATCGTGGACATGCGCCAGATCGATCCCGACTTCCTGGAACTGCCGCTGCGGCAGCTCGCGGACGCGGCCCTGCAACGCGCCCGCGACCTCGGCGCCGAGCACGCCGACTTCCGGCTCGAACGCGTCAGGGCCGAGACGCTGCGCCTGTACGACGCCCGCCTCGAAGGCGCGCTCGACGCCGACGACCTCGGTTACGCGGTCCGTGTCGTCAAGGGTGGCACATGGGGGTTCGCGGCCGGCATCCACCTGACCCCGCAGGCCGCCGCGGCCGTGGCCGAGCAGGCGGTGCGGGTGGCCGAGGTGAGCGCGCCGGTCAACCGGGAGCCCATCGAGCTGGCGCCCGAGCCGGTGCACGCCGACGCGGTGTGGGTCTCCGACTACGACGTCGACCCGTTCGAGGTGCCCTCCGCCGACAAGGTGGGGCTGCTGGCCGACTGGTCGGCCGGGCTGCTCAAGGGCGCCGACCACGTCTCGGCGCGGCTGCTGCAGGTCAAGGAGCAGAAGTTCTACGCCGACACCGCGGGCACCGTGACCACGCAGCAGCGCGTGCGGGTGCATCCGTCGCTCAACGCGATGAAGGCGCACGAGGGCGGCTTCGACGACATGTCGACCATCGCGCCGCCGGTCGGCCGCGGCTACGAGTACCTGACCGGCACGGGCTGGGACTGGCCGGCCGAGCTGGGCCGGCTGCCCGAGCTGCTGGCCGAGAAGCTGGCCGCGCCCTCGGTCGAGGCGGGCGACTACGACCTGGTGATCGACCCGTCCAACCTGTGGCTGACGATCCACGAGTCGATCGGCCACGCCACCGAGCTCGACCGCGCGCTGGGCTACGAGGCCGCCTACGCCGGCACCAGCTTCGCCACCTTCGACCAGCTCGGCGAGCTGGTCTACGGCTCGCCGCTGATGAACGTCACCGGCGACCGCACGGTCACCCACGGCCTGGCCACGGTCGGCTACGACGACGAGGGCGTGCGCGGGCAGAGCTTCGACATCGTCAAGGACGGCGTGCTGGTGGGCTACCAGCTCGACCGGCGGATGGCGCTGATGAAGGGGTTCGGGCGCTCCAACGGGTGCGCCTTCGCCGACTCCCCCGGCCACATGCCGATCCAGCGCATGGCGAACGTGTCGCTGGCCGCCGCGCCCGGCGGGCCCTCCACCGAGGAGCTGATCGCGGGCGTGGAGCGCGGCCTGTACATCGTGGGCGACAAGAGCTGGTCGATCGACATGCAGCGCTACAACTTCCAGTTCACCGGGCAACGGGCGTACCGGATCTCGCACGGGAAGCTGGCCGGGCAGGTCAGAGACTTCGCCTACCAGGCCACCACGACCGATTTCTGGCAGTCGATGGACGGCGTCGGCGGGCCGGGCACGTACGTGCTGGGCGGCGCCTTCAACTGCGGCAAGGGCCAGCCGGGGCAGGTCGCGCCGGTCAGCCACGGATGCCCGTCGGCGCTGTTCAGGGGCGTGCGCGTGCTCAACACGGTGCAGGAGGGCGGCAAGTGACTACTCCGCAGGAGATGGTGGAGAGGGCTCTGGAGCTCTCCGCGAACGACGGCTGCGTGGTGCTGGTGGACGAGGGCTCCACGGCCAACCTGCGCTTCGCGGGCAACACGCTGACCACCAACGGCGTGGCCCGGTCGTCCCGGCTGACCGTGATCTCGGTGGCCGGGCAGGGCGTGGGCGTGGTCTCGCGCTCGGCCGTGCGCGCCGACCAGCTGCCCGACGTGGTCGCGGCGGCCGACCGGGCGGCCCGCGAGGCCCGGCCGGCCGAGGACGCCCGCCCGCTGGTCGAGGGCGGCCCGGCCGCCCCCGGCTGGGACGACGAGGTGCGGCCGACCGACATCGGGGTGTTCGAGCGGTTCGCGCCCGCGCTGGGCGAGGCGTTCTCGGCCGCCGAGTCCGGCGACAGGAAGCTCTACGGCTTCGCCGAGCACTCCCTCACCTCGACCTTCCTCGGCACCTCCACCGGCGTGCGGCTGCGGCACGACCAGCCGACCGGCCGCCTGGAGCTCAACGCCAAGTCCGGCGACCTGAAGCGGTCGGCCTGGACCGGCGTGTTCACCGAGGACTTCGCCGACGTCGACGTGGCCGCGCTCGACGCCTCGCTGGCCCAGCGCCTGGAGTGGGCCAAGAACCGGGTCGACCTGCCCGCGGGCCGCTACGAGACGCTGCTGCCGCCGAGCGCGGTGGCCGACCTGATGATCTACCTGTACTGGTCGGCGGGCGCCAGGGACGCGCTCGACGGCCGCTCGGTGTTCTCCGGGCCGGGCGGCGGCACGCGGGTGGGCGAGCAGCTCGCCACGCTGCCGATCACGCTGTCCAGCGATCCACGGGCCGCGGGCATCTCGTGCGCGCCGTTCGTCACCGCGCACGCCTCCAGCCGCGACGCCTCGGTGTTCGACAACGGCCTGCCGCTGGGCCCGACCGACTGGATCCGGGACGGCCGGCTGGAGTCGCTGCTCCAGACCCGCTACTCGGCCGAGCTGAGCGGGCTGCCGGTGACGCCCGGCATCGACAACCTGGTCATGTCCGGCCCGGCGGAGGGCGCCCGTTCGCTGGAGGAGATGATCGCCTCCACCCGGCGCGGGCTGCTCGTCACCTGCCTGTGGTACATCCGGGCGGTCGATCCGCAGACGCTGCTGGTCACGGGCCTCACCCGCGACGGCGTCTACCTGGTGGAGCACGGCGAGGTCGTCGGCGAGGTGAACAACTTCCGGTTCAACGAGAGCCCGGTCGACCTGCTGGGGCGCGTCACGGAGGTGGGGGCGGCCGAGCGCACGCTGCCCCGCGAGTGGAACGACTACTTCCAGCGCACGGTGATGCCGCCGGTGCGGGTGCCGGACTTCAACATGTCGACGGTCAGCCAGGCGAGCTGACCCTCGCCCGCATCACGGCCGTCCATCACGGCCGTCCATCCCGGCCGTACGCGCCCGCCGTCCCGCGAATCGAGCGGGGCGGCGGGCGTCGTCGTGCCGGCGGCCGTCCGTGAGGCTCCCAGCGGGCCGGAGGGCGGGCCGGGGCCGGGACGGCTGTCAGCGGGCCGGGGCGCCGGCCCCGGGCCGTCCGGGGACGGTCAGGAGTCCTCCAGGCGGAAGCCCACCTTCATGCCCACCTGGTAGTGCGCGATCTCGCCGCCGTCGAGGTGGCCGCGGATCTCGGTGACCTCGAACCAGTCCAGGTGGCGCAGGGTCTGCGAGGCCCGCTGGAGGCCGTTGCGGATGGCCTGGTCAAGGCTCTCCCCCGACGTGCCGACTATCTCAGTGACCCGATACGTTCGATCCGTCATCTCCCCATCCTCCTTACTCGAAGGCCATGATCGCATGACCCTCCTCATCGCCCGGCCGCGCCGTCGCGCCCTGCCCGTACGAGGTCTACCGTGGAAGGTATGAAGGGGTGGCGCAAGAAGCCGGACGTCCACCAGGTCACCGACGCCAGACCCTCGCTGACGGCCGACATCCGCAAGCGTGAGGTCGCCTACCTGATCAAGATGGGCATCCGGACGATCTGCCTGATCCTGGCGGTCGTGGTGCCGGTGCCGTGGCCCTACCGGCTGCTGTTCATCGCCGGGGCAGTGTTTTTGCCATACATTGCCGTAATCGGGGCCAATGAGCGCAGCGAGGGCGCGCCGCCGCCCGACTTTCAGTCCCCCGAGGCTAACCAAACCGAGATACCGCTGCATCGACGCGAGATCGGGTCGTGACTAAGTCTTGACGCATCCCATGGGTTGTAGGTGTACGCTTTAGGCAAGCGCTCCGGTCCCCCGTCGGAGTGCTGGTGCCGGCGTTCCGGGCCCCCGTCGGAACGCCGATGAAGCGACGCCGGGTGGTTTGCCCCCGTAACCACCCGGCGTCGCCCTTTTCCTGGCCAGCCCTTTGCATTGGACGATCAGTCCCCCGCGCCGGCCGGAGTCCGATAGGACCGCTTTCCCGAAATCGTTTACAACGGCCTCCTCCTCGCAATTCACAGGAAATCTGGAGGAAGCGGTCGGCTTGACTTCAAGAGTTCGTTCGAGTGTCAGCCGTCAGTCAGCGTCTCGGTGGTCGCCTGCTCCCAGTTCTTCGCCAATGTGATCAGTCTGGCGACGGCGTCCTCGGGGGCGCTTCCCGCGCCCTGGGCCAGCCCGAGCAGGTAGGCGGTGAGCGGCGCGGCGGGCCTGGCCACCCCGTGGGCGACCTCCTTGGTCAGGTCGAGGACCAGGTCGCGGTCCACCCGGGCGGGGTCGACGCCCAGCTCCTTGCACACCAGCGCCGTCCACTCGGCGAGTACGTTCATGCGAGCCTCCTTCAGGTCGTCCATCGTGTCGCAGTCGAACCACGGCCGGCCCGGCGAGGCCAGCCGCGTTCCGGTCAGGGGGCCCAGCAGGCCCTTGAGGGAACGCCCGGTGTAGGCGGCGAGCGCCGCCCGCAGCTCCGCAACCGGCCAGGCGCCGACGAGCCACTGCTCGCGGCCGTCGTCGTCGACCATGACCGCTCCCGCGCCGGGACGGGCCGCCGCCAGCAGCTCCCGCACGTGCGCGGCCGTCAGGAACGGCAGGTCGCCAGCGAGCAGCACCAGCCACGGCGCGTCGACCTCGCGCAGCCCGGCGGCCAGCGCGGGGACGGGCCCGCCGCCCGGCGGGTCCTCCCGGGTGAACACGACCCCGGGCAGCTCCCGGCGCGGCCCGACGACGACTGTGCGGCGCGCGCCGGACGCCGCCGCGACCACCCGCTCGACCAGCGGACGCCCGCCGACGGCCAGGCCGGGCTTGTCCGCGCCGCCCAGCCGGCGGGCCGCTCCCCCGGCCAGGACGACCGCGTCGAAGAAGTCGAGGGGGGCGAGGGGGTCGAAGGGCACGTCAGCCGCCGATGGCCGACATCGGCCTGGACGGCTGGAGGAAGGACGGGTCGTCGATGCCGTGCCCGGCGCGCTTGCGGGCGACCGCGGCGACCCAGCGGGCGGCCAGGTCGTCGTCGGAGGCGCCGGCGCGCATGGCGGTCTTGAGGTCGGACTCCTCGGTGGCGAACAGGCAGTTGCGCACCTGGCCGTCGGCGGTGAGCCGGACGCGGTCGCAGGCGCCGCAGAACGGGCGCGTCACCGAGCCGATCACGCCGACCCGGGCCGGGCCGCCGTCGACCAGGAACCGCTCGGCCGGGGCGCTGCCGCGCTGCTCCGTGTCGTCGGGCGTCAGGTCGAAGGCGGCCGAGAGGCGTTCGAGGATCTCGTCGGCGGTGATCATGCCCTCGCGGGTCCAGCCGTGCTGGGCGTCGAGCGGCATCTGCTCGATGAAGCGCAGCTCGTAGCCGCGCTCCAGGCAGAAGCGCAGCAGCGGCACGGCCTCGTGGTCGTTGACGCCGCGCATGAGCACCGCGTTGACCTTGACCGGGCGCAGACCCGCCGCGTCGGCGGCGGCCATCCCGGCGATGACGTCGGCGTGCCGGTCGCGGTGGGCGAGCCGCTTGAACGTGGCCGGGTCGAGCGTGTCGAGGGAGACGTTGACCCGGTCGAGGCCGGCCTTCGCCAGCGGCTCGGCCAGGCGGGCCAGGCCGATGCCGTTGGTGGTCAGCAGCACCTGGGGACGCGGGCCGAGGGCGGTGGTGCGGGCGACGATGTCGACCAGCTCGCGCCGCAGCAGCGGCTCGCCGCCGGTGTAGCGCACCTCGGTGATGCCCAGCCGCTCGACGCCGACGCGCACCAGCCGGACGATCTCGTCGGCCGTCAGCAGCTGGGCGTTGGGCAGCCAGTCGAGCCCTTCGGGCGGCATGCAGTACGTGCAGCGCAGATTGCACTTGTCCGTGAGGGACACCCGCAGATCCGTGGCCACCCGTCCGAACGAGTCTCGCAACATGGGGCGTCACCTCCTGTCCGTTTCGCCAGAGAGCCAGACTACGACGGGTGTCGCGCGGCGCTCAAAACCGCCCGCCCGTCCCTGGCGGGCAACGCGCCGCGCCGGTGATCGATTCCGCGGGGGCCGTCAGGGGTGGGCGGCGTGCCAGGACTCGCGGGCGTCGATGAGCTCCGACAGGTGCCGCCTGGACCACTCGCAGCCGGCCGCCATGGGCGCGAGCAGGCTGCGGCCGAGGGGGGTCAGCGCGTACTCGACGCGGGGCGGGATCTCGGGGTAGGCCGTGCGGGTGAGCAGGCCGTCGCGTTCCATGGCGCGCAGGGACGCGGTGAGGACCTTCGGGGTGATGCCGCGCAGCGGGACCTGCAGCTCGGTGAAGCGTCTCGGGCCCTGCTCCAGACAGCGGATGATCTTGGCGGTCCACTTGTCGCCGACGCGGACGGGGGCGACGTGGGTACAGGCGGCGAACATGTCGGGGTCAAGGGGTTCGGCCATGGCGTCCATGCTAGGCGGCGCAGGCTCACTATCGTTGCGGGAAGTGACCGTCGGGCGTCTACCGTCTGCCGGGCGGCCGGGTGTGCCGGCCGCTGGACGGAATGGTGGACGATGAGCAGGATCGTGGTTTTCGGCGGCGGTGGACGGACCGGCGCGCGGGTGGTCGGGCAGGCGTTGGAGCGCGGGCACGAGGTGACGGCCGTGGTCCGCGACCCGGCCCGGTACGCGGGGCCGTCCGGCGACGGCGTGCGCGTGGTCGCCGGTGACGTGACCGACCGGGAGAGCGTGGCGGCGGTCGCGGCGGGGCACGACGTGGCGGTGCAGGCGAGTGTCCGGCTGGACGTGCCGTCCGCGGAGTTCTACACGGCGGCGGCGCGGGCGCTGACCGGCGGGCTGGCCGCGGCGGGCGTGCCCCGGCTGGTGGCGGTGGGCATCGGCACCCTGCTGGAGGTCGCGCCGGGCACGCGGCTGGTAGACACCCCCGGCTTCCCCGAGGACGCCCGGACGTTCTCCCTCGGGCACGCCGCCGAGCTGGAGGTGTTCCGCGAGGAGGGCGGGGCGCTGGACTGGGTGGTGATCGCGCCGCCGCCGGTGGTGCTGGACGACCGGGCGGAGCACAGCGGACGGCACCGGTTCGGCGGGGACCAGGTCATGGCCGCCGAGGAGGGCGGGCCGGTGTTCTCCTACGCCGATCTGGCGGCGGCGGTGGTGGCGGAGATCGAGGACCCGCGGCACCACCGGGTTCAGGTCGCCGTGGGTTACTGAACTGGCGCCGCCAGGGCACGCGCCGCCCGCAGCTTCCCGCCGCCCGGCAACGGCAGGCCCGGGAACCGCCCCGGACATGCCGGAAGCCCGGCCGCGAGGCCGGGCTTCCGCCTGGTGTCGCCAGTGGCGGCTTGCGCCTGGTGTCGCTAGTGGCGGCGGCCGCCGTAGACCTTCACCCAGTCCTTGCCCTCGGAGGGGGCCAGGTACCTGGAGCCCTCGAAGACGGCACGCCAGGTGCCCGAGGTGTAGGCCCGCTCGCTGGTGCGGAAGGAACCGTCCCGGTTCGTCCGCACCGTCTCGACGTAGTCCCACTCGCCGCTGCCGTCGGCCTGGAAGAGGATCACGACCCGCTTCCACGCCAGACGGTGCCAGCGCTCGCTGTCCTTGCAGTAGTCGGCGTGGTGCACCGCGACGAACCCGCTGATGTAGTCCTCGTCGCAGGACACCGACAGCTTGCCCTGGATGTCGAGGGCCCTGCCGCGCCGCGCCGGCTCGGGGTTGACGTCGAGCTGGAGGCTCGTGCTCCCACCCGCGAAGTCGGGATCGGGGTCCGGGTCCGCCAGGGCGGGCGCGGCGGCCGTGGCCACCATCGTGGCGCCCAGGGCTGCCGCGGCCAGTCCGGCGGCTAGACGTCGCATCATCAAAAACAAATCCTTCCCCGTCTCGGACGCGCCCCAGGGACGGGACACGTCAACGCCTAATGACGCTGAAGGGTAAAGAAAAGTTGCGATAAGACACATCACAATTGGATAACGACAAATACCCCGGCAGCTTTTTTGCGCGTGTTTTATTACGCTAACTGGCGATTTGTCGGGGTTTAGTGGTGTATGGCGCGTAGTGGGGGTTTCCTGGGAAGTGCACGCGCCACAGGCCGCCTCTCCTGGGCGGCACCGTCTGCACGAAGGCCCCGGCCGCGTCGGTCGTCGTCTCGGCCACG
This sequence comes from Nonomuraea sp. NPDC049637, assembly GCF_040675235.1. Lineage (NCBI taxonomy): Bacteria > Bacillati > Actinomycetota > Actinomycetes > Streptosporangiales > Streptosporangiaceae > Nonomuraea > Nonomuraea sp. NPDC049637. The sequence continues at coordinate 19,502 of NZ_JBFAOM010000053.1, forward strand.
TCCTCCCAGGCCGGCGAGCCCTCCCCACGCCACTGGAGGCGCAGCCGCTGTTTGGCGTACGGCCCGAAGTCGGTGAAGCCGCGCGGGTCGATCCTGGTCAGCGAGCCGCGCAGGCGCACACCCCCGGCGGACTTCGGCGACCTCTCCACCCGGACGGACGACAGCCTGGTCGCCCTCCTGAGCTCGAAGGAGGCGTATTCGGTGACCGTGGCGCCGTCGGCGTCCCTGGCGGTGGCGCTGATCGTCCAGGTGCCGGTCGGGTAGAAGCGGTTCAGCTTCTTGTCGGGCAGGAAACGCCAGGTCTGCCAGTCGGCCGCCATCCGGGCCGGCGGAACCGCCCCCTGGCGCCACACCAGCCGGGGCGGCGGCGCGCCGGTGGAGGGGGCCTTCTGCAGGTCGATGCCGGGCTCGGCGGCGACCGTCAGGGGCAGCGGCATCAGGGCCCGCAGCCCCTCGACCGGGCCGCCGGAGGCCGGGTTCGCGTACGCGCTCCCCGGCGCGGCGGCGGCCGGGCCGGCCGGCGACGCCGACGATCCGGACGGCCCCGCGGGCCCGGCTGACTCTGCGGACCCGGCTGGCTCTGCGGACCCGGCGGATTCGGCGGGTTCGGCGGATTCGGCGGGTTCGGCGGGCGCCGACGACGACCCGGGCCCCGAGGGCGAGGAGGACGACTCGGGCCAGGAAACGACCGGCGGCTGGAGGCCGGGTTCGGCGGCGGGCGGGAGGTCGGAGGCGTCCTCCACCGGGGGCTTGGCCGACAGCAGCGGGCCGGGCGGGGCGCCGGGCTCGACCTTGACGGTGACGCCGTTCTTGCCGCGCGCGCCCCGCGCGATCACGTCGATCACCAGGCTCACCGAGTCGTGGGCCCCCACGACCGGGTTCGCGGGCCGTACGGTGATGGCGCGGATGGCGAGCTCGGTCGCGGCGGGATACGCAGGCACGGGCGCCGTGAGCGACCCCGCCGCGAGCGAGACGAGAAGGAGGCTTCTGGTCATGAGCGAGACGCTAGGAACCGCCCGGTCATGACCAGGACCGCGACACGCACCCCTTATGGCAAAGCCGACAGGGCCGCCGGGGCCGCGGGTCAGCCCGCCTCGCCGTAGAGGGACTCGATGACGTCGGCGTACTTGGCGTGGATGACGCGCCGCTTCAGCTTCAGGCTCGGCGTGAGCTCCTCGGTCTCGGCGGTCCACTCGGTGCCGAGCAGCGCCCACCGCTTGACCTGCTGCACCCTGGCCAGCCTGGCGTTGGCGGCCTCGACGGCGGCGGCGACCTCCTTCAGGACGTCGGGGTGCTCGGCCAGCTCGGCCAGGGAGGTGAAGGCGATGCCGCGGGCCTGCGCCCAGCCCGGCGCGGTCTCGCCGTCGAGGGTCAGGACGGCCACCGGGTGCGGCCGGTTGTCGCCGTAGGCCAGGGCCTGGCCGATGAGCAGGTGCTCCTTGAGGTGGTTCTCGATCTCGGCGGGCGAGACGTTCTCGCCGCCGGCGGTGATGATGAGCTCCTTCTTGCGGTCGACGACGCGGTAGAAGCCGTCGTCGTCGACCGTGCCGATGTCGCCGGTGTGCAGCCAGCCGTCGTCGTCGAGCAGCTCGGCGGTGGCCTCGGGGCGGTTGAGGTAGCCGCCGGTGTTGAGCGGGCTGCGGGTGAGGATCTCGCCGTCCTCGGCGATGCGGACCTCGACGCCGGGCTCGGCCCTGCCGACGGTGCCCAGGCGGTAGCAGGTGGGGCTGTTGCCGGTGAAGGCGCCGGTGGTCTCGGTCATGCCGTAGACGTCGATGACCTTGAGGCCGAGGCCGGCGTAGAAGTGCTGGACCTCGGCGGGCAGGGGGGCGGCGCCGGTCGCGGTCCACTCGGCGCGGTCGAAGCCGATCATGCCGCGGACGACGGACAGCAGGGCCGCGTCGGCCTTGTCGTAGGCGGCCTGGATCTCGGGGGTGATCATGCCGCCGTACTGGCCGGCCTCGACGTAGGCGGCGCCGGCCGCCATGGCCTCGCGTACGGCGGCCTGCTGCTCGGGCGGCTGGGTGGCGAGCACGGCCAGCAGCCGGGCCATCATCTTCTCCCACACGCGCGGCACGCCGAAGAACATCATCGGCCTGACCTGGCCGAGCGTGGCGCCGAGGTTGGCCAGGTCGGTGCAGAAGTGCACGTGCGAGATCTTGACCAGCGGGAGGTAGAGGCTGAGGATGCGCTCGGCGATGTGGGCGTAGGTGAGGTAGGAGATCTGGGTGCCGTGCGTCGGCAGCGAGGTGATGCGGTCGGTGGCGGCGGCCTCGTAGAAGACGTTGGTGTGGGTGAGCGGCACGCCCTTGGGCATGCCGGTGGTGCCCGAGGTGTAGAGCACGGTGACGACGTCGCCGGCGGCCACCTCGCGGGCGCGGGCCTCGACGGCGGCCTCGTCCTCGGCCAGGCGGGCGCGGCCCAGGTCGAGGAAGTCGGCCCAGGACAGGAACCGCTCGTCGTCGGGGGCGCCGTCGAGCATGATGATCCGGCGCAGGCCGTCGAGCCGGTCGAGCACCGGCCGCCAGCGGGCCAGCTCGGCGGGGCCGCCCAGCACGGCGAAGCGGGCGCCCACGTCGGCGGCCACGAACGCGATCTGGTCGGGCGCGAAGGTGGAGTAGACGGTGCAGCCCACGCCGCCGGCGTGCACGGCGCCGAGGTCGGCCAGCACGTGCTCGCTGCGGTTGACCATCATGATCGCGACGGACTCGCCGCGCTCCAGGCCGAGCGCGGCGAAGGCGGCCGCGATCTCCAGGATGCGCCGCCGCGCCTGGCCGTAGGTCACCGTGGTCCAGCCGCCGGAGCCCTCGGGGTCGGAGTACGCGGGTGCGTCGGGGTGCTCGGCGGCGACCTGCCTGAGCTGTTCGCAGACGGTGCGACCGGCGATCTCCCGCTCGATGTCGGCCCGTACGTCGAGGACTTCGGCCATGGCACCCGCCTCCAGTCAGTAATCACTTGCACAGGTGGCATGCATCGCACCACACCCTCTGGGCAGCGGCAAGACCCCCGCGGGAAACAGTCGGCCCGGTCACGTAGAGTGATCGTTCAGGTGCCGTACGTGTCTCGGGGGGACGGGCATGAGCAAGGGCGGAAGGACCTTCTTCGGGCATCCGTGGGGGCTGGCGACCCTGTTCTCCACGGAGATGTGGGAACGCTTCAGCTGGTACGGCCTGCGGGCGATCCTGGCCACGTTCATGGCGGCCTCGCCCGCCCACAAGGGCCTCGGCATGTCGCAGGAGACCGCGCAGGCGGTGGTCGGCGTCTACGGGGCGCTGATCTACCTGGTGGCGCTGCCCGGCGGCTGGATCGCCGACCGCGTGCTCGGGGCGCGCAGGTCGGTGTTCTGGGGCGGGTTCGTCATCATGCTGGGCCACATCAGCATGGCGATCCCGGTGACGACGTCGTTCTTCGTCTGGCTGGGGCTGCTGCTCATCATCAGCGGCACGGGCCTGCTCAAGCCGAACATCTCGGTCATGGTCGGCCGCCTGTACGGCGAGGACGAGGACGGCCGCCGCGACGCCGGCTTCTCCCTGTTCTACCTGGGCATCAACCTGGGCGCCTTCTTCGCGCCGCTCGTCGTCGGCTGGCTGGCCGACGGCGACCGCTGGCACCTGGGCTTCAGCGCCGCCGCCGTCGGCATGGCCCTCGGCCTGCTGCAGTACGTCTGGGGCGGCCGGAACCTGCGCGGCGTCGGGGAGCGTCCCGGCGTGCGGCTGACGCCGCCCGAGCGCCGCCGGTTCGGCCGGGCGACCGCGGCGGGCGTGGCGGTGACCGCCGTCGCGCTCGGCGCGTGGGCGGCCACGGGCACGCTCACCATCGACCGCCTGGCGCTGGCGATCACGATCGTCATCCTGATCGTGCCGGTGGTCTACTTCGCCTACATCCTGCTGGGCAGCCACAGCCTCACCGACGAGGAGCGCAGCCGGATGAAGGCCTACATCTGGCTGTTCGTGGCGGCGGCGATCTTCTGGATGATCTACGACCTGGCGCCGAGCAAGCTGCTGTTCTTCGCCGCCGACCACACCCGGCTGGAGCTGTTCGGGGTGCCGATCCAGGCGGCGACGACGCAGTCGTTCAACCCGCTGTTCATCATGATCTTCGTGCCGGTGTTCGCGGCGTTGTGGGTGAAGCTCGGGGTGCGGGTGAGCACGCCGCAGAAGTTCGGGTTCGCGCTGGTCATGGTGGGGCTGAGCTTCGTGGTGATGGCGATCGCCGCCGGGCTGGCGACCGGCGGGCGGGTGTCGGTGTGGTGGCTGGTGCTGGTCTACCTGATCCAGGTGTTCGGCGAGCTGTCGCTGAGCCCGGTCGGGCTGTCGGTGACGACGAAGCTGGCGCCGGAGGCGTTCAAGGGGCAGATGCTGGGGATCTGGTTCATCGCGGTGTCGGTGGGCGACGCGGTCGGCGGCCAGACGGGGCGGCTCACCCGTTACCTGTCCGACCCGATGTACTACCTGGTCCTGGCGATCATGGCGATCGCGGCCGGGGCGGCGCTGTTCCTGTTCACGCGGAAACTGCGGGTGCTCATGGCCGAGCACTACCATGCCGCGGCCATGCCGCCGATCCGGTAAAAACATCCAACGTGTCTGAAATTCTCGACCTTGTCGGTATTTTTGTCTTCGCACTGACCGGTGCGCTCATGGGTGTGCGCAAGCGGCTCGACGTGGTCGGGATGGGCGTCCTGGCCGAGATGACGGCGCTCGGCGGCGGCCTGGTCCGCGATCTCATTCTCAACGTGCGGCCGGCCGCCTTCCAGAGCCTGGGATACGTGCTGGTGCCGGTGGCCGCCACGGTGATCGTCTTCTTCTGGCATCCGCACGTGGCCCGGGTGATGCCGGTCATCATGGTGCTCGACGCGGCCGGCCTCGGCCTGTTCGCGGCCGTCGGCACCGAGAAGGCCCTGGAGTACGGACTCAGCCCGCTGCACGCCACCATCCTCGGCGTCACGACGGCCGTCGGCGGCGGCGTGATCCGCGACGTGCTGGCCGGCGAGATCCCCACGCTGCTGTACGACCGCCAGCTCTACGCGGTGCCCGCCCTGCTGGGCTCGGCCGTGATGGCGGGCCTGTCCACGGCCGGGATGCACGGCTGGCCGGCCACGCTCGCCGCCGCGCTGCTGGCCTTCGGCCTGCGCATCACCGCGATGCGCCGCAACTGGCGGGCTCCCCTGGCCAAGGGCGCCGAGGAGCACTCCTAGCCCCCGCACCACGCGCGGGCGAGTCGCTCACACCATCGGCACGAGCGAGTCGGGGTGGCGGCGGGCGCCGGTGGGGCCCTGGGCACGGGCGCGGGCGATGCGGGCGACGGCGTCGGCCACGGTCTCGGGCGGCAGGGTGAACGGCAGCCGCAGGTAGCCCTCCAGCGTGCCTTCCAGGCCGAACCACGGCCCGGGGGCCAGGCGCACGCCGTGGGAGAAGGCCGCGTCGGCGAGCGTGGTGGAGGTGTCGCCGTTGAGCCGCACCCACAGCGTGCCGCCGCCGCCGGGCAGCGTGTACGTCCACTCCGGCAGGTGCCGGGCCAGCGCGGCGGTCAGCGCGTCCCGCGAGGCGCGCAGGCCGCGCAGGCGTTCGGCCCGGGTCTGCGCCATCCGCTCGAACAGGCGGGCGGTGACCAGTTGCTCCATGACGGGGCTGGAGATGTCGACGACCGCGCGGTGCCGGGCCAGCCGGCGGGCCAGCGCGGCCGTGGTGCGGATCCAGCCGATGCGCAGGCCGCCCCACCACAACTTGGACGCCGACCCGATGCTGATCACCCGGCTGTCGGTGTCGAAGGCGGCCATCGGCGCGGTGCGCGGCACGTCGTCCAGGGCCAGCTCGCTCCAGGTCTCGTCGACTAGCAGGACGACGTCGTTGCGGCGGGCCGCGCCGGCGACGGCGGCGCGGGTGGCGTCGTCCATGAGGGCGCCGGTGGGGTTGTGGAAGTCGGGCATGAGGTAGGCCAGGCGGGCGGCCGACTGCCGCATCGTGGCGGCCATCAGGTCGGGCTGCCAGCCCTCGTGCGAGATGCCGAAGGGCACGATGCGGGCGCCGTGCTGGCGGGCCACGTCGATGGCGTGCGGGTAGGTCGGCGACTCGACCATGACGGGGTCGCCGGGGCCGATCAGCAGCCCGGCCACGAGCTGGATGGCGTGCTGGGAGCCGGTGGTGACGACGATCTGGTCCGGCCGGGTGGCCAGGCCGCGCTCGGTGTAGCGGGCGGCGACGCGCTCGCGCAGGACCGGCAGGCCCATGGGGTCGTAGCCGTTGCCCATGCCGTACCTGGGCAGGTCGTCCAGGGCCTCGGCCATGGCCTCGCGCAACGCGGACGGCGCGGGCGGGGCGGCGCAGTGGAGCTGGATCAGGCCGTCGTCGCCGGTGGACAACCAGGGGTTCTCGCGGGTGGTGGCCGGGTCGGGCAGGGTGGTCCAGCTTCCCGAGCCCTGCCTGCTGTCCAGGTAACCGCGCTCGCGCAGCAGGTCGTAGGCGGAGGTGACGGTGGTGCGGCTGACGCCCAGGGTCTCGGCCAGGTGGCGCTCGGCTGGCATGCGCACGCGTACGGGGATCTGGCCGTCCATGATGAGCGCGCGCACGCCGTCGGCCAGGGCGCGGTAGTACGGGCGCGCGGCCGGATCGACGTCGACCAGCCGGGCCACCTGCACAGCCGACAAATGCCTCATAAGGCCACTTTCGCTGATTGGCCCTGTTTTGGCAACCAGGTGGCCTGCCACCATGAGGCCATCATGAGCGAAGCAACCGTCCCCCGCCTGAGTTCCCTCCCCTCCCGCCTCCTGCGCCTCTACGGCGGCCTGGCCCTGTACGGCGCCGGCATCGGGCTGCAGGTGGAGTCGGGCCTCGGCAACGACCCCTGGGACGTCTTCCACCAGGGCCTGGCCCTGCGGCTGGACGTGTCCATCGGCACCGTCATCATCGGCGTCGGCGCCCTGGTGATGCTGCTGTGGATCCCGCTGCGCCAGCGGCCCGGCCTGGGCACGATCAGCAACGTGGTGTTCCTCGGCCTGTTCGCCGACGCGGCGATCCTGCTGCTGCCCACGCCGTCCCACCTGGCCGTCCAGGCGCTGTACGTGGCGCTCGGCGTGGTCGCGATCGCGCTGGCCACCGTGCTCTACATCGGGGCGGGCCTGGGCCCGGGGCCGCGCGACGGCGTCATGACCGGACTGGTGCGGCTCGGGCTGTCCGTCCGGCTGGCCCGCTTCCTCATCGAGCTGACCGTGCTGGCCGTGGGCTGGCTGCTCGGCGGCAGCGTCGGCGTCGGGACGCTGGTCTTCGCCCTCGCCATCGGCCCGCTGACCCAGCTGTTCACCCGCTGGTTCCCCTTGTCGTGATCCCGCGCCGGGGCCGTCCTGACGCGACAGGCCCGACCCGGCGCGGGATCACCCGCGCGCGAGTAGCGTCTTCGGCATGCGGATTGAGGACTACGCGCTGATCGGAGACATGCAGTCGGCCGCACTGGTGGCGAGGGACGGTTCCATCGACTGGCTCTGCCTGCCCAGGTTCGACTCCCCCTCGTGCTTCGCGGCCCTGCTGGGCAGCGAGCGCAACGGCCACTGGTGGCTGGGGCCGGCGGGCCCGGCGGCCCGGCGGCCGGCCACCCGGCGCCGCTACCGGCCCGACACGCTCATCCTGGAGAGCGAGTGGGACACCCCGACCGGCACCGTCCGGGTGATCGACTTCATGCCCCCGCGCGACCGGAACCCCGACGTCGTGCGCATCGTCGAGGGGGTCTCGGGCAGCGTCGAGGTCTCCACCCAGCTGCGCGTGCGCTTCGACTACGGGCGCATCGTGCCGTGGGTGCGCCGGACGAACGGCCACCTGCAGGCCGTCGGCGGCCCCGACTCGGTGTGGCTGCACTCCCCCGTCCCGCTCAAGGGCGGCGACTACGCCCACCGGGCCACCTTCACCGTCAACGCGGGCGACCGGCTGCCGTTCGTGTTCACCTGGCACCCCTCCCACGAGCCGATGCCGCCGCGCATCGACGCCGAGGAGCAGCTCGCCGAGACCGAGACCATGTGGACCGAGTGGGTCGGCAAGTGCGCCTACCAGGGCCCCTACCGGGAGGCGGTGACCCGGTCGCTGATCACGCTGAAGGGGCTGACGTACGCGCCGACCGGCGGCATCGTGGCCGCGCCCACCACGTCCCTGCCCGAGGACATCGGCGGCGTGCGCAACTGGGACTACCGGTTCTGCTGGCTGCGCGACGCCACGATGACGCTCGACGCGCTGATCAGCTCGGGCTACCTCGACGAGGCCGCCGACTGGCGGTCCTGGCTGCTGCGCACCATCGCCGGGCGTCCCCAGGACCTGCAGATCATGTACGGCGTCGCCGGCGAGCGCCGCCTGCCCGAGCTGCGCCTCGACTGGCTGGACGGCTACGAGGGCTCCCGCCCGGTCCGCATCGGCAACGAGGCGGTCCAGCAGCTCCAGCTCGACGTCTACGGCGAGGTGATGAACTGCCTGTACGTCTCCCGCACCCGCGGCCTGGCCGCCGACGAGCGCGCCTGGTCGATCCAGCGCCAGCTCCTCGACTACGTGGAGGAGCACTGGGACGAGCCCGACGAGGGCCTGTGGGAGGTGCGCGGCCCGCGCCGGCACTTCGTGCACTCCAAGGTGATGTGCTGGGTCGCCCTCGACCGGGCCGTCAAGTACGTCGAGAGCTTCGGCCGCACCGGCCCGATCGACAGGTGGCGCACGCTGCGCGACGCGATCCACGCCGAGATCTGCGACAAGGGCTTCGACCCCCACCGCAACACCTTCACCCAGTCGTACGGGTCGTCGGAGCTGGACGCGGCGCTGCTGATGATCCCGGTGGTGGGCTTCCTGCCGCCCGACGACCCCCGCGTGACCGGCACGGTGGCGGCGATCGAGAAGGAGCTCATGTCCGACGGGTTCGTCCTGCGTTATCCGCTGGCCGCCGACAACGACGTCGACGGCCTGCCCGGCGGTGAGGGCGCGTTCCTGGCGTGCAGCTTCTGGCTGGTGGAGGTGATGGCGATGCAGGGCCGCAAGGAGGAGGCGCGGGAGCTGTTCGAACGCCTGCTGGAGCTGCGCAACGACGTCGGGCTGCTGGCCGAGGAGTACGACCCGCGCTACGGGCGCCTGGTGGGCAACTTCCCGCAGGCGTTCAGCCACGTGCCCCTGATCCACGCCGCCCGCGCGCTGTCGCGGGCCTGACCCGGCGGGGAACGGGTCTCCCCCACCGAGCCGGATGGGACGCCGGCGGGAACGGGTTTCCCCCGCCGCGCCGGATGGGACACCGGCGGGAACGGGTTTCCTTCACCGTGCCGGGTGGGACTAGACCTCGCATGGGTGAGGAATGGGACCTGGCGGTCGTGGGCGCGGGACCGGCGGGCTCGGCGGCGGCGCTGCGGGCCGTCCAGCTGCGGCCGGACCTGCGGGTGGTGCTGCTCGACCGGGCCGGCTTCCCCCGCGACAAGCCGTGCGGCGACGGCATCGCCGCGCACGGGCGCGACGAGCTGGCCCGGCTGGGCCTGCCGGACCTCATCGACGACTACCGGCCCACGCCCCGGCTGACCGTGGTCTCGCCGGGCGGGCTCCGCGTCTCGGCCGAGGCGGCCCGGCCCAACCACGTGGTGCCGCGCCGGGTGTTCGACGCGCGGCTGGTGGCGGCGGCCGGGGCCAGGGGCGTCGAGGTGCGCCGCCACCGCGTCAGGGAGCTGGCCCAGGACGGGTCCTGGGTCGTGCTGGACGGGCGGCTGCGGGCCCGCGCGGTGGTGGCGGCCGACGGGGCCTACTCGGCGGTGCGCCGGCTGATCGGGCTGCCCGCGGCGGGCGAGCGGCACACCGCCCTGGCCGTGCGCGGCTACGCCGACGTGCCCGAGGCCGACGACGTGCAGCTCATCGCGATGCAGCGGGCGGGCTGGCCGGCCTACGCGTGGTCGTTCCCGATCGGCGACGGCACCGCGAACGTCGGGTTCGGCATGCTGCTGCCCCGGCTGCGGGCGGCGGGGGCGCCGGGCCGCCAGGTGCTGCACGGCAGGCTGGCCGAGCTGCTGCCCGACCGGCCCGCGCGCGACCTGCGCGCCCATCACCTGCCGCTGTCGACCGGGCGGCCCGCGCCGGGCGCCGGGCGGGTGCTGCTCGCCGGGGACGCGGCGGGGCTGGTCAACCCGCTGACCGGCGAGGGCATCTACTACGCGCTGCTGTCGGGACGGCTGGCGGCCGAGGCCGTCGTCGAGGCGGCGGCCGAGACGCCGGGCGACCCCTTGGCGCGGTACCGGGCCAAGCTGCGCGGCGCGCTGGGGCGGCACCTGCGCACGACCGACGTGCTGGCCCGGCTGGCCCAGTCGCCTGGGTTCATCGACGCGGCGATCGCGACCGCCGCGCGCCGCAAGGAGGTGTTCGACCTGCTGGTGGAGGTCGGGCTCGGCGCCGGGACGGTGCCCGCGCCGCTGGCCCTGGCGGTGGGCCTGCGCTGGCTGCGCGGCGCGGCACGCCTGCCCCGCCACGGTTGACCAAGGCTCGGGCCGTCAGGGCGGCGCCGTGGCTCAGGCCGTCAGGGCCGCGCCGTGGCTCAGGCTGTCAAGGTGGCGCCGTTGGCGAGCAGCAGGAGCACGTCCACGGCCGCCACGGCGACGGCGGTGACGAACGGCGCCCGCGCGGACCGGCCGGCCAGCAGCGCTCCCCCGGCCGTGAGCAGCACCGCGGCCGCCATGGCCGCCCACCCCACCACCCCCGGGCCGCCCGCGGGCCCGAGGACGAGCAGGCAGGTGGCGGCCAGCAGCGGCACCGGCGCCAGCAGCCGTACGCGCGCCGCCCCCAGCCGCTGCGGCCACCCGCGCACGCCGGTCGCCAGGTCGCCCTCGATGTCGGGCAGCACGTTGGCCAGATGCGCGCCCACGCCCAGCAGCGCCGCCGCGGCGACCGCCCACCACGCCGGCCACGGCTGCCCGGGCAGGCCCAGCGTCACGAACGCCGGCAGCACCCCGAACCCGACGGCGTACGGCGCCCACGACAGGACGGTGGCCTTCAGGCCGAAGTCGTACCCCCAGGCCCCCAGCACGCCCGCCAGGTGCGCCAGCCCCGCCGTACGGCCCGAGGCCAGGGAGAGCGGCACGCACAGGGCGAGGGCCGTCAGCGCGGCCACCCGAACGGCCGTCACGCTCACCGTGCCGTCGGCGGCCGGTTTGCCCGTGCGACCGGCGGCGGCGTCGCGCCCGGCGTCGAGCACGTCGTTGCACCAGCCGATCGACAACTGCCCGGCCAGCACCGCGGCGGCCACCAGGACGCAGCCGGCCGGATCCCGGCCCGCCGCCACGGCCAGCGCGGTGACCAGGGCGGTCACCGCCACGGTCGGGCCCGGATGGCAGGCCAGCGCCAGCGCGACGGCCGTGCGGACCGGCCCGCCGCGCACGACGGCGGCGGCCGCGGGATCCGGGTCGGTCACACGGTGATCGTAGACCGGGAGATCCCGGACGAGAATTCCCACGCGCCGCCCATGGCTTAAATGACCATCCTTGCGGGAAGCGTGCGGGGAGTGGATGTTGTGGGCGACCTGTCGAGGGAGCACTGCATGACCCGAATCTCCGCAGTCCGTTGTGCGTTCCCTCCCCACCGCTACCCGCAGTCCGAGCTCACCGACATGGCCGCCCGCCTGTGCCTGCCCGAAGGCGCCGACCGCCGCCTGCTCGACCGTCTGCACCGCAGCGCCCGCGTGGAGCACCGCAACCTCGCCCTACCCATCGACCGCTACGAGAAGCTGAACGGCTTCGGCGCGGCCAACGACGCCTTCGTCTCCGTCGCGGTCGAGCTGGGACTGGAGAGCGTGAAGGCCGCCCTGGACGCCGCCGAGCTGGAGCCGACCGACGTCGACCTGATCATGTTCACGTCGGTGACCGGCATCGCCGCGCCGTCCGTGGACGCCCGGCTGGCCGCCGGGCTCGGGCTGCGTCCCGACGTCAAGCGGGTGCCCGTCTTCGGCCTGGGCTGCGTGGCGGGCGCGGCGGGCATCGCCAGGCTGCACGACTACCTGCGCGGCTGGCCGGACCACGTGGCCGTGCTGCTGTCGGTGGAGCTGTGCTCGCTGACCCTGCAGCGCGGCGACTCCTCGCCCGCGAACCTGGTCGCCAGCGCGCTGTTCGGCGACGGCGCGGCGGCCGTGGTCGCCAGCGGCGGCGGGCGGGGCACGTCCGGGCCCGCCGGGCCCGCCGGGCCTACGGTCGTCGCCACCCGCAGCCACCTGTATCCCGGCTCCGAGCACGTCATGGGCTGGCAGGTGGGCGACACCGGGTTCCGCGTCATGCTGGACGCCAGCGTCCCCGCCGTGGTGCGCCGCTACCTGGCCGACGACGTGCACGGGTTCCTGGCCGAGCACGGGATCACCGCCGGGGAGGTGACGGCGTGGGTGTGCCATCCGGGCGGGCCGAAGGTGCTGGAGGCGGTGTCGGAGGTGCTGGAGCTGCCCGTGGGCGCGCTCGACGTGACGTGGCGCTCGCTGGCGGCCAACGGCAACCTGTCGTCGTCCTCGGTCCTGCACGTGCTCGGCGAGACCCTGGCCGGGGAGCCGCCCGCGCCGGGGAGCTGGGGGCTGGTCATCGCGATGGGCCCCGGTTTCTGCTCCGAGCTCGTGCTGCTGCGCTGGTAGTCCCCCGTCCCTGCGATCGGCTGGTGGTTGGCCTGTGACCTGGTATCTGGTGCTCATCGTGCTCGTCGGCCTGGAACGTCTGGCCGAGCTGGTCGTCGCCAGGCGGAACGCCGCGTGGAGCATGGCGCGCGGCGGCGTGGTGACCGGGCGGGGGCACTATCCGTGGATGGTGGCCCTGCACACCGGGCTGCTGGTGTGCGCGCCGCTGGAGGTGGCCCTGGCCGGGCGGCCGTTCGTGCCCGCGCTCGGCTGGCCGATGCTGGCGGTGGTCGTGGCGGCCCAGGGGCTGCGGTGGTGGTGCATCACCGCGCTCGGGCCGCGGTGGAACACGCAGGTGATCGTGGTGCCGGGGCTGCCGCTGGTGCGGCGGGGGCCGTACCGGCTGGCGTGGTTGCGGCACCCCAACTACGTGGCGGTGGCGGCCGAGGGGCTGGCGCTGCCGCTGGTGCACACGGCGTGGCTGACGGCGCTGGCGTTCACGCTGCTCAACGCCGCGCTGATGGTGGTGCGCATCCGCTGCGAGAACGCCGCGCTCACCCTCGCGACCAAGGCGTGAACCGGTGATCGACGTGCTGGCGGCGGACGGCCGGGAGGCGGGCCGGTGATCGACGTGCTGGTGGCGGGTGGTGGGCCGGCGGGGCTGGCCACGGCGATCCACGCGGCGCTGGCCGGGATGGAGGCGGTCGTCGTCGAGCCGCGCGCCGCGCCGGTGGACAAGGCGTGCGGCGAGGGCGTCATGCCGGGCGGGGTGGCCGCGCTGGCGGCGATGGGCGCGCCGGTCGAGGGCCGCGGCTTCCGCGGCATCCACTACCTCGACGGGCGGCGGGAGGCGCGGGCCGCGTTCGCCGCCGGGCCTGGGCTCGGCGTCCGGCGCACGAGCCTGCACGCCGCGCTCTGGCAGCGGGCCGCCGAGCTGGGCGTCAAGACGGTCACCGGCCGGATCACCCGCGCCGACCAGGACCGCGACGGCGTGAGCGCGATTGGGCTGCGGGCCCGCTGGCTGGTGGCCGCCGACGGCCTGCACTCGCCGCTGCGCCGCTCGCTCGGCCTCGACCTGCCGGCACGCGGCCCCCGCCGGTACGGCCTGCGCAGGCACTACCGGATCGAGCCGTGGAGCGACTTCGTCGAGGTCCACTGGTCGGGGGCGGGCGAGGCGTACGTCACGCCGGTCGGCGACGACCTGGTGGGCGTCGCGGTGCTCAGCTCGGCGCGGCGCGGCTTCGAGGAGCACCTGCGCGGCTTCCCCGGGCTGGCCCGCCGCCTGAGCGGGCCGGCCGTCACCCCGGTGCGCGGCGCGGGCCCGCTGCGCCAGGCGGTGCGCTCCCGCCGCGCCGGCCGCGTGTTGCTGGTGGGCGACGCCGCCGGTTACGTGGACGCGCTCACCGGCGAGGGCGTCTCGCTGGCCGTGCGCTCGGCGGAGCTGCTGGTCGGGTGCCTGGCGGCGGACCGTCCGCAGGACTACGACGGCGCGTGGCTGCGCCTGTCGCGCACGCACCGGCTGCTGACGGCGGCGCTGGTGCAGGCCGCCCGCCGCCCCGGCACGGCCCGCCTGGTGGTCCCGGCGGCGCGCCGGCTGCCCCGCCTGTTCGCCGGCGTGGTCCGCGTGCTGGCCTGAGCCTTTTCCGGGCTGGCCTGAGCCTTCCCCGGGCTGGCCTGAGCCTTCCCCGGGCCCCGGCCGGAGGCCGATAATGAACCCCACGGTCCCCGCCAAGGACGGTCGCCATGACAGACAAGCTCGTGCGGCAGGTGCTCGACCAGGTGGACGCCCCCGACCCGCGGGTCGGCGAGATCGTCTCCGCGCTGATCGCCCACCTGCACGCGTTCGTGGACGAGGTGCGTCCCACCGAGGCCGAGTGGCGGGCCGGGCTCGCCTTCCTCGCCGAGACCGGCCGGTGGTGCACGCCGGACCGCGACGAGTTCGTGCTGCTGTCGGACATGCTCGGCCTCACCTCCGCCGTGGACGACGTCAACCACGCCGGCCCGGACAACATGACGCCCTCCTCGGTCGAGGGCCCCTTCCACTCCCCCGCCCCGGAGCGCGAGCCCGGCGCGTGGATCAGCGAGGGCCCCGAGCGCGGTCGCGGGACGCCGATGGTCGTGCACGGACGGGTGCTGTCCTGCGACGGCACGCCGCTGCCCGGCGCGACCGTGGACGTGTGGCAGGCGGCCGACAACGGCCTCTACGACAGCCAGGACGACGCCCAGCGGCCCGGCAACCTGCGCGGCCTGTTCACCGCCGGCGCGGAGGGCCGCTACTGGTTCCGCACGGTCCGCCCGAGCAGCTACCCGGTGCCGACCGACGGCACCGCCGGCCGGCTGCTGGCCGCGATCGGGCGGCACCCGATGCGCTCGGCCCACCTGCACTACCAGGTCGCCGCGCCCGGCCACCGGCCGCTGACCACGCACGTGTTCCTGGCCGGCGACCCCTACCTGGGCTCCGACGCCGCGTTCGCGGTCAAGGACGAGCTGGTGCGGCGGCCGGTGCCGGGTGCCGGCGGCTGGGGGATGGAGGGGCCGTACGAGGAGGTCGAGTTCGACGTCAGGCTGGTGCCGCTGGGGTGGGCGCCGGGCCGGTGAGCCGCTCCTGGGGGCGCAGGCCGTCCATGATCAGGCCGAACAGGTGGTCGCCGCGGGCGGCCAGCGAGGGTGCCTGGTCGGCGATCCAGCTCACCGCGCTGGCCAGCGCGAACAGGTCGAGCCCGGTCACGTCGGCGCGCACCTCGCCGGTCGCCTGGGCGCGTTCCAGGAGCCGTCCGCCCGCCTGGCGCATGGCGTGGCAGGAGGCGTGCAGCGGCGAGCCCTCGTCGTTGATCGTGGCCATCATCGAGGCGGCCAGCCCCCGGTAGGCGCCCGCGCTCTCGACGAACGAGCGCAGCCACTCCACCAGCGCCTCGTGCGGCGCGGCGGCGCCGGCCAGCGCCCTGGCGCGTTCGGCGAGCAGGTCGAAGCGCTGCCGCAGCAGCGCCTCCAGCAGCGCCTCCCTGGTCGGGAAGTGCCGGTAGAGCGTGCCGAGGCCGACCTCGGCGCGGCGCGCGACGTCGCGCAGGGACGCCTCCGTGCCCTGCTCCTCGATGACGGCGGCGGCCACGGCCAGGATGCGCTCCCGGTTGCGCTGGGCGTCGGCGCGCTGGTTCCGGGGTGTGGAGGTCATCCGATACCTTCCGGCGATTGACAAGCGGAGCAGTGCTCCGGTTATGATCCGGAACACTGCTCCGCATCATAGCGGCGCCCGTCTCCCCGAGGAGAATCGATGATGAAGGCCATCCGCGTGCACGAGACCGGCGGCCCCGAGGTCCTGCGCCTGGAGGAGGTGCCCCGGCCCGTGCCGCAGCCGGGCGAGGTCCTGGTGCGGGTGCGCGCCGCCGCGCTCAACCCGCCCGACTGGTACGCCCGCCGGGGGTTCGCCGACATTCCGCCGTCGATGCGGCCGGAGATCCCGCTGCCCTTCACCCCCGGCTCGGACGTGTCGGGCGTCGTGACGGCCGTCGGCCCCGGCGTCACCGAGTGGCGGGAGGGCGACGAGGTGTACGGCCTCGTCCGCTTCCCGCGCGTCGGCGACGAGGGCGGCAGGGGGTACGCCGAGTACACCACCGCCCCGGCCGGCCACCTGGCCCGCAAGCCCGCCTCGGTGGACCACGTCACCGCCGCCGCGGTGCCGATGGCCGGGCTCACCGCCTACCAGTACGTCCACGACATCATCGGGCTGCGGCCCGGCAGCCGGGTGCTGGTCAACGGCGCGGCCGGCGGCGTCGGACACTTCGCCGTCCAGCTCGCCGCGGACCTGGGCGCGCACGTCATCGGCGTCGCCTCCGGGCGGCACGAGGCGTTCCTGAAGGACCTGGGCGTGGCCGAGTTCGTCGACTACACCCGGGTCCGGCCGCAGGACGCGGTGCGCGACGTTGACTGCCTGATCGACACCGTGGGCGGCCCCGGCGGCCACACGCTGCTACCCGCGCTCAAGGACGGCGGCACGCTCAGCCCGGTCTTCTTCGGCGACTACCACGACGAGGAGCTCGCCCGGCGCGGCATCGAGCGCCGCGGCGGCCAGGTGCACTCCGACGGGGCCCAGATGGCCGCGCTGGCCGAGCTGATCGACGCCGGGCGGCTGCGCGTCGGCGTCGACAGCGTCTTCCCGCTGGAGGAGGCCCCGAAGGCGCACGAACGCGCCGAGCGGGGCCACATCCAGGGGAAGATCGTCCTGCGCGTGGCCTGAGGGGGGCCTGAGGGGGGCCTGAGGGGGGCCTGAGGGGGGCCTGAGGTGGGCCTGCCCGCGGCGCGGCCCGCGTGGGTCAGGCCCGGGTCCACCGCTGGTTGGCGCCGCCGTGGCAGGTCCAGATGACGAGCCGGGTGCCGTTGGCGGTGGCGTTGCCCGGCACGTCGAGGCACTTGTTCGCGCCGACGGCCGTGACCGTCCCGTCGGCGCCGAGCCGCCACTGCTGGTTGCTCTGGCCGTTGCAGTCCCAGATGATCACGCGGGTGCCGTCGGCGGTGCCGCGGTCGTACACGTCGAGGCACTTGCCGCCGTAGACGCGCAGCTCGCCCGCGGTGGTGGGGGTCCACTGCTGGTTGGCGCCGCCGTTGCAGTCCCAGATCTGGACCTGGGTGCCGCCGGTCTGGGACGCGCCCGGCACGTCCAGGCACCTGCCGGAGCCGGCGCCCTTGAGCGCGGTGGCCGCGGGGGGCGTGCCGCCGCCGGTGACGACGTACATGGCGGCTCCGTGGGCCGGGACGGAGGCGCTGATCGTGCCCGCCGACGAGCCGGTCGTGTGGGCCCACAGGTCGCGTACGGAGTAGCCGGCGGCGGCGCCGAGGCCGAGCGCGGAGGCGGTGGTGGAGACGGTGGCCGCGGCGCCGCCCCGGTTGAGCAGCACGACGGCGACCGAGCCCGTGCCCGTGCCGGTCGCGGCCATCGGCTTGCGCCAGACCTCCAGGTCGCCGCTGTCGGCGATCTTGTGCCCCTGCCGGCCGCCCCAGTCCTGGTCGACGGCGATGACCTCGCCGTTGGTCAGGATCGCCCGCGTGTCGGCGCTCATCGAGCGCAGGTCGTTGCCCGCGACGAGCGGCGCGTTGAGCAGCGCCCAGAGGCTGAAGTGGGCCCGCGACTCGGTGGCCGTGAGCCCGGCGTTGCCGACCTCCAGCATGTCGGGGTCGTTCCAGCCGCCCGGCCCCGAGTACGCCGCGAGGCCCGCCTGGCTGTCCAGGATGCCCATGACCGAGCCCCAGTTCGCCTGGATGTCGCCCGTGGTGCGCCAGGAGTTGCCGACCGGCATGCCCCAGGTCCAGACGTTGTCCTGGCCCCAGTTGCACAGGCTGTAGAGGATGGGCCGGCCGGTGGCGGCCAGCGCGTCGCGCATGGCGGTGTAGCGCTGCTGCGCGCTCTGCCCGAGGTGGTCGCCGCAGTTGTCGTACTTGAGGTAGTCCACGCCCCAGGACGCCCACAGGGCCGCGTCCCTGCGCTCGTTGCCGAGGCTGGCCGGGTAGCCGGCGCAGGTCGTGGTTCCGGCCGAGGAGTAGATGCCGAGCTTGAGCCCCTTGCCGTGCACGTAGTCGGCGACGGCCTTGACGCCGCCGGGGAACTTCTGCGGGTCGGGGACGAGGTCGCCGGCCGCGTTGCGGGTCCTGGTGGACCAGCAGTCGTCGATGTTGACGTAGGCGTAGCCGGCCGCGGCCATGCCGGAGGCGACCATGGCGTCGGCCGTCTGCCTGACGAGGGTGTCGCTGACCGAGCAGCCGAAGCTGTTCCAGTCGTTCCACCCCATCTGGGGCGTTCTGGCCAGACCGTTGTCCAGGGCGACGGCGGGTGGCGCGAGGCCGGCGACGGCGGTCAGGCAGGTCGCGGTGAGGGCCAGGGCGAGGGTTGACCGAAGGATCGCACGCATGGGACTCCTTCAACACCGAGGGGTGAGGACCCAACATGATCCGACCGAATCGAACAGGATCGTCCGTCGATTTGCGTGCGGAGTCAAGGGGTCTTGAGGGATTCTGTTGCCTGTCGTT
The DNA here is from genome assembly GCF_040675235.1 of Nonomuraea sp. NPDC049637. Lineage (NCBI taxonomy): Bacteria > Bacillati > Actinomycetota > Actinomycetes > Streptosporangiales > Streptosporangiaceae > Nonomuraea > Nonomuraea sp. NPDC049637. The sequence continues at coordinate 38,093 of NZ_JBFAOM010000053.1, forward strand.
CGGCGCGCAAAGGGCTGCCGACGGGGTGTCCCGGAGCCCTCCGGCCCGCGTTTCAAGTCGCTGACCTGCGGTTACTATCTGTAACGGTTAGATCATCGACAGTGATTGGATCGGTGTGATGCGACGACTCATCGCAACACTTGTCTCTTGCGCCACCGCCGGCGCCCTTCCGCTCGTCACCGCCGGTCCGGCTGCCGCCGACCCGCGTCCCGAGCCGTTCTCGTACGTGGCTCCGGAGTACGACATCAGGGGTCCGTACATCGGCGCCGACGACCCGTGGTGGCACGGCCACCACCACAACCGGCACCACGGCGACCACCAGTGGGACGGCGACCGCCCCTGGGACGGCGACCGCGACAAGGACGACGACCGCTGCAAGGACGACGACGACCGGCACCACGGCGACCACCGCTGGGACGACAACCGCTGGGACGGCGACAAGGACGACGACCACTGCAAGGACGACGACGACCGGTACAAGGACGACGACCGCTACCGCGACGAGGACGGCGACGACGACCGTTACCGGAACGAGGAGCGCGACGACGACGACCGCTACCGGGACGGCGACCGCGACTGGGGCTACAACTACCGGTACGTGACCTCGCTGCGCTGCCGTCTCGGCGGTGGCGCCGTCGTACGTAGCTGGCACAGCCCGACCAGGCTGGCCTGCTACGGCGGACGGTACAACGGATACTGGGTGGTCAGCTACGGGCTGTGATGCCCGTGGCTGCCATCAGGGCGGGTCCGCACCACGCGGGCCCGCCCTTCTCGTGCCCGCCTACGGCGCGCACATGGTGAACCTGACCGCCTTCGTCCTGGGCGACGGGGTCAGGATCCGGTAGGCGACGGTGTGCCTGCCGGCCGAGGGGGTGACGAGCCTCCGGGAGCTGACGTAGCCGCTGCGGCTGTTCGCGGGGAAGCGGGACGAGCCGCGCTCGATGACCCTGCCGTCGTAGAGCCACTGGTAGGTGTAGGCGGCGCCGGGGCGGGTGGCGTTCACTCCGGCGGCGAAGTTCACCGCGCCGGTGTAGCAGGTGACCCCGGCGGAGTTGATCGTCGAGGAGCCCTGGACCCGCACGTACGCCAGGGCGAACGCGGCCCTCCCGGTGGTGGCGGGCGGCGTCGTGGAGCGTTCCGACGGGCCCGTGGCGGAGGGGGTGGGGCGCGTCGCGCGGCGCTGCGGCGTCCTCGTGGGCCTCGACGCGGCCGTGCCGTGCCGGGACGGTCCCGCCGAGGCGGACGTGCGCACGGGCTCATGGGCGGAGCGCACCTCGGCGTCCGCCTGCCGCTTGCCGGAGTTCCACACCACGACGCCGGCCGCCACCGACACGGCCACCGCCCCGGCCGCCAGCGCCAGCACCGGCGACCGCCGTCCCACCGCCCACCTGGACCGGCCCACCGGCGAGGCGACCGGACCGTCGGCCGTCACCGCCGGAGCGTCTCGGTGATCCCTGGGAAGCTCCCCGGCCGTCACCGCGGAAGCGCCCCGGCGATCCCCAGGAGGCGCGGCCGTCACCGCGGGAGAGCCCCCATGGTCCCCAGGAGGCGCGACCGTCACCGCGGGAGCGCCCCGACGGCCCTCAGAGGGCTCCGGCGGGGCGGGGCGGGGCTCGCCCAGGACGAGCGGCAGGACCGCCGCCATGGGCGGGCGCGCCTGCGGATCCTTGGCCAGGCAGGCGCGGACGATGTCGCGCAGCGGCTCGGGCAGGTCGCCGAGCTGGGGCTCGCCGCGCAGGATGCGGCCGGCGACCGCGGGCGGGGCGTCGTCGCCGAACGGCGGCCGGCCCGTTGCGGCGAACACCATCACCGACGCCCAGGCGAAGACGTCCGCCGCCGCTCCCGACGCCGCTCCCGACGCCGCTCCCGACGCCGCTCCCGACGCCGCTCCCGACGCCGCTCCCGACGCCGCTCCCGACGCTGCCACCGACGTCGTCCCCGCCGCTGCCACCGACGCGCGTCCGTCCAGTTGCTCCGGCGCCATGTACGCCACCGCGCCGCCGTCGGAGCCGTGGCCGGGCCCGGTGCCCGCGCCGGCGCGGCCGGAGCCCGGGCCGGTTCCCGCGGTGCCGAAGCCGACCAGGCGCGCGCCGTCCCGGCCGAGCAGCACGCTGGACGGCTTGAGGTCGCCGTGCGTGAGCCCCGCCCGGTGCACCGCGGCCAGCCCCGCGGCCGTGCCCACCGCCAGGTGCCGCAGGTTGCCGCCGCCGAGCCGGCCCACCTCGGCCAGCGACGGCCCCTCCACGTACTCGCTCACGATGTACGACAGCCGCCCCCAGGCCGCGTCGAGCACCCGCGCGACGCCCGGCGAGTCCACCCGGCGGGCCGCCTCCGTCAGGGCGGCGAACCGCTCACCGGCCACGATCCCGTGCAGGACCTTGACGGCCACGGGCCGCCCGTCCGGCCCCTGGCCGAGGTAGACGACCCCCTGCCCGCCGGAGGCCAGCCATCCGGTGATCCGGTGGGCCCCCAAGGACGTGGGATCGCCAGGACGTAAGGGCTCGGCGTTCGGCATGAGGCGGTGACTCCTGGGACAGCAGCGGTACCGAATCATGAACTTTAGCGGGATGAATGAGGATCCGCCGCCCCCAGGTTCACCTCGCCGTCGGGCGTGCGAGCCCCGCGCTGGACAGCCGCCGGGTCCTCGCACTACGTTAATCATCAGTGTCACTGACGATCAGTGGCACTGATGACAAGGAGTTGCGGTAATGATCCTCATCACGGGCGGGCTCGGTTTCATCGGCATACACACCGCGCGAGCGCTGCTCGACCTCGGCGAGTCCGTGGTGCTCGTCCAGCGCCGGGCCCCCGAGGTGCCCGCGCCGCTGGCCGGCGAGGCCGAGGGACGGCTCGTCGTCGAGCGGGCCGACCTGACCGACCGGGCGGCGCTGCTCGCCCTGGGCGACCGGCACAAGATCACCGGAATCGTGCACCTGGCGGGCTCGATGCCCTGGCCGGTGGACGCCTACGAGCCGGTCGAGGGGGTCGAGAAGTCCGTCGCGAGCCTGCTCAACGTCTTCCACGCCGCCACCGAATGGCAGGTGTCCCGGCTCGGCCTGGCCAGCACCATCGGCGTCTACGGCGGCGTCGAGGCCCCGGGCCCGCTGGCCGAGGACCTGCCGCTGACGATGTCGGCCGGCCACCCGATCCCGACGTTCAAGAAGATCGGCGAGCTGATGGCCGGCCATCTGGCCGAGACCGCCGGGCTGGAGGTGGTCAACCTCCGCATCGGCGCGATCTGGGGGCCGCTCGGCCACGCGCGTTCGCCGTTCTTCCTCCTGCCGCAGCTCGTGCACGCCGCCGTCCAGGGAGTCGCGCCGGACCTGGCCAGCCCCGCGTGGGGCGCGTACGCCGGGGACGGCGGCGACCTGTGCTACGTCAAGGACTGCGGGCGGGCCATCGCCCTGCTCCAGACGGCCGAGCGGCTGCGCCACCGCACGTACAACGTCGCCACCGGCCGGATGACCACCAACGGCGAGGTCGCCGCGGCGATCCGGCGGGCCGTGCCCGGCGCGGACGTCGAGCTGCGGGAGGGCCGCGACCCCGCCGGCCCCGGCCGCGACCTGTGCCTCGACATCACCCGGCTGCGCGAGGACACCGGCTTCGAGCCCGCCTACGACACCGGCTCCGGGATCGCCGACTACGTCTCCTGGCTGCGCGCGGGACACGCCCGCTGACCGCGCCCGGCCGCACGGGGCGCACGTGGCACCCGGCGGCTGCTCAGCGCCGGTCCAGGCAGCCCTGCCTGCCCAGCAGCCGGAACGCCCGCGCGGCCGGCGGCGGCAGGGCGCGGTAGGACCCGGGGAACACCGTCCGTACGGCGGCGGGCCGGTCGGCGCCTCCTTGTTCGGCGGCCAGGTCACCGACGAGGTCGGTCATGGTGAGCGACGGGTTCACCACCAGGTGCTCGGCCACGATGCGCAGCGCCAGCGGGAGATATCCGCACAACCGCGTCATGCCGGCGACGGCCCAGGGCTCGGCGGCCACGCGTTCCGCGCCGGCGGCGGCGGCCAGCAGCTCGGCGGACTCGGCGGCGGTCAGGGCGCCCAGGGCGATGTGGTGGGCGCCGTCCCGGGCGACCAGCCCGCCCAGCCGGTGGCGGCTGGTCACCAGCACCAGGCAGCCGGGGTTGCCGGGCAGCAGCGCGCGGACCTGGTCCGTGGAGGCGCCGTCGTCCAGCAGGACGAGCATGCGCCGGCCGCCGATCAGGCTGCGGAACAGGGCCGCCCGCTCCCCCACGTCGCCGGGCAGGCGCCGCAGGTCCGGGGCGAGGGCCCGGACGAGCTGGGCCAGCGCCTCGGCGGGCGGCAGCGGCCCCCGTTCGGCGTCGGAGCCGCGCAGGTCGAGGTGGAGCTGGCCGTCCGGGAAAAGGCCGGCCACGCGGTGCGCGAAGTGCACGGCGAGCGCGCTCTTGCCGACTCCGGCGACGCCGTCGATCACCGCGATCGCGATGGCGTTGCCGGAGTCCGGCATCAGGCCCGCGAGGCGGGCGAGCTCGGCGGAGCGGCCGGTGAAGCCCGGCACGTCGTGCGGGAGCTGCGCCGGACGCGGCCGCTCGGGAGGACCGGCCACGGCCAGCTCCCACAGCGCCACCAGGCGCGCGGTGTCGCCGCAGCATGCCTTGCTGATGGCCTCGACGGCCTGGCGGGACGGCAGCAGCTTGCCGCTGAGGTAGCGCTGGAGCGAGGACTTGCTGCAGTGCGTGTGCCCGGCCAGCTGCACCAGCCCGAGACCGGAGGCGGCCTTGAGCAGGCTGAGTTCGGCCGCGAGCATGCGGGCGTGGATGCCGTTCACCACTGCGGGGCTCATCCGCCCGCCTCCTTTTCCGGGGTTCGCAGGACGTTCCAGGCGCGGGTGACCGGGGGTCAGGCGTTCGCGAAGTAGGCGTACAGGTCGACGTCGACGCTCACCTGCCCGGTTCCCTCGTTCTTCAGCACCACCGACCCGTCGGGGCGTACGGCGGCGATGGCGGACCCGACGGCGTCCTTGCCCGCCGGGTAGGAGACGACGCGGGCGGTCGAGGGCCCGCTCTGCGGCAGCACCGAGACGGTCCCGGCGGCCGCCCCCCGCGCGGCCACGGTCAGCGCGACCGCGGTGACGCCGGAGGCGGGCAGGCCGGTGAAGCGCACGGCCTTGGTGCCGCCCGCCGGGATCGCCAGGGCCCGTCCCGCGGACGTGGGGCGGACGGCCTTGACCAGCCCGCCGCGCCGCTCGGCGGAGAAGTAGCCGGTGACGTCCACGGAGATCTCGACGTTGTCGTAGCCGAGGTTGTGCACGTTGATCTTGCCGTCCTGGCCCGGTTTGACGATCGTGTGGAACTGCGTGGTGAGGTTCGCCGGGTAGTCGATGTTGGCGTCCACGGGGTAGGCCTCGCCGGCGGCGTACACGCGTACGGTGCCGGTCGACGGGCTCTTCAGCACCACGGTGAGGGCGACCTGGGCGACGCCGGCGGCGGGCAGGCCGTTCATGCCGGCGACGGACAGCTCGTAGTTGCCCAGCGCGGGGATGACGGTGTGGTCGGCCACCCGGGCGGGCGTGACGGGGAAGTAGGTGCCGCCCACGGCGGCGGCCGCCCTGTCGAGGGTGTGGCCGTGCGCGTCGAGCGTCACCTTGACGGGTCCCGTCCCGCGGTTGACCACCTTGACCTTCCCGTCCGCGCCGACCCTGGCGATGATCATGGTGGAGGCGTAGCGGGAGGTGTCGTAGGCGAGCACCTTGCCGTCCGGTTCCTGCTCGTCGGAGGCGTGCACGGTGATCGTCCCGGTGTTGAAGAAGTCGCCCTTGGCGCTGACGTTGAGCGCGACGGACCGCACGCCCTGCGCGGGCAGCCCCGCCACGCCCGCCACCTGCACGGCCATGGTGGAGTTGGCGCTGATCCGGACGTTGTCCAGGATCCTGCCCCGCGAGTGGAAGTACTGGTCGGGCCCCGGCCGGGGCGTCGCGTCCAGGGCGGCGGCGTCGAGCTGGATGCGGGGCGTGGTGGCGCCCGTGTAGGCGATCGGGCGCCCGGTCTCCTTGAGCTTGGCCTCCAGCGCCGCGGGGCCGGCCCCGGGGAACGCCTGGCTCAGCACCGCGAGCGCCCCCGCGACGTGCGGCGCGGCCATGGACGTGCCGCTCATCGACGCCCAGCGGTCGCCGGGCACGGAGGAGACGATGTCGCTGCCGGGGGCCAGCAGGTCCAGGAGCGGGCCGCGGTTGCTGAAGGAGGACAGGACGTCGGCGTCGGTGGTGCTGCCCACGGCGACGGCCGACGAGATGCAGGCGGGGGCGGCCACCGCGTTCGGGTAGGCGTCGTTGCCGGCCGCGACGACGGTGGCGACCCCGGCCGCCAGCAGGGCGTCGATGGCGGCCTTGCGCGGGTCGGTGTCGCAGGCCGCGGTGTGCATGCCGCTGCCCAGGCTCAGGTTGACCGCCACGATGGGCAGGGTCGCCTTCAGCGTCTGGACCTTCTCCAGCGCGGCCAGCTGGGCGCTGGAGAAGCTGAGCAGGCACGGCGCGCCGCCGGAGCCGCAGAAGTCGTCGGAGTCGAACCTGCTGAAGATCTGGATGGCCACGAGGCCGGCGCCCGGCGCGACCCCGCTCCCGCCGTCGCCGTCGATCCCCTCGCCGTCGCCGGCGATGATCCCGGCCACGTGCGTGCCGTGGGAGCAGTCCAGCAGCTCGTCCGAGCAGCCGCCGCTCTCGGCGTCGGCCGAGCCGGGGCCGTCCTGCCTGGGGGCGCCGTCCGGGCACAGGCTGGTGGCGGAGTAGTCGGGGTCGGCGGGCGAGAAGCACGCCTCGGCCAGCACGCGGCCGCCGAGGAAGGGGTGGCCGGTGGCGACGCCGGTGTCCAGCACGGCCACGGCGGTGCCCGCGCCGGTCAGCCCGGCCGCCCTGGTGCGGTCGCCGCCGATCAGCGGGACGCTCTGCCCGAGGGCCGGCGGCACCGGCCGGTCCTCGGACACGCTGAGCACACCCGGCCGGGCGGCGAGCCGCTGGAGGCCCGCATGGTCGGTCCGCAAGGTGACCACGGGCAGGCGTGACAGCGTCTGGAGCACCTGGCCGGCGCCGGAGCCGGAGACGGCGGCCAGCTCGTCGCGATCCCTGGTCACGACGTTGACCCGGATCCTGCCTCCGGAGTCGAGCTTGCGGGCCAGCCCGGGCTCCACCCACGGGCCGTTCCCTCGCTGCCCGGCGTCCGCCGGCTGCCCCGCCGCGGCAGCCGGCGAGCCGGTCGCGACGGCGAGCGAGGAGAGCAGGATCGCCGTGAGGACGAGCACCCGGTGGATGGCCACCGTGACGGTGGAAGATCGCCTCATGAGGCTCTCCTTCGGCGCGGGAGGAAGATGCCCGCGCAATGTACGCGGCCCCTGTTGCCACCCGTTTGCCAGCGACGTCAGCGCCCTCGCGTCGGGAATGCCGGGGATATCCGACGGAAGCCGGGGACGTCAGCGGCCTTCGCGGCTGCCGATGCGGCTGAAGATGGCGGTCGACTCCTGGCGGGCGGCGCCGGCGTGCGCGGCCTCGCCGTTGCGCGACTCCAGGCGGGCCAGCACGGAGAGCGTGCGGGCGCGCCACAGCGGCAGCTCCAGCGTGTCCCACAGGTCGAGCGAGGCGGACAGCGCGGCCCTGGACTCGGCCGCCGCGCCCTGCTCCAGGCGCAGCTCGCCGAGCGTCCGCAGGCCGAGCGCGCGGCCGAAGCGGTCGTCCTGGCGGGTGAAGACGCGCAGGCTCGCCTGGAGCGCCCGCTCGGCCTGCGGCAGGTCCCCCACGCGGATCCGGATCTTGGCCAGCGACTGGTCCGCGTAGGCCGTCCCGTGCGGGTCGGACAGGGCGGCGAACAGGCGGCGGGACTCGCGGGTCCTGGTCGCGGCGTGCCCGTACTCGCCCCTCGCCCGGTGCACCAGGCCGATGCTGCGTTGCAGCAGCGCCTGGCAGCGCAGGTCACCGATCTTCTGGTACGTCCGCAGCGCGCGGCTGAGCAGCCACAACGCCAGTTCGTCGTCGCCGCGTTCGCGTTCCACGAAGCCCAGCATGTAGATGGCGTGGGCGTGCCCGGCCTGGTCACCGAGGGCGGAGAAGAGCGAGGCCGCCTCCAGCAGGTCGGTCTCCCCCTCGGCGAACCAGCCGCCCTCGGCCCGCACGGTGCCCAGCCCGGACAGGGCGGCCGCCAGGTGCCGCCGGTCGCCGAGCCGCTGGAAGGCCCGCCGGGCCTCCTCGTAGGCGGCGACGGACTCGGCGAAGCGGTCCTGGGCGAAGCGGATCCGGCCCAGGCCGAGCATCACCAGCCCCTCCCCCTCCAGGTCGCCGGACCTCCTGACGGTCTCGGGGCCGCCGACGCCGCCCGGCCCGGCCCGGCCGCCGAGGCGGGGGTCGCCGCGCAGGATGTCCAGGCGCAGCCGTACCAGGGCGGGGCCGGGATCGAGCCCCAGTTCCTCGTTCAGGTGCGCGCGTGACCGTTCGAAGACGTCCAGGGCCTCGGCGATGCGGCCGGAGCGGTAGAGCGCGAGCATCAGCAGGCCGGCCAGCCGTTCCCGGGTGGGCGCGGTCGCCACCTCCTCGGCCAGCGCGCCGAGGACCTGCCGGTGCCGGCCGAGCCGCAACGACGCCTCGGCGTGCTCCTCGATCGCCTCGCGCCGCGCCTCCTCCAGCCGGACGCACAGCGTGTCGCGGGCGGCGCCGACGGCCGCCTCGTCGAGCACCGGGCCACGCCACAACTCCAGCGCCTGCCGCAGCAGCCCGGCCTTCTCCTCGTCGTCGTCACTGGCCCCGGCCCGCTCCTTCAGCACGGCGAACCGGTGCGCGTCCACGGCCATGGGATCGATGCGCAACCCGTAGCCGGAGCCGGTGGCGAAGACCTCCACGTCGCTTCCGGCCACGCCGGCGAGCAGGCCGCGCAGCCGCGACACGAGCACCTGGACCTGCCTGCGCGCGCCCTGCGGCGCCCCTTCGGGCCAGAGCACCTGGACCAGGCGCTGGAGCGGGACGACCCGGCCGGCCGACAGAGCCAGCACGCCGAGCAGCAGCCGCTGCTGCCGCCTGCGCAACACCACCGGCGCGCCCGCCCACCGGAACTCGACCGCCCCCAGCACCCGAACGCCGTCGTACGGTGAATTGATCACGTCCCCATGATTGACCGACTGTCGAAGCCCACGGTCAACCGATATTCAACCGAGACAAATCCCGCTGTTTCCGGCGAAAATCTTGGCCCCACCGAGGCTCGGCCGATATGCGAACGAGACAAATAAGCGTTCAGGTATGAGGCAAGTCGCATTCCGTAACGCCTACTCAAACATAAAAGCACGTCACGGACCCATCCAGAAGACGATTCCCGGTACCCGAGACCGGCTTCACGGGGGTGAAGCCGGTCTCTCCGGCGTACTGGGCGGGCACTAATCCACGTAGCCCTTTCTGCCATGGTCGATGCGCACTGCGGAGATGATGTCCGCCTCGACGGATATGACGACCCAGTAATCCTTCCGGCAGTTCTCGCACTCGACATAGCCGGCGCCTTCGAAGTAGCCCCCTTCGGGGCGCGCCGAGGGAAAACGCAGGCCCTTCGCCCCCCACTCGACACGGTCTCCCACCCGGTAAGGCCGCAGTTCGAGGAGCCCGAACTGGAATTCCGCCTCGGCCTCGCCGGTATGTCCGCACCTGGGGCACGTCTCCGTGAAGGACAGCAGGTTGTAGCTGCTCACTAGGGCATCACCCTACGGAGGGGCACCCCCGGGAGCCGGAGGGTCTGGGTGACGAAGTTGGTCAGGTTTCGCTCCATCGTCACTGCTGTCATACCGCTGGCGGCCGCGAAGCCCACCAACGCGGCGTCACCCCGTCCCTTCGCTCCTACCACGGCATTGAAGGCCGCCCGGAACTCCGCGGAGGAGGCCCACGCCTCGGCCTGCTGACCGGTGATCGTCTGGATGTTGTTCTCCTCGAGGAAACGACGCCTCGCGTTCAGCCCATTGGTGACATTGAGGAATTCGTGCCGCTGGTTCGGCGTGATGTACACCGTCGAGGCGTTCTGGATCTCGGCCAACGCCTGTGTGTGGCCCCCCATCGCCTTCACCATGAGGTCGTTGTCGGCGATGATTCCGCAGTTGTGAACGAGGACCGAGGTGTCCCCGGTCACCACATAGTACGTGTGGAGGTCGGCGACGGTGAGGTTGTGGACGCGGGCTTGGGCTGTCCATGCCCTGACCGCCTTGATCTGGACGTAGGTGCCGGCGGCCGTACGGAGGAGTTGGCCGGGACGTAAATCCTTGGCCTCGCGCCAGCTGCCCGCGTCCGCCACCCAGAAGGGGTGGCCGTCGGTGGCGATGATGTCACGGGTGTTGCCGCCGCCACTGTCCACGGTGACGGTGACCAGGTTCTTGGGGCCCTCACCGGCGATGGTGGCGGTGATCTCCTTGGCCTCGGTACGACCGGTCTCAGGGTCGGTGGCCATGACCTTGTCGCCGGGTTTCAGCTGGTCGATGCGTTTGGTCAGGCCGCCGGCGAGCAGGACCTTGGTTCCCGGGACGAAACTGTTGGACAAGGGACAGGAGCCGCCCGCCGACGGATTCTTGCTGCGTTTAGCCACGCGGGCGAGGAGCCCGTCCAGGGCGGCGATCTTCTTGTTGATGTCGTCGATCTTGGCGTCGATGGCCTCGATGGCGCGGCGGGCCGCCGTGATGATGCCCTGGACCTTTTTGTAGATCTTGATGCCCATCCGGACCCTGGTGGCCAGTTTCCAGATCAGGCCGCCGATCTTCTTGGCCGGCACGAATTCCAGGATCAGGCTGACGCAACTGCCGACGCTGCCGCCTAAACAGCCTTTTATGTCATCTATTTTCAGGAAATCTTTGATGAATCCGATGCCTGCGGCCTTCAAGGCTTCGAGCACCGCGTTCCGTTTGGCGATCTGCTGTTGTTGCTGCCGCTCGTTCTGTTGCGAGTCGCGGGCGTTGCCGAGATTCTTCCTGGCTCCGCCCGGATCGCAGGGGCCCTCGCATTCGGGGTTGTCGTAGTCCCCGGGCGCGCAGGGCGGCGCGATGGAGTGGAAGCAGCCGACGCCGGTGCAGCAGGGTTTCCGGCCCGTGGGGTCGGCCAGGGTGGGGGGATTGTTGTTGGCGTAGTTGTAGCCGTTCATCTGCTGGGAGTCGCCCATCTGGATGAGGGGGTCGACGGAGATGAAGCGGCCGGTGAGCGGGTCGTAGCTGCGGGCCCCGAGCGTGGTCAGGTCGGTGCTGGTGTCGTTGATGCCGCCGACGAATCCGCGCTGGTGGTCCTGGGGCCAGGCGCCCTGGCTGCCGCGCAGGGCGCCGAAGGGGGTGTAGCGGCGCTGGCTGAGGGCGCCGGTCTCGGCGTTGATGGCCAGTTCGGCGGTGCCGTGGTGGTCGCCGAGGACGTAGGTGACCCCGGTGGTGGTCCGCATGGCGTTGCCGACGAAGCGCCTGGCCGTGGGGCTGGTGGCCCCCTTGACCAGGTGCACCTCCAGGCCGGGCAGGTACAGGGTGGTGCCGTCCTTGTCGCGCCGGATGAGCCGCTCGCCGTCGGCGGTGTAGAGGAAGCGGGTCTCGCCCTTCTTGTCGTCGTTGACCTTGACGAGCTCGCCTTCGGCGTCCCAGGTCAGCGTCTGGTTGCTCGCCTGGGTGCGGCGCTCGACGGTGTTGCCGGAGGCGTCGTAGGCGAAGGAGGCGGCGCCGGGGACCGTCGTGAGGCGGTGGGCCTTGGCCGGGTCGTAGACGTAGGTCCGGTCCGACTGCTGGACGCCGCCCGCCGGGCCGGCGCCGTAGAGGGACTCGCTGCGGCGGTTGCCCGTGTCGTCGTAGGTGTAGGCGGCGCGGTAGGGGGCCGGGCCGCCGACGGTGGCGTTCGCGCCGGTGGCGGCGCAGGCCGCGTCGCCGTCCTGGGTCCAGGCCTCCGACAGGCGGGACAGCTCGTCGTAGCGGAAGCACTGGTTGTCGACGCCGTCGCGGGAGGTGTCCTTGATCTGGGTGATGTTCCCGGCGGGCTGGTAGGCGTACTGGGTGCTGCGGTCGGTGCCGGCCATGCCGAAGTGCCAGGTGGTGGCCTTGGCCAGGCGGCCGGTGCCGAACTCGTAGTCGAAGGTCTGGTCGATCTGCTTGCCGTCGCCGCCGGACTGCATGCGCAGGCCGATGACCCGGCCGGTCTTGGTGTAGTCGGTGCCGACGAGGTACGTCGACAGCTGGGACTTGGTGGAGACCAGGCGGCCGAGGTCGTCGTAGGTGTAGGCGATGTTCTCGGCGGGCAGCCCGCCGACGGCGGGGCTGCTGCTCGCGGCGACGCTGCCGTCGAGGTTGTAGCTGGTGTCGAAGACGTACCCCTGGGCGGGCGCCAGGCCGCCCTCGACGGCGGGCAGGACCACCCGGCTGCGCTGCGGGCGGTCCAGGTTGTCGTACGCCTCCACCTGCGTGGTGTACCGGTCGGTGCCGACGATGCGGGTGGAGCTGGTGAGCTGGCCCTTGCGGACGGTGTCGTACACCCACTCGGCGATCTTGGTGCCGGGCGACGACGTGGTGGCGTCGTACTTGGCGACCATGCGGTCGAGCCCGTCGTACTCGATGCCGATCTTCTGGTTGCGGGCGTCGGTCGTCAGGACCGGCCGGTCGAGGTTGTCGTAGGCGGTCTTCTCGACGCCGCGGTCGGGGTCGTTCGACTGCACCCGGCGGCCGAGCAGGTCGTAGCTGTAGGACCAGACCTGGTTGCCGGGGCCGGTCACCGACTCCTGCTGGCCGCGGTGGTTGTAGGCGAACTTGGTGACGACCGGCCCGGCGGCCGTCTGCTGCTGGATCTCACGGGTACGCCCGTGCACGTCGGTGTAGGTGGTGACCGGGGTGCCGCCGGACGGGGGCACGACCTTGGTCCAGTCGCCGCCGTACTCGTAACGGGTGTTCCACAGCTCGTTGACGTCGCCGTCGCTGTTGCCGGACAGCAGCCGTTCGGCGAGCAGCCGCCCGCGGCCGTCGTAGGTGTTCCACAGCTGCGACTCCACCGCGCCCACGGTGGCCACCCCGAACCGCTTGGGCTCGGGGTCGCCGTCGGCGTAGTAGGGCGCGAAGGTGTAGTGCACCTGCCCGGCCCCGTTGTAGACGCTGTCGGAGACGATCCGGCCCCTGGTGTCGCCGTTCTTGCCGGGGGCCTGCGACTGCCTGGGCCGCAGCCACCCGTCGAACAGCGTGTACGACGTCTGCTGGCCGCCTTCGCCGGTCAGCGTCTTCGCGCCCACGGCCACGATAGCGCCGGCGTTGACGAGGTACTGGTACTCGTTGTCGGGCGTCATGCTGGTCGTGCGGCCCGGCCCCCAGACCTTCGAGGTGCGGCCCAGCGCGTCCCGCTGCGCGACGGTCACCTTTCCGGCCGCGTTGGTCTCCCGCGTCGCCAGGCCCCACGCCGGGTCGAGCACCCGGGTCGTGACCATGGCCGAGTCGGGGTCGTCGGCGCGGGCCCGCGGGGTGGTGGTGACCACCTGCGTGGTGACGCCGTGCGCCTCGGTGTAGTCGGTGGAGGTGGTCAGCCCGGCGGCGTCGGCGACGGTCTTGGGGCGTCCCAGGTCGTCGTAGGTCGACCGGGCGATCACCTGGTAGCCGGTGATCGCGGTCGCCGAGGCGGCGTTCCCGCGTTCGGTCCTGGTCACGTCGCCGTGCACGGGCGCGGCCTTGAACGCCTTGTCGTCGTAGTAGGTGCGCGCGTCGGCGATCAGGTCGGTGAGCAGGTTCGGCGTGTCGGCGCAGCGGCGGGCCACCGTGGTCACCCGGGCCGGCAGGCGCAGCACCCGCGCCCCGTCGGCGGTCAGCTCGGTCCTGGTGCACTCCTCGTCGCCGGCGACGCCCACCTCGCCCTCGTCGTCGGTGGTGAGCGCGGCGCCGGTGGTCAGGTCGAACTCGGTCACGGTCGAGCGGGTCTGCTGCCAGGACAGGCCGACCAGGCCGAAGGTGCGGGTGGACCTGGTGCCGGTCAGGTTGGCGGTGATCGTGCCCCACGGGCGGGACCTGGAGGCCGTCTGGTGGTACCACGGCGTGCTGATCGACTTGCTCACCGGCACGCCGCCGGCCTTGTCGTAGGTCACGGTGCGCAGGGTGGTGCCGTGCAGGGACTCGTGGTCGGTGTACGTGCCGCCCTCGCCGTCGTCCACGGTGACGGTCTTGGTGCCGCCGGAGACCGACGCGCGGTCGCCGTTCATGCCCTGGAAGTACCAGTAGTCGGTCTGGGACGGCGTGCCGCCGCTGGCCGCGCTGGTGGCCCCGCCGATCACCCGGACCTTGTCGAAGCCGCGCCAGTTCGACCAGGTCTTGAACTTCTCCGGCGTGATGCCGTCGTCGTCGGCGTAGTGCCAGGCGGGCTTGCCGATGCTGTAGTCGTAGCGGGTGACCATGTCCGAGCCGCCGCCGGTCAGGTCGGTCTGGATCAGCTCGCGGACGACGTACTTGTGGAACCAGTCCAGGCTCGGGTCGGCGCCGCCGTTGGAGTTCTGCCAGAACGTCGGGAAGCACAGCCGCCGGTTGCTCGCCGGTTGCGGCACGTCGGAGGGGCTGCAGTCCATCTCCGAGTACGTGACGTCGAGCTTGCCGCCGGTCTCGTTCTGGATCGAGGCCACCCGCTCCTTGACGAACGGGCCGACGTCGTCGCCGAGCTTGTCCACCCGGTTGGCCAGCTGCTGGTAGACGAAGCTCACCGGCGGCATGGTGACCGGCGCCGCACCGGCGTGCCCGGTGTGGACGATGTCGGTGAGCTTGAGCTGCCGGTCCACGTCGGCCACGCCCCACAGGTGCTTGAACTCCCAGGAGTCCACGTCGCGGTGGCCGGTGCCCGCCGCGTTGACGACCTTGGTGGTGACCTTCGTCAGGCGCTTGCGGGTCCAGAAGCTCGGCGAGGCCGTGCCCTTGCCGTCCTTGCACTCGGTGCCCTCGTCGCAGTTCATGTCCCAGGGCACGTCCGGCCAGCGGACCGGATGGGCGGAGATGTCGGCGCACTCGGCCGCGGTCAGCAGGCAGCGCTCGGCGTTGGTGAAGTCGACCCGGGCGGGCGGCGTGGCCGGGAACAGGTCGCCGGTGCGCAGGCCGTACTGGATGGAGGTGAGGTAGCCGCCGCGGTCGTAGGCGGTGTCGTCGGCGGCGCGCAGGTTGCGGCCGTAGCGGTTCTGCTCCTTGGCGTAGTAGAAGGTCACCGCGTTGCCGTGGGTGTCCTCGATGTAGTCGAGGTTCCACCGCCAGGTCTGACGGCACCAGGAGTCCTTGAAGGCGTCCTTGTGGCACGGTTCGCCGGCGTCGTCGCCGAACACCGGGACGTCCCAGGCGGAGTTCGTCTGGGGTTTGCCGGAGGTCCAGCCCGGCAGGCGGTTCTTGCCGAAGTAGTACTGGGTGCCGTCGGCGGTGGTCACGCGCCAGTATTCGTTGTCCTCGTCGCCGTTGGCGGTGTCGGCGGCGGTGCCGGTGAGGCGCTGGACCCGGGTGCCGTCGTCCCTGGCCAGGACCCAGGTGTCGGGGCCGGTCGGGACGAGCTCGCCGCCCGATCCGCCGAGGGCGAGCGTGGCGTTGTCGTAGGCCCAGCACTGGTCCATCGGCTCGACCTGGTAGGTCGGGTCCTTGGGGACGCCGTCGTCCTTGCAGGACTTGTACTTGCGCTCGATGTACCCGGGCGACAGCTCGAAGCCGTCGCCGAGCCAGGACGCCTGGTTGTTGGTGGTCGCGGTGCGCCCGTCGATGGAGGCCGCGGAGTAGTTGACCACCAGGTTCGGCACCAGCCCGCCCGGCACCGGGGGCACCCGCAGCGGGTAGGACCAGGTGAAGTCGCCCGTCTGCGGGCTGACCTGCCAGGTCGCCGACGGCGACAGCGAGGTGACGCCGAAGTCGCCCTTGTCCCCCGACGTCCCGGAGGTGACGGCCAGCACCATCGGCTCGGCAGCGAGGTCGACGTCGGCGCTGAGCGTCCTGGTCGCGGTGTCGTTGCGGCCCTTCAGCGGCACGGCCCGGCGGCACTCGGCCTTGTCCGGGCTGGTCAGGGCACATGCGGGCAGGGCCGCCAGGCGCACCCGGGAACCGAAGCCGCCTCCGTAGGCTTCGGCGAAGGGGGCGTAGTCCACCTTCATCGTGACCTTGCCCGGCGGTCCCGACGTGCGGGCCGCGGTGAAGATCGGGCCGCCGACCCCCGCGCGCTGCGAGGCCGCGCGGTCGTGGGTCTGGATGCGCACCCGCCCGGCGGCGGAGGCGGCGTCGGCGGGCGTCGCGGACAGCGCGCCCGCCTTTCCGGCGGGTGCGGCGGGCGGGGCGGACGCTGTGGCGGCGGCCAGGTCCACCTCGGCCGTGCCGGGCGCGGGCCAGGCCGCCACGGGGTCGGGGGCCTTCGGCTCGGTGATGCGTGGTTTCACCGCGGCGGGCCGGCCGGGCACGACCCGTTCCCGGTCGACGGGCTTGGGCCGGTTTCGCTCGGCGGCGGCGCTCGCGGAGGGGAGCGTCGCGGGCACGACCATCAGGCCGACCGTGAGCAGCAGCGTGAGGGCCGCGCGGAGCAGCCGGGACCAGGAAGAGCGACGTCGGCGTGCGGCATGGACGCGCATGCCGTACCTCCCAGGGAAGAGAGCGGAAGCGGCAGCAGGGACGGCGGGGGCGCCGGCGCGGCGCCCCCGCACCGGGTCAGTCGGGGGTGTTGTCGTTGAGCGCGTCCTCGGAGACGACCGACATCTCCGACCACAGGGCCAGCAGGTCGATCAGGCTCTCGTCGGCGGGGCCGCGCAGCACCCACACGTCGTCGACGTGGCCCGACCAGTTCAGGCCCGTCCCGCCACGGCCGAGCTGGGCCGAGGTGATGGGGCCCGACAGGGCGACGTCGTTGCGGTAGGACTTGACCTCGGCCTCCGGAGCCGCTTCGAGGGTGCCGTTCACCCAGAACTCCAGCGTCTTCTCCCGGGCCCGGTAGACGATCGCCAGGTGGTCCCAGTCGCCGAACCCGGTGTGGAAGGCGGGGTGTTCCACGGCGGCGCCGCCGGGGATCTCCACGACGTACCGGCCGGTCTCGCCCATGTCCGGGTCGCCGCGGGCGGGGTCGAACTTCACCGTCAGCGCGCTGCCGGTGGCCATGGGCAGGTTCAGCAGGGTCATCGCCTTGCGCGCCTGGCCGCTGGTCTCCACCCAGGCCGAGAGTGTGAAGCTCTCCCGCGGATCGAGCACGGCCGACTCGACGGCCGCGTAGTCGCCGGTCGCGCCCGGCAGGCGCAGGGAGCCGGGCACGACGCTGTTGCTCATGGGGGTCCTGGCCACGAAGCGGGCCGCGCCGTACAGCTTGACGGGGGTTCTGGGCGCCTCGCCGCTGTCGTCGGGGACGTTGTTGAGGTGCCACTTGTGCGTCACCGTCAGCATCTCCTTGGACAGCGCCGCCGCCTCCTCGACGCTGACGACCCGGTCGTAGACGCGGACGTCGTCGATCTTGCCGGGGAAGTGGTCGAGCGGCTGGGCGCCCCACAGGACCCGGCCGATGGTGAGCGGGCCGTTGGCCGCCCAGGCGCTGGTGTAGTCCATCTCGGTGCCGGGCTCGCCGTTGACGTAGATGCGCACCTTCTTGGCCACCGAGTCGAAGACGCCCATCAGGTGCGTCCATTCGCCGGGTCTGGCCTGTTTCGCCGACCACGCGCTGGCCGAGGCCGCCGAGGTCGAGTCGGCGTTCATGCGCCAGAACACCCATTTGCGGTTCGGCGCGTCGTAGCGCAGGCAGAAGCCGGACACGTTGCCGCCGTCCTGGGCCAGCACGGTGGCGTAGGACGAGGGCAGGACGTCCGGCAGCTTCGCCCACGCCGTCACCGTGAAGCTCTTGGTGGTGTCCAGCACCGCGGCGTCGGTACGGGCGTAGGCGGTGGTGCCGTTGCCGGCCATCGCCGTGCCGCGGGAACCGGCCACGCCGAGCTGCGGCGTGCCCGCGGTACGGGCCGGGTAGCGGCCGCCGGTCTCCGCCAGGGTGGTGGCGCCGGCCGGGTCGTTGAGCTTCCAGTGGGCCTTCGGCCCGCGGCCGGGCGCGACCCGGAACCGGTAGACGGCCGAGCCCTTGGAGTAGTTGCCCGCCTGGTCCTTGACGCGGACGTAGAGGCTGTTGCTGCCGACGACCTTGGGCAGGATCTGCACCGTCTCGGTGGCGCTGCCGGCGGTCCTCTTGCGGAACTGGGCGGGGTCGTCGTTGACCGCGTAGGCCCACTCGGTCACCGACGGGTCGAAGGTGATGACGAACCGGCCGTAGCGGCCCATGCCGTCCTGCGGCGTCTGCGCCGGGTCGAGGGGGTTCTCCGCGACGTACCCGTCGGCGCCGGACGAGGTGATCACCGGCAGCGGCGGCGCCTTGGTGTCGAAGACGAAGTAGCAGGCGGTCGCCGCCCCGGCCGAGCTCCACGGCCCCTTGCCCTTGCGGCTGTCCTGGGCGCGGACCTGCCAGTTGACGACGGTGTTCTCCGGCAGCAGCCCGCGCGGCACCTGCGCCATGAAGCTGTTGCCCGCCTTGCCGGACCTGGCGCTCTTGGCCGGCGTGAGGTACCGCCATTCCTTGTTCTGGCCGGCGGCGTTCTTCCACGACACCAGGAACTCGGCCTGCACCTTGTCGGCCGTGCGGTTGTAGGTGTCGGGGTCGCGGAGGTTCTTGGCGATCAGCTTCGGCGTGGACCAGTTGAACACCGACGGGTTGCCCGGCCCCTTGCACGGGCCGCCCGGCTCCATCTCCAGCTGGCTCATCTTCGGCTGCAGCGGCGGCCGGTTGTAGTGCACCCGCAGGTAGGCGCGCGACTCGAACCGCTTCCAGCCGAGCTGGTCGCCCTCGTCGGCGGCGCGCAGGCCGAACGTGGTGTCCCGCCAGCCCTTCTGCGCCGCCTCCTTGACGCCCGAGGTCACGTTGAACAGCACGTCACCGGCCGGGCAGGACTTGGCGGCGCAGCCCGACCACCCCTTGGCCACGTTGCGGCTGTCCAGCTTGCGCAGCCAGTTGTCGGAGGTGGAGTTCCAGGTGGAGTGCTTGCCGAACGCCTTGGCCAGGTGGATGTTGACCGGCCGCTTGCTGCCCGAGGCGGCCCACACCTCCCGTACGTGGAACTCGGCGGACAGGACCTGCTTGCCGGCCAGCCAGCCGGTGGGGACGCGGTAGAACAGCCGCTTCTTGTGCGGGGAGCCGCAGCTCTTGCCGCTGGAGGGCAGGCCGATCGGGCATCGGCCCATGCCCTGGTCCTTGGTGAAGTTGTAGATCTCGAACCCGCTGCTGGCCACCATGAGGTTCGCCGAGCTCATCGGCGTGCGGTACATCGGGTCGATGTAGACGGGGAACGTCGTGTCGGCCGCGGCCAGCATGGCCGGGTCGGGGGTCAGCGTGAGCTGTCCCTGGCCCAGTTCGGTGCCGATCGTGGCGATCTTCGACGCGTCGCCGGGGGCGCCGTCCGTGGCGTAGGTGGTCGGCGGGTCGACGGGGCCGTCCTCGCCCACCATGCCCGTGCCCGCCGCGGGGGGCGCGGGCGCCGAGTCCCACATGACGGGCCTGGGCGCCTCGAAGATCACCGCGCCGTTGTCGGGGTCGACCGCCTCCTGCGTGCCGTCGGCGCCGGTGCTCACCGTCAGCGTCGGCGCGGACAGGCCGAGGGTCAGGCCGGCCAGCCGGGGGTCCTGCGCGGCGGCGGGGGTCTTCACCACCAGCGTGTGGGCGAGACCGTCCGCGGTGGCCCGCACGCGCAGGTCCACGTCCGGCCCGAGCGCGCCGGCGTACACGGCGGTGTCGCCGTCCAGGGTCGGCGTGGGCAGCGCGGTCGGCCAGGTCAGCGACATGGTGTGGCCGGAGCGGGTGAGCGTGGCCATCGGCCCCGTCCCGCCGGCCGACAGCCTGAGGTCCACCAGCGAGGAGTACGGCCGGACCGTCCCGTCCTGGAACCGCAGGCCGTTGTACAGGGGGACCCACGTGTCGCCCTGCTTCTTCCTGATCGGGGCGAGCCGGTCGTTGACGTACATCGTGCCTTCGGGGGTGGCGTACACCTCGCGCGTCTCGCCCCGCTCGGCCAGCACCTCCACCAGTTGCCCCGTGGCCTCGGCGGCGGCCAGCGCCTCGGCCTCGGTCGGCTTGGGATCGGTGGAGACGGTCCACTTCTGCTCGGTCAGCGAGACGTTGTCCAGGAAGGCCGTCAGCGCGCCCTGGCCGCCGAGCTGGAAGGTGAGCGCCGCCGTCGTGGTGTCGGCGGTGGAGTCGAAGGTGTAGGAGAAGTGTTGCGGCTGGTCCGGCAGCTCCACGTCCGTGGCGAAGATCTCCGGGCAGGTCTCGACGTCCTCGCAGAGCACGGCCCTGATGGTCGCCGCGGCACTGGCGTGGGCGTCGAAGGAGAGCGTGTAGGTCTTCTTGGCCTGCAGCGTGCGCCCGAGCTGGCGCAGGTGGGCCTGCCCCGGTTCGGTGGTGCCGTCGGCCACGGTGACCTTGAGCACGCCGTTCTCGACCGCCGTCGTGATCGGCCCGGCGGCCTCCCATGACGCGGCGTCCGTGGTGAACTCCCCGTTGAGCAGCAGCTTCTTGCTGAACGAGCCCCGTCCGTAGAAGGCGACCTTCTGGTACGTCCAGCCTTCGGCGAGGGCGCGTGCCTTCTCCGCCTCGCCGATCGCGTACCGGTGGGAGGGGCCCTTGACGAGCTGGTGGACCGGGAGCAGCCCGTCCCCGCCCGCGGCCTGCGCGTGGAAGCGCACGCCCTCGTCCACGTAGCCCTGCGCGACGGCCTGGTCGCGCTCGCTCTGGTCGATGGTGAAGATGCGGTCGCCGCCCGCCTTGCGCAGGCCGGTGACCGGGGACAGCCCGGTCACCGCCTCGCGCGAGACGTGCAGCACCTGCCCCTCAGGGGTGTAACCCCATTTCGTCACCGCGCTGTCGTACTCCGTCTCCCAGGAGGTGAACAGCGTGTTGTCGGTGCCGGTGGTGCCCCGTAGCCGGAACAGGGGTTTGACCATCCACGCGGTGGCGGCGTCCACCGCTTCGGCGACCGCCTGCGGCGGCGTCCACACCGTGCCGGCCAGGCCGCCCACGGCGAGCGACGCCGCTGCCAGGACGGCCGTCCACCTTCGTAACCCCATGCGTACTCCCCTGGTACACGATCGCGTGGCGTGCGTTCCGCCACAGCATCGATCGGCCCGGGCCGCCGGGGTAGGGCGCGGCCGCCGGTTGGGAAAACGTGGGAAACGCTTCCCGCCCGGGCCGACGCCCGGCGGGCCGCGCGTGGCAGCATGAACGCGACCGCTGACACCCCCGCCGGGAAGGGCCCCCATGAACACCGCGGACCTGTACGACGAGCGCGGCGACGAGCTCGACTCCTGCGACCTGCAGCTGCGCCAGTACGGCGGCCGCCGCGCCTTCCACGGCACGATCGCCACCGTGCGCTGCCACCAGGACAACGCCCTGCTCAAGGCGGTCCTGTCGGAGCCGGGCGAGGGCCGGGTCCTGGTGGTGGACGGCGGCGGCTCGCTGCACGCCGCGCTGATGGGCGACATGATCGCGGGCGCGGCGGTGGCGGCCGGATGGGCGGGCGTGGTGATCCACGGCGCCGTCCGGGACGTGACGGCGCTGCGCGAGCTCGACCTCGGCGTGAAGGCCCTGGGTTCCAACCCCCGCAAGAGCGGCAAGACGGGCGCGGGCGAGCGGGACGTGCCGGTGACGTTCGGCGGCGTCACGTTCTCGCCGGGGGCCGAGCTGTTCAGCGACGACGACGGGATCCTGGTCACCCGCGTACCGGTCTGACGTCGCCGTCCGGCGGCCTTCCACGGGGACGCCGGGGTGTGGTTTCGTGACAGGACATCACGATCCGGAGGCGGACCATGGCATTCCAGCTCATCGTTCTCTACCACCACCCCGAGGACGTCGCGGCCTTCGACCGGCACTACGACGAGATCCACGCGCCCCTGGCGGCCAAGCTTCCGGGCCTGCGGGCCTACACCGTCCAGCGGCCGGTGGCCGGTGGCGGGCAGCGGCCCGCCTACCACCTGGTCGCGGTGCTGACCTGGGACGACGAGCAGTCGTTCCTCGCGGCGATGAGCAGCGAGGAGGGGCAGGCGGCGGTCGCCGACGTGGGCGAGTTCGCCGGGTCGGGGGTCACGATGACGACGGGGCCGTCAGGTTCGGTGCTCTGAACACGCGTGAAGGGCGTCCCCCGCGGGGAACGCCCTTCACTTCGCGCGCGTGTGTTACTTCTTGACCGACAGCGGGGCCGTGCCGGTGTCCTGCTGACGCCAGGCACCCGTGTCGAACGCCACCGGAGCCGCCTTGCGGCCCACACCGTCACCCCACTT